>NZ_JBNWCL010000007.1:0-325782 GCF_053522445.1 Agrobacterium sp. 22-221-1
ATGATCTGTTCGTCTGTAAAACGATTGCGCTTCATTCCCTGGTCCTCTCAATGGGCCAGAGCTTACTTCAAAATGGATTATTTCAACGGGGCAAGGTCAGCTGAGAACCGGGCCGGCAGCGCCGGTTTAAACGGCGGCGAGAATCACATGCGCCTGAATTTTCGCGGCAACCGCGCCACCGCCATGCCGCGCTTCGATTGCTGCCGCGGCGGGATTGAGGATAGAGGGTATCGAGTATCAGAAGGGTATCGGACGGTCTGTCCCGGTGATTAGGAATAAACGGTATCTGCCATTCACAGCCCAGACATCTAGACAGCAGCTACCCTTCTAATCTTAGCTAGTCAGGTGGGGGCGTAGGGTTAGTACAAAGGAAAAATGAGTAATTTAGCTAGTCAAACGTCCATATAGAAGAAACCCCTTATGGAGACATCACTAGCCAAAAGTTCTGACTATAGGAAACCAATGATAGACCTAGGGATGCTGTAGCTACCATCACCTTTCTCTTGAACTAGCTTGACGCCCCGCCCGGATATTTCCCCTTACTCTCAATCGGAAGAGAAACTCTTATCCCTTGCTTGACTAACGACTGCATTCCCCATTCGAATGCATCTTTAGACTTCTCGACCTCGACAACTGAGATAAGCTCCTTGCCAGACCTCGTTAAGACCGCAGGGCCAAGTCGTACCTCACGCTCATCCTCTTTGGAGGATTCTCCGAACTCGATTTCAACGACACATCCGTAATAGTGGAATCTTTCTTTTTGCGCGTGCTTCTTAGTTACAAACCCCGAAAAGTTATCGAAATTTATCAGACCCATGTCATCGAGATGGGCTAACTCTTGAAATGAGAGAACATGGCCTCCTTGACTTTCCAAAGGCCACTCTTCCGAAATCATCGGCATGGCGCTTCCGATCCACCAGACATTTTGGCAAAACCTAAGAAAGAGCGAGGCATCGTCCCGGCTCATTTGGGCAACAATATCCATCGTTCTCCGTGAAAAAGTCCCGCTGGAATTAGCCTCACTCGCTAGAATCCTTCCCCATAGTTGCTGCATATCGGCGTTGGAGACGAACTTGGCTCTCTCAAAAAGAAAGCGAAGGAAATCTTCGTCTAAATCATGTGGCTTGGAATCACCCTTAAGGTGCGGAATAGCCTTTGCGGTAACCGCTTCAATGTTCTCTTGGTTCTTTTCCTCTTCGAGAATCATCCGCTTCAAGGCGCGTTCCCTCTGCTCGGTTATCTCAATGTCAGCCAAAGCATGAAGCTTCTTTATCTCGACTTCAGCTTTTGCGACCCGTTTCATCTGCCAAGGTTTCGCAATTCCACCCACAGCGTCAGAAACGCGGTTGATCAATTCAGTGGCTGGTTTCTCCAGACCTGCAATGTCCTTAATATCCACGTAGCCTCCAACAAATCCGATCACACCCGTTCACTTAAATTCCTTCTCTGCTGTGGTCAGGAAGACAAGTGTAGAGGCCGTCATATGGAGCATATAGGCAGTGAGGTAGTCTGGAACCTCTTGGGGAACCGCACCTTGCCCATGACCACTTAGTTTGTTCCGCCCAGTCGGAATGCTGCTTTCGAGAAGGCTTCTCAGCGAGGTCATCTGTTGTTGCCAGAATGGGGGAATAAGACCGTTGGACAGGCATACGTCAATCAATGCCTTTGCCGTGTCAGTCGTCTTGTACGTCCATCCCCTCTTGTCGCAGATGGCCTTCATGGTCGATTCAAACGCCTTTAGGCAATCGTTCAAGGCTTCCTTATTATTACCTTGCCTGTAATGTTCATAGGCTGACAGAAACTCCTCGTGGGGTCCTGCATAGTCCTTTGTATTCAGGAGCCGGATGGCTGGTTTCACAGCCTCTGTATGGACGAGTTCAGAGTCTACCCTGATTATTTCTCCGTCTACGAACTGGTAGCCGACCCCGTTTTCTTTGAAACGGGTATTCAACTCATCAAGAACGGCATCTGCGTTCTCATTGTAGCGATGGTAACTACTATACTCGATGGTTCTGGTAAGCCTGTCGATTGCTCTCATGGAAAGCTCTACAACATCGAGGCAACGTTCAGTATCTGGCTCACTTATTGAAAATTTATATATTTCCTCATCCGGATCAAGTCTGCGATAATCCTTCCCCGCAAGACGGTAAACCCCATATTCTTTGCATAACGTATCAACAATCATTTTAAAAGTTGAGTAAACACGACCTCTACTTAAATCCGCTCTGGGATTGAGTCCTTGTTTTATTAGGTACTCGATTTGAATTCTAAGCGTTTTAGGTAACTCATCATATGTGTAGACGTCGGAGATTTCCCCCCTAACGCGCTTTTGACGCTTTGAATAAAGATCAACTACAGCCATATCATCCACCGACATAGAATCGCAGGGGATATATTAGCTTACTGAAATCCAAGCGTAAGGCGGTATCTCTCCCGTCCCCCGAAAATCAGGAATTTTTCTGAGAAAATCTTTGGGTATAATACACTACTGCTCTAGACACCCCCATTCCCCCTCCTACCGGGTTCCCTAGGGGGCGAGACCAAGAGCCGAAGAAATCTAACGTCCATAGGGAACCGGAGGTTCTTAAGAGCTTCGCTCGTCCATTCGAGTGGCTTGGAGGATTTGGCAGTGCCGAAGGGATTGTTATTACAGGGTCATTACATTTCCTGCGTACCATCACGAGCAGAAACAGGCCCAAGAGACTAACGTATTGCAACAGAAAGGAGAAATGGCGCACCCGAAGAGATTCGAACTCCTGACCCCCAGATTCGTAGTCTGGTGCTCTATCCAGCTGAGCTACGGGTGCGTGCCGTTCCGGTCGTTTCCGGTGGCGTGGCGATCCTCTAAAACGTCCTCATTCCGAATGCAAGCGATTTCGCTTCGAAATTGTCATTTTTCCGCAGCAATTCATGTATCCAATTGATTATATTGGAAATTCTATGCGGATCATTTTCCACGGGCCAGATACCATGTCCGTTTGGGCAGGCATAATGATTGCGCTAGCCGGCTGCGGAGCAGGTTTTTCAGGCGGTTCTGGCCGCCTGTACGGAGGCGGCGCGGTCGGCGATCTCGATGCGGAACTGCGTGCCGGGACCGGGCTTTTCGACGAGCGCGATCGTGCCTCCATGGGCAAGCACGAGTTCGCGGGCAATGACCAGCCCGAGGCCCGTGCCGCCGGAGCGGGCCGAACCCCTGAAAGCGGAAAACAGGTTCTCCTTGGCCTTGCGCGGCATTCCCGGCCCATTGTCGTCGATGACGATGCTGACGACGCTGCCGGCCCTCTGGGCCGAGATGGAGAGATGCCGAAGCCCGGCATTCGCGGTATCCGATTGCAGGGCCTGAACGGCATTGCGACAGAGATTGTGGATGACCCGGAAAAGCTGCTCTGAATCCGCATCGACCGTGAGGTCGGATGGGACGCTGTCCTGAAACTCGATGCCGCTGTCCGGATCGAGCGCCAGAATATCGCGCACATCCCGCACCAGAAGGCTCAACTGCACCATCTTGCGTTTCGGTGCGCCTTCGGTCGCCTGGCCATAGGCCAGAACCTCGCCGGTATAGGCCACGGCGCGGTCGATGGTGCGCAGCAGTTTCGGCGCGAAGCTCCTGACCATCGGATCCTTGGCATCCACCAGGCGGTCCGACATGAGCTGCGCGGAGGACAGGATGTTGCGCATGTCGTGATTGATCTTGGAGACCGCGAGGCCGAGATCCACGAGGTTCTTCTGCTGGCGCAGGGTTTTCTGCAGTTCGGTCTGCATGTCGGCGAGGTGGCGGCCCGCAACCGCGAGTTCGTCTGCCCCCTGCTCGGGGACGAAAATCCGCTCGGGATTGCCCGGATCCTCCGAGAAGTTCTGCATGCCGAGCGTCAGCCGGCGTATCGGCCGGATCATGATGCGGTTGATGGAGATGAAGATCAGGCCTGCGGTGATCAGCGACAGGACGATGGAAATCAGGAAAACGTTGCGGGCATAGGCAAGCATTGCCGCCCGCAGCTTGTTTTCGCCGAGCACCAGTTCGATGATCGTGTCGCTGTCGCCGACGACATCGAAAACGCGGATGACGCGGTTGCCGCCGAACAGCAGGGTGGAAAAGGCATCCCGCACCGCCGCCACCTGCGAAACGTCGGAAAGATCATATTGCTCATCGACACCCGGCGGCGTTTCCGCCACGGCGAGCAGGCGTGAGGTGCCGTCCTTGCGCAGCGCGATAAGCTTCGCCCCGGTTGCCATCAGCGTGTCGTTCTGCACGCTTCGCGGCAGTTCGGCCTGCAGGCCGTCGATGACAGCGCCGGCGGCCGCAGCCGTATTCAGACGGTCGCGCAACCATGAAAGACGCATATTGGCGACGGAAGGTACGAAGATCAGCACTTCGGCGATCATCACGAAGATGACCGTGAGCAGCAGCAGCCGTCCCGAAAGACCGGCGGTCAATCCCGGCATGCAATGCACCGGATCGTCTTGCGTGCGGTCCAAGCTGTCTACGCCTTTAGAAAACACCGGGCCATGATCCTGTATGCGCGCCGCTGCTTGCGTGGAACGGCTCGGTTTATATGCAGCGATGATAATAGGACCTAATGGATATTTTTCCAATGCGCTGCAAAATAAAGGTTTTCATCGCCGGAAAAACAAACGCCGCCCGGCAGGGGCGGCGTTCGAAGGTAAGCCGGTTTTGAAGCGAACCGCTGGTCGCCTAGAACTCCTGCCAGTCACCGTGCGCGGGTGCCGCCGCAGGCTGGGCATTGAGGGCGCGGCTGACGCTGTTCATCAATTTGCGGGCCGGAGACGCCACCGCCTGCGTCCTGCCGGAGACTGCCACCGGTCCAGCGGAGGCCGTCATCGGCCTTGCGGGCTGCTCGATGCGGGGGCTGCGCTGCACATTCTCCGCGCCGACGTTGAAGCGCGCCACGAGCGTCACGAGATGGTCGGCCTCGCTGCTCAGCTTGTGGGTTGCGGCCGAGGTCTCCTCCACCATGGCGGCGTTGCGCTGCGTTACCTGGTCCATCTGGTTGATGGCGGTATTCACCTCATGCAGGCCGGTGGACTGTTCCCTGGCTGCCGTGGCGATCGAATGGATGTGCTCGTTGATTGCCAGAACGCGGGTCTCGATCTCGCTCAGTGCGCCGCCGGTTCTCTGTACCAGCGATACGCCACGCCCGACCTCCTCGCCGGATTTGGTGATCAGCGCCTTGATGTCCTTCGCGGCCGTTGCGGATCGTTGCGCAAGTTCTCGCACTTCCTGAGCGACGACGGCAAAGCCCTTGCCCGCTTCACCCGCACGGGCGGCTTCCACGCCGGCATTCAGCGCCAGCAGGTTCGTCTGGAAGGCGATTTCGTCGATGACGTTGATGATCTGGCTGATTTCGCGCGAGGCGTGCTCGATGCGGTCCATGGCGGACACGGCATCGCGCACGACATTGGCGGACTCTTCCGTCTTCTGCTTCGTTTCGGCAACCATGGCGCTGGCTTCCTGCGCACGGTCGGTCGAATTGCGAACAACGGCGGTAATCTCATCCAGAGCGGCGGAGGTTTCCTCCAGCGCCGCCGCCTGCTGTTCGGTCCGCTTCGACAGGTCGTCGGCCGCCGAGCGCAATTCGTTTGCGTTGCCGCTGATGCCTTCCGTGCTACCGCGCACTTCGCGCATCGTCTCGCGCAGCTTCGTCAGCGTCTGGTTGACGTTCCCCTGAAGTTCGGCGAAAACGCCGCGGAACTCGCCATCCATTCTCTCCGTCAGATCGCCCCGCGCAAGGCCTTCGATGACGCGGCTGGTCTCGGATACGCCATTATGGACACCGGTGAGGAGCGAATTGATCGTCGCGGCGAAACGATTGAGGTTGTCGTCGCCATAATCCTTGTTGATGCGGCGGCTGAAATCGCCCTGGGCCGCAGCGTCGACGACGATGGCCATGCCGGCCTGCAGATCGTCGCTCTTGGCGCGCATGGCGGCTTCCTGCGCATTCATGCGACGCACTTCGCTGCCGTTTTTCTTGAAGACCTCGACGGCCGCAGCCATTTCGCCGATTTCGTCGTTGCGGCCGAGATAGGGGACGTCCGCGTCGAGATTTCCATCGGCCACGGCATTCATCACCTGCGAAACCCTGCGGATCGGCGCGCTGAGCTGCCGTGTTCCGATGTAGAGGCCGAAGGCGGCTCCCGCGCCGACACCTGCAACCGTCACCGCGACGATCACCCAGAATATGGCGGTGCTGAAAGAATCGACTCCCGCCTTCACGACTTCGAGCTCGGCAAGGTCGTTTTTCACGACGCCGTCGATCTCCGCCTGATAGGCCTTGCGGTTGGCGCGGTTCGCCTCGTTATTGCCCTGCTGGCTGGCCGCCTGCGGCCCGTTTTCCTTCGCCAGCCGCACGGTTTCCAGACGGAAGGTGCGGAATTCCTTGGACCGACCGACAAGCTTGTCGAAACTCGCCTGCTGTTCCGCCGGCACGAGCGGCGCCCAGCTGGCAATGAGCTTTTCCATGGCGTCGAGGTTTTTGACCATGCCGTCGGCAAAGGGGGTGGCTGCCGCCACATCGGCTGCCGCATAGACACCGCGCGCCTCCATGACGACTGCCGTTACCAGACGGTTGAGCGCCTCGCCCTTGTAAGCCCTCTCGGCGGTTTCCTCGAAATGATGCGACCGAACCCGGAATTCGTTGATCGCATAGATGGACAGCCCGCCAATGGTACAGGCTACAAGGCTCATCAGCCCGACAAGTAGATTGATACGACCGCGAATTCTCAACTTCGTTCCCCCAACAAAAACCAGCCGCGCGATGAAAATGGGAAGCTGGCATAACTTTTCGCGTCACAAGATTTATCAATGCTGCGTTAAGAAAGAATTTCAGATTTTATCGATTGCGCGCCGGAATCGTCCTCTATCGGCGGTCGGCGAAGGAGATGGCGGTGCGTTTTCCGCAAAAGGTGAAGCGCGAAAACCCCTTCGGCAATTGACTTTGCTCGGCCTATGCCCTTATAAGCCGCGCACGCTCGGCCATTGAAAGCTCGCCCAGGCGGGGTTAGCCGTGCAAAAAACGAAACGCTCTTGCAAATTATTGCAAATTCAAGAAGGGCCGCACACCGCGGTATTAAATAAATGTCGAAGCGTACTTACCAACCGTCCAAGCTTGTCCGCAAGCGTCGCCATGGCTTCCGCGCCCGTATGGCTACCGCCGGCGGCCGCAAGGTTCTCGCAGCCCGCCGTGCGCGCGGCCGCGCTCGTCTTTCGGCTTAATTGCCGCCTCTGTGACCCGGTGAAAGTCGCGGGCACATGAGTAAGACAGGAAAACTGCCCGGCCGGCTTAAAAACCGGTCGGATTTCCTTGCCGTTCAGGCAGGAGAAAAACGGCGGGGAGGCACCTTTCTTCTGGAAGTGCTTGACCGGAAAGCCCCGGAAACCGAGCCTCGCGTCGGTTTTACCGTAACGAAAAGACAAGGCAACGCGGTCGAGCGAAATCGCATGCGCCGCCGTCTCAAGGAAGCCGTCAGGCTTTCTGCCGGATTCGCAATGAAGCCCGGTCATGACTATGTGATTGTCGCCCGCAGGGACGTGCTCGATACGGCCTTCCCGAAACTTCAGTCTCTCCTTAACGAGCGAATTGAAGGAACGGCGAAACCGAAACGGTCCCAGGAGACCCGCTCCAGGAAAGAATGATGGAAAAGAACCGTAATTACTTCATCGCGATAGCCCTTTCGGTTGTCATCGTCCTCGCCTGGCAATTCCTTTACATGAATCCGCGTATCGAGCAGCAGCGCCGCGCCGAAGAGGCCCGCCAGGCGCAACAGCAGACGACGCAGCAACAGCAGCCGGCGCCGGGCGCCGCACCAGGTGCTGCCGTTGAAGGCGCACCGCCCGCCTCTTCGCCGCAGACTGCCGCCACGGCGACCCGCGAAGAGTCGATTGCGAGAACCCAGCGCGTCGCCATCGAGACCAACGCCATCGCCGGCTCGATCAACCTGACCGGCGCCCGCTTCGATGACATCCGGCTCAAGGACTACCATGAGACCGTCGATGACTCGAGCCCGATCATCACGCTGTTTTCGCCCTCCGACACCAAGGACGGCTACTTCACCGAACTCGGTTACGTTGCAGCACAGGAAGTCGGCGGCGTTCCCGGCCCGACCACCGTGTGGACGCTGGCAAGCGGCGACAAGCTGACGGAAACCACCCCGGTCACCCTCACCTACACCAATTCCAAGGGCGTGATTTTCTCCCGCACGGTTTCGATCGATGAGCATTACATGATCTCGGTCGCCGACAAGGTGGAAAACCCCGGACAGGCGGCGATCTCCTTCGCCACCTATGGCCGTGTGACGCGCAACAACAAGCCCGCAATTCCCCCGGTCTTCGTCATCCATGAAGGTTTCCTCGGCGTTTCGGGCAAAGACGGCAGCCTGACGGAAGAAAAGTACAAGGACGTCGAAGAAGCACCGGTAACGGTTGCCAAGGCGACCGGCGGCTGGCTCGGCATCACCGATAAGTATTGGGCCGCGGCCATCGTTCCGCCGCAGACGACGCCGTTCGAAACCCGTTATTCGCACATTACCGGCAATCAGCCGAGCTATCAGGCCGATTTCAAGAGCGACCCGCTGACGGTCGAGCCTGGCCAATCGATCGAGCTGAAGAGCCTCGTTTTCGCTGGCGCCAAGGAAGTGCCGCTGGTCGATCGTTACGAGACGACCTACGCCATTCCGAAGTTCGACCTTCTGATCGACTGGGGCTGGTTCTACTTCATCACCAAGCCGATGTTCAAACTGATGGATTTCTTCTTCCGTTATTTTGGCAATTTCGGCGTGGCGATCCTGCTCACCACCATCGTCGTCAAGGCTCTCTTCTTCCCGCTCGCCAGCAAGCAATATGCTTCCATGGCGAACATGAAGCGCGTGCAGCCGAAGATGGAAGAGTTGAAGGCCAAGCATGGCGATGACCGCATGGCCATGCAGCAGGCGATGATGCAGCTCTACAAGGAAGAGAAGATCAATCCTGTTGCCGGCTGCTGGCCGATGCTTTTGCAGATCCCGGTCTTCTTCGCGCTCTACAAGGTCATCTACGTCACCATCGAAATGCGGCATGCGCCGTTCTTCGGCTGGATTCACGACCTTTCCGCGCCGGATCCGACGTCGCTGTTCAACCTCTTCGGCCTTCTGCCCTATGATGTTCCGCACTTCCTGATGATCGGTGTCTGGCCGCTTGTCATGGGCATCACCATGTTCCTGCAGATGCGCATGAACCCGACGCCGCCCGATCCGACGCAGGCGATGATCTTCAACTGGATGCCGCTGATCTTCACCTTCATGCTGGCCTCCTTCCCGGCCGGTCTGGTCATCTACTGGGCATGGAACAATACCCTCTCCATCACCCAGCAGGCCGTCATCATGAAGCGCCAGGGCGCCAAGATCGAGCTGTTCGATAACATCAAGGGGCTGTTCAAGCGAAAGCCGGTGCAATCGAAATGAGTGAGACCGGCACGGCAACCGAAAAGCCCCTGTTCGGGCGACCCTGGATTTTCATTCGCGGCGTTCCCGCAATGAAATTCCTGCCGCCCGAAGGCCCGCCGGAGATTGCCTTCGCCGGCCGTTCGAATGTCGGCAAGTCTTCGCTCATCAATGCGCTGGTGGGCCACAAGGGGCTTGCCCGCACGTCCAATACGCCCGGACGCACGCAGGAACTGAACTATTTCGTTCCGGATGGCTATTCCGGCGAAGCGGGCGATCTGCCGCCGATGGCGCTGGTCGACATGCCCGGTTACGGTTATGCGCAGGCCCCGAAGGATCAGGTCGATGCCTGGACGAAGCTCGTCTTCGATTATCTGCGCGGCCGTGCGACGCTGAAGCGTGTTTACGTGCTGATCGATTCCCGCCACGGCGTGAAAAAGAACGACGAGGAGGTTCTGACCCTGCTCGACAAGGCGGCCGTTTCCTACCAGATCGTGCTGACGAAGACCGACAAGATCAAGGATGCCGGCGTTCCGCGGCTGATCGGCGAAACGCTGGAGAAAATCCGCAAGCGTCCCGCCGCCTATCCGGAAGTTCTCGCCACATCCTCGGAAAAATCATTCGGGCTGGATAGCCTGCGGGCCGAGATCGTCAGAACGATCTCTCTTTGAGAGACACGCCTCTCAGGCGATGGTGAAAAGCAGAACGGCGGTCCAGAGCGTCGCCGTCAACGCCAGAAGGCGCCAGAAGCGCACGGAATGCCAGACCTCCGAAAGCATGGCTGCGAACATGCTGCCACCCCGCAGCGGTTGGCCCCTGAATGGCAGGCCGGAGCGGCTTGGGTCCCGTTCCAGCAGCGCGGCGACGGTCGCGTTTTCGCGATATTCGGTTTCCGCCAGATTGTCCCGCCAGCGCCTGACCATGGCCGCGAACTGGCGGTCGCGTTTGACGCGCTTGGCAAGTTCCGCCATGCTTTCCGGCGGCAGGGCACCCAGCACATATTCGCCCGCAAGGACTTCATCCCGCAAACCGCTTTGCTTGTCTCGATCGGGTGCCGTCATGTGGTCTCTCGCTCCTCGGTCGTTCAGGTCAGCATCGCTCCCGCGGCGCGCGACATCCCACGTCGCCCTGAATTAACCCCTCCCCTTTCCTCTGCAAGGCTGGTCCCATTGGGCCTTTATGTCAATCTCATTACGGGGCCGGGACAGCCAAAAAAAAGAAATTTGACCGCTGCCGACACAATAAGGCCAGGAGGTTATTTCATCCGTCAAAGACTTGCTTTAGAGCGGTGACAGGCTTTCAACGGCCGCAACCACAGACCGAGGTTTTTAGATGACGTCTTCCGAAAGCGAAACTCAGGCGCGGCTGCTCGCACAGGCTCTGCCTTTCATGCAGAAATACGAGAACAAGACCATCGTGGTGAAATATGGCGGTCACGCCATGGGGGATTCCACGCTCGGCAAGGCTTTCGCGGAAGACATCGCCCTTTTGAAGCAATCGGGCATTAACCCCATCGTCGTACATGGCGGCGGCCCGCAGATCGGCGCGATGCTGACCAAGATGGGCATCGAATCGAAATTCGAGGGCGGCCTGCGCGTCACAGACGCCAAGACGGTCGAGATCGTCGAAATGGTTCTGGCCGGCTCGATCAACAAGGAAATCGTCGCCCTCATCAACCAGACGGGTGAATGGGCCATCGGCCTGTGCGGCAAGGACGGCAACATGGTCTTCGCCGAAAAGGCGAAAAAGACCGTCATCGATCCCGACAGCAATATCGAACGTGTGCTCGATCTCGGCTTCGTCGGCGAAGTCACCGAAGTCGACCGCACCCTGCTCGACCTGCTCGCCAAGTCGGAAATGATCCCGGTCATCGCCCCGGTCGCGCCTGGCCGCGATGGTGCCACCTACAATATCAACGCCGATACCTTCGCCGGCGCGATTGCGGGTGCGCTTCACGCCTCGCGTCTGCTGTTTCTCACCGACGTTCCCGGCGTTCTCGACAAGAACAAGGAACTCATCAAGGAACTCACCGTCTCGCAGGCGCGTGCGCTCATCAAGGACGGCACGATTTCCGGCGGTATGATCCCGAAGGTCGAGACCTGCATCGACGCCATCAAGGCCGGTGTTCAGGGCGTGGTGATCCTCAACGGCAAGACGCCGCATTCCGTCCTTCTGGAAATCTTCACGGAAGGCGCCGGCACGCTCATCGTGCCCTGATAGGTTTCAGGTGGCGGACGGCAAGCCTGTCCGCCACGACAGGCATTCAGCCGAATGCCAGAAGCGACAGCACGCCCACGACAATCAGCAGGCAGCCGGACAGTTCGAGCCGGTTGATCTTCTCCTTGAAGAAAAGCACGGTCGAAGCGAAGGCGAAAAGCATCTCAACCTGCGCCAATGCCTTCACCACGGCGGCCTGCTGCAGGGTCATCGCCGTAAACCAGCCGAACGAGGCCGTAGCGCCCACGAAACCGACCGCAAGCGACGGTTTCCACACCCTGGCGATGCGCCGCAACTCTTCCCGCTCGCGCCAGACGATCCACAGGAACATCGACACCGTCTGCATGACGATGACGACAACGAGGGTAAAGCCTGCCTGCATCATCGCGTCCGGAGCGGGAAGGCTCGGCGCAAGCGCGAGCGACGCCGATCGATAGGCGACCGATGACAGGCCGAAGAAAGCGCCCGAGGCAAGGCCGATACCCGCCGTCCGGCTGAAGATCGAGGTGAAGAAGGAAGCGGGCGTGACTTCCGTGCGTGCCACCGAAATCAGCATGACGCCGGCGACCGAGATGGCGATGGCCGCCAATGTGCCGCCATTGACGCTTTCCCCGATGAAGATAAGCGCGAACAGTGCTGCCTGCGCCGGTTCTGTGCGGGAATAGGCCGTTCCAACCGCGAAATTGCGAAACGAGAACAGGTGCACCAGCAGGAAGGTGGCGGCAATCTGCGCCATGGCGCCGACCGTCGCCCACACGGCAAAGGACATGTTGGGCACCGGCAGAGGGCGACCGAGCCCGAAATGCAGGAAAGCAAGATAAGCGAGAGCGAAAGGCATGCCGAACACGAAGCGCACGAAGGTCGCGCCCGTGGTGCCCATCATGCCCTTGAGGTGCTTCTGCAGGGTCGAGCGCAGGTTCTGCAAGAACGCGCTTGCGAAAGTGATGCCTATCCAGAGTTCCATGGCCTTGGCGGTATCATGCACCGGAGGCCGCAGCCAAGCCCGATTTTCTGATCAATCGTCGTCTTTTCGATTTTCTTCGGCCTTCGAAACGGGCATAAAGCAGCCCATGGACACAAAGCCGAAAAACCTGCCCGAAGTCGCCGATTTCGACCATGTGAGCGAATGGGTCTTCGATCTCGACAACACGCTCTATCCGCATCACATCAATCTGTTTTCGCAGATCGACCGTAACATGACGGCCTATGTGGCGGAGCTTCTGAAGCTCGATCCCGACGAGGCCCGGGTACTGCAGAAACGCTATTATCATGACCACGGCACGACGCTTCAGGGCCTGATGATCCACTACGGCATCAGCCCGGACGAGTTTCTGGAACGCGCCCATGCCATCGATTATTCGGCGCTGAAGCCGCATCCGGAACTCGGCGAGGCAATCAAGGCTTTGCCGGGCCGCAAATTCATCCTTACCAATGGCAGCGTCAAACATGCGCAGGCGGCGGCCGGTGCGCTCGGCATTCTCGATTACTTCGAGGATATTTTCGATATCGTCGCCGCGGGCTATCTGCCGAAACCGGCCAGCGCGACCTATGAGAAGTTCGCGGCGCTTGCGAAACTCGACACGCAAAAAGCCGCCATGTTCGAGGATTTACCCCGCAATCTCGCGGCGCCCAAAGCGCTCGGCATGAAGACCGTTCTGCTCGTCCCCGCCAATCTCGAGGGCATCATCATGGAACGCTGGGAAATCCCCGCCGTCACGGATGCGCATATCGACTACATCACCGACGACCTGACCGGTTTCCTGACGAAAACCATCGCAGGCTGAGCAGCGAACATTACCGAAGCTTCATCCACCTTACGGATGTTTAAGTGGTGAGGCGTGCTGGACGTCACTATCTTCTCTTCAGGGACACCAAAGAAAGGTAATGACGATGACCACACGAAAAATCGCCCTGTCTGCTCTTGGCGCAGCCCTTTTGATCGGCACGGCCGCGACGGCAAGCTTTGCCGCCCCACCCGCTCCGGGCAAAGGCCATGGCGAGCGCATGCCGATCCGCCAGGAAGCGGCCTTCGTTCACCTGCTGAAGGTGGCTGACAGCAACAAGGACGGCAAGATTTCCAAGGAGGAATTCGTCGCCCGTCAGGACGCGCTCTTCACCGAGATCGACAAGGACAAGGACGGCTCGATCACGCCGAAGGAAATGCGTGAGTATCGCCAGGCGAAGATGGAAGCTTTCCGCGCCGCCAATCCGCGCCCCGAGCGTGAGGACGCCAAAGCCGAAGACGGCAAGGGCCCCGAGGGCAAGCGCGCCGAAAGACATGCCGAGCGCGAACATGGCGGCCGTTTCGGCCATCAGGGCTGGGGCAAGCATGGCGGCAAGGGCGCAGGTTTCGCGCTGATCCGCTGGGCCGATACCGACGAGAACGGTCAGGTCAGCAAGGCCGAATTCACCGCCGCCGGCGAAAAGATGTTCGAACGGCTGGACAAGAACAAGGACGGCGTCATCTCCATCGACGACATGCCGGACCGCCCGTTCCTTTAACCCGCTAAAGAAAAAGCCCGCTCAAAAGCGGGCTTTTTTCTTCAATGCAGGCTGACGGTCTGGAGATCGTCTTCGGCAGCCTTGAAAAACGTACTGGACCGGTTGTCCGTCAGGAGGATCGGCGTACCATCTGCACCGAACAGCGCCCAAAGGTCCAATTGCGGATCGAGATCGGGCGCTTCCGGGAAACAGCGGCTGACGTCTTCCGCGCGGATCTTGCGGATATATCCCACTTCTCCTTCGCCGATATGGGCGAGCTGGGATTGGGTGAGACGCGCATGCGCTTCTTTCAACAGCATATTTCAGCCTCCTTCTTCACGCCGAGCGATTCGTGTCGGATTCCGGCGTTCACGTTCTACTCTGAGACGGAAATATTAATTTTCTTCACCACGTTTGAAATTTCCGGCCGGACCAGATCGATGGAAAGAAGGCCGTTGCGCAGGCGCGCTTCCCTGACCTGCATGCCATCGGCAAGCACGAAAACCCGCTGGAACTGGCGCGCCGCGATGCCGCGATAGAGAAAATCGCGTTTCTCCTGTTCCTGCTGGCGTCCGCGAATGACGAGCTGGTTATCGGCCGTCGTCACATCCAGATCGTCCTGCGAAAAACCGGCAACCGCGATGGTGATGCGCAGGCGTTCCGGCACATCGTCACTGCCCGGCAGGCGCTCGATATTATAGGGAGGATAGCCGTCATTGGCCTTCGCCATGCGCTCCAGCGTTTTTTCCATGGCATCAAAACCCAGCAAAAGCGGGTGGGTGAATGGCGTCATGCGGCTCATGTCTCTTTTGTCCTTGCAACCAAGCGACGTTTCGCGGTCCCGCTTCCGGCAACCTCGCCGGTCAATCGCACCGGCCCCTGCAATATGGGAAGCACAACCGCAATACGCAAGACGCGGCAACGAGCAAAGGGGACACCGGGGAATGAGGCTTGACAAGTGAGCACCCGCCGCTCGAAAAAAGCGCTCATCTCAACGGCGGGCAAGACATGGCAGAACGCAGAAAAATCATTATCGACACCGATCCTGGCCAGGACGACGCGGCGGCAATCATGCTCGCCTTCGCAAGCCCGGAGGAAATCGACATTCTCGGATTGTGCGCCGTCGCCGGCAACGTTCCGCTGAAGCTGACCAGCCGCAATATCCGCATCATCAGTGAATTGTGCGGCCGCACCGATATTCCCGTCTATGAGGGCGCCGAGAAGCCGCTGGTGCGCAAGCCCATCACCGCCGAGCACGTTCACGGCAGCACCGGCCTCGACGGCCCGGTTCTCGATGAGCCGACCATGGAAGCGCAAAAGCAGCATGCGGTCGATTTCATCATCGAAACGCTGATGCGGGAACCCGCCGGCACCGTAACGCTCTGCACGCTCGGTGCGCTGACCAATGTGGCGCTGGCGCTCCTGAAGACGCCTGAGATCGCCGACCGCGTCAAGGAATTGGTGATGATGGGCGGCGGCTTCTTCGAGGGCGGCAACATCACCCCGGCGGCGGAATTCAACATCTATGTCGACCCGCAGGCCGCCGATATCGTCTTCCGCTCCGGTATGCCGATCGTCATGATGCCGCTCGATGTCACCCATCAGTTGCTGACGACCAAGGCTCGAGTCAGCCGCATTCGCGACATTGGCACGCGGCCGGCCATAGCCATGGCGGAAATGCTGGAATTCTTCGAGCGTTTCGACATCGAGAAATACGGTTCGGACGGCGGCCCGCTGCATGATCCGACCGTCATTGCCTATCTCGTCAAACCCGAACTGTTTCAGGGTCGCGAGTGCAATGTCGAAATCGAGGTCCATTCGGAACTCACCATGGGCATGACCGTGGTGGACTGGTGGAATGTTACCGAACGGCCCGGCAATGCCCGCGTGATGCGCAATGTGGATGCCGACGGCTTCTTCGAGTTGCTGACGGAACGTTTCGCCCGTCTCTGATGGAAGCGGACATTAAAAAAGGGCCGCTGGCGATACCAGCGGCCCTTTTCATTTGAGGCTGAAATGGCGCGTCAGAATTCCGTCCAGTCATCCTGCGCCAAAGCGTTTGCACCGCTGGTTCTCGGGCGGGCGCGGGGCGCGGCCGGGCGGCCCGACGCCTGCGCCGGAGCGGCGGGTGCGCGCATTGCCGCCGCCGTGGCGCGCAGTTGCTGGCTGGAATGGCCGCCGGAAACGGAGAAACCGGCAACGAGCGACTTCAGCGTTTCGGCCTCGCTGTTCAGTGTTACGCTCGCAGCGGTAGTTTCTTCCACCATCGCCGCATTCTGCTGGGTAACCTGATCCATCTGGGTAACGGCGGAATTGATCTCCTTCAGGCCGACTGCCTGCTCGCTGGCGGAAGCGGAAATCTGCCGTATCAGCTGGTTGATCTGCAGAACCTGATCGGCGATCTTTTTCATCGTCTCACCGGCTTTGCCAACCAGCTGGACGCCCTCGCCCACCTGCATGGCCGAGGTGTTGATGAGGCCCTTGATCTCCTTGGCGGCAGTGGCGGACCGCTGCGCCAGTTCGCGCACTTCCTGTGCGACGACGGCAAAGCCCTTGCCGGCATCACCGGCGCGGGCGGCTTCCACGCCGGCATTCAGTGCCAGAAGATTGGTCTGGAAGGCGATCTCGTCGATAACCCCGATAATGCGCGAGATTTCGGCCGATGATTGCGCGATGCCTTCCATGGAGTTTACGGCCTGCTGCACGACCTCACCCGACTTGCCCGCATCGTCGCAGGCATGGCTGACGGCTCCGGCCGCCTCTGCGGCGTTTTCCGCGCTGGAATTAACCTGCGCGGTCAGCTCATTGAGGGCGGCAGCGGTTTCTTCCAGGCTTGCGGCCTGCTGTTCCGTGCGGTGCGAAAGATCGCTGGCGGCGCGGGTGATCTCGCCCGTGCCGTTGCCGATGCTGACGACGGTTGCGTTGACGGTGGAAACGGTTTCCTCGAGGCTCGCAAGCGCCGAGTTGAAGTCCTCGCGCAGCTTCGCATATTCGCCGGGGAACTCGTCCTCGATACGGTAGGTGAGATTGCCCTGCGAAAGCGCATTGAGGCCCGCACCCAGCACGCCGACAATGTGCTGCTGCATGCGGCTGTTTTCAGTACGCTCGGATTCCGAGCGCTGGCGCGCCGTTTCCGCGTGACCACGCTGGGCCTCGGCTTCGGCCTCCATCTCGCGGATGCCGGCAAGCTTCGCGCGGAAACCTTCAAGCGCGGTAGCCACCGCACCCGTCTCATCCCGGCGCTCCTGTCCGGAAACCGGCACATCGTAGCGACCGTCGCTCAGCGTCCTGACGTCGGAAACCAGCGAGGCAAGCGGATTGCGGACGAAATGGCGCACGGCGAAATAAAGCGCGGTGATGACGGCGGCGAGAATGACGATCGCGCCGATGATCATCATGTAGGTCTGTTCCTGAACCGGTGCGTTCAGGGCCTGATGGGGAATATCCACCAGCACCACCCAGGTCGCGTTGAGGCCCGGAACGGCGAAGGGATAAACGAGACGGTTATAGGGCGCGTCCGTATCGAGGCCGAGATTTTCGATGAGGCCCTGCTTGCCGGAGGTGATCGCCGCCTGAACGGTGCTTGCACCGTCTCCATCATAGGCTTTCATATTCTGCGCGGGCGTCTGCGGCACCAGCCACTGGCCGCCCTGCGAAACGAGCGTCACGCGGCCGGTCTCGAAAGGATGCAGCGCCTGCAGCTTCTGCGACAGCGAGGCCAGTGAGATATCGACACCCGCCACACCGATCATCTTGCCGTCCGACATGACCGGATAGGCAAGCGAGGTCATGGTTGTGGGTACTTCCGTGCCTTCCGCGAGATAGGGCTGAGTGATAGCGCCCTTGCCGGATTTGGAGGCGAGCGCATACCATTCCGCCGCATAATCATTCTTGAAGGTCGAGAACTGGATGTCGCCCTTCTGGGTCTTCGACCAATAGGGCGCAAACGCACCGTTTTCATTGGTGCCGAGATCGAGCCTGCCCGCAATCTCCTTGCTCTGTCCGTCAAAGAGGCCCAGCTGCTCGCAGAACCAACTTCCGAAAGCAAAGGTATTCTGCTCGACATTGGCCTTGAGGATGTTGACGATGCCGGAGCGATCCATCGATTTCGCCTGATGCGCACGGCCGATGACACCGGCCATGGAGCGCGCGGCGCTGCCGAGTTCACCGACATCGGCAGCGATGACATTGGCGATGGCGCGCGCTTCGGTATTGGCCTGATCCATGGTCAGCGCGTGCACGCGCTCACTCGTCTGCGAAATGAGGAAGGAATTCGATGCGACAAGAACCGTGGTGATGGCGCAGCCGGTTACGAGGATCAGCTTGGTCGCAAGCGACTTCACTTGGAAATTGAACATTTTGGCCTCGATCAAATCGCCCGCCCGAAAAGGCTGACGTCAACGGATGATAAATCTCCGTCATGGAGGCCCGTCCGCAGGGGACAGTGCGCTGCAGCGCGACGGGGCAAAATTAGAAGAAGATTGCTAATTAAGCCCTAAAATTACTTCGTCGCGCCAAGCATAATCAGTGTTCGTAGTGGGCCGAGATGATTTTCCATGCATCGTCGGCTGTTTCGGCAAAATGAAGAAGATTCATATCTTCAGGCGCGATGGTACCGAAATCCGCCAGGAATTCGAAATTGATCACCGATCGCCAGAATTTCTCACCGAACAGGATGAGCGGAATGGGCTCCATGCGTTTCGTCTGGATGAGCGTCAAGGCCTCGAAAAGTTCGTCCAGCGTGCCGAAACCGCCGGGGAAGATCACCACCGCCTTCGCCCGCATCAGGAAATGCATCTTGCGAATGGCGAAATAGTGGAAGTTGAAGCTCAGCTCCGGCGTCACATAGGGGTTCGGCGCCTGCTCGTGCGGCAGGACGATGTTGAGGCCGATAGACGGGCCGCCGGCATCGGCAGCGCCGCGATTGCCCGCTTCCATGACACCGGGACCGCCGCCGGTGACCACGACATATTCGAGGTGATCGGATTTCGCGGCATAGTCGGTGCAGAGACGGGCGAATTTACGCGCTTCCTCGTAATAGACCGAGGATTGCTCCAGATTGCGCTTCTGCGTCTCGTTGCGCGCCGCCCAGGCTTCGCCGCCGGGTTCCGGAATGCGGGCGCCGCCGAACATGACGACGGTGGATTTGATGCCGCGCTCGGTCAGCGCCATTTCCGTCTTCAGGAGTTCCAGCTGCAGCCTGACGGGGCGCAATTCCTCACGGCAGAGGAAATCCATGTCCACATAGGCGAGGCGATAGGACGGGGAATCCGACTGCGGTGTTTTTTGAACGACCTCGGCCTGCTGCTTGTCCACGGCACTGCGCTTCAACGGGTCCCATACCCCGTCCTTGCGCCGCAACTTGCCGTTTTTCAGTCGTGTCATTTCCATGCCTTTCGTCTGACGCGCCAAATCACCCAAATCACATTGACGCCTTTCCAACACTCCCTTAGATCAAATGACCAAAGCCTTCCAGCGGCGCGGGACCATCCGTGACCACGAACACCACGCGACTTTAAGGAATTTTCCATGAGCCTTACGGATCTCACCTCCCTCGAAACCATCATCGAAACCGCCTTCGACAACCGCGATGGTGTGAACGTATCGACGAAGGGCGAGGTTCGCGACGCCGTGGACACATCTCTTCAACTTCTCGATAGCGGCAAGGCACGCGTGGCCGAAAAGCAGGCTGACGGAAACTGGAAGGTGAACCAGTGGCTGAAAAAGGCCGTTCTTCTCTCCTTCCGCCTGAACGACATGGAAATCGTGACCGGCGGACCGGGCGAATCCACCTGGTGGGACAAGGTGCCGTCGAAATTCGAAAACTGGGGTGAAAACCAGTTCCGTGCCGCCGGTTTCCGCGCCGTGCCGAACGCCGTCGTGCGCCGCTCCGCCTATGTCGCCAAGAACGTGGTGCTGATGCCTTCCTTCGTCAATCTCGGCGCCTATGTCGATGAAGGCACGATGGTAGACACCTGGGCAACTGTCGGCTCCTGCGCGCAGATCGGCAAGAATGTGCACCTCTCCGGCGGTGTCGGCATCGGCGGCGTTCTGGAGCCCTTGCAGGCGGGCCCGACGATCATCGAGGACAATTGCTTCATCGGCGCCCGTTCGGAAGTCGTCGAAGGCTGCATCGTGCGTGAAGGCGCGGTTCTCGGCATGGGCGTCTTCATCGGCAAGTCCACCAAGATCGTCGACCGCGCCACCGGCGAGATCACCTATGGCGAAGTGCCGCCCTATTCCGTCGTCGTTGCCGGCACCATGCCGGGCAAGCCTTTCCCGAACGGCGAACCGGGCCCGAGCCTCTATTGCGCCGTCATCGTCAAGCGCGTCGATGAAAAGACCCGCTCCAAGACCGGCATCAACGAGCTTCTGCGCGACTGATATAAAGCGACTGCCATGACCACGACCGATCCCGTTGCCAATCTCGCCGCCCTCATCCGTTGCCCTTCGGTGACGCCTGCGGAAGGCGGCGCGCTTTCCCTGCTCGACACCCTGCTTTCGCCGCTTGGTTTCCAGGTGGACAGGATGGTGGCGAGCGAGGCGGGAACGCCTGACGTGGAGAACCTTTATGCCCGGCTCGGCACCGAGGGCCCGCATCTGATGTTTGCGGGCCATACGGATGTCGTTCCGGTGGGCGATGAGGCCGCATGGAGCCATCCGCCCTTTGCGGCCGAAATCGCCGGCGGCGAAATGTTCGGTCGCGGTGCGGTGGACATGAAGGGCGGCATCGCCTGTTTCGTTGCCGCCATTGCCCGCCATATCGAAAAACACGGCAAACCGCAGGGCTCCGTTTCTTTCCTGATTACAGGCGATGAGGAAGGCCCGTCGATCAACGGCACCTCCAAGCTGCTGGAATGGGCGGCCGCCAAGGGCGAGACATGGGACGCCTGCGTGGTGGGCGAGCCGACCAATCCCGACCAGCTTGGCGACATGATCAAGATCGGCCGCCGGGGATCGCTTTCGGGCCGCATCACGGTCCATGGCGTGCAGGGACATGCCGCCTATCCGCATCTCGCCGACAATCCCATTCGCGGTCTGCTGCAACTCACCCATGCGCTGATGCATCCGCCCTTCGATCATGGCACCGACAATTTCCAGCCCTCCAATCTGGAAGTAACGACAGTCGATACCGGCAATGCCGCCACCAATGTAATCCCGGCGCGGGCGACGGCCTCCTTCAACATCCGTTTCAACGATACGTGGACTGCAGAGAGCCTGCGCGCGGAAATCGTCCGCCGCCTCGATGCCGCCGCAGCAGAAGGCGAGCTTCGCCCCGACCGTGCGCCGGTGAAATACGATATCGTCTGGGCCGACCGCCCGGCCCATGTCTTTCTTACCCGGAACAATGCCCTCATCTCGTCGCTTTCCGGCGCGGTGGAAGCCGTGACGGGCAAGGAACCCAAGCTTTCGACCACCGGCGGCACCTCGGATGCGCGCTTCATCAAGGATTATTGCCCGGTGGTGGAATTCGGCCTCGTCGGGCAGACCATGCATATGGTCGATGAGCGTGTGGCGGTTGCCGATCTCGAGACGCTGACGCGCATTTACGAGACCTTTATCGAACGCTGGTTCGCCCATGCCGACGGCAAGTGAAATAAGGCTTTATCTGACGGGCCTGTGGCTTCTGCTGCTCGGCGACCATAAAGGCGCACGTTATCTGGACCTTTCAGAGCGCGGCATGTGGCGATCCTTCTATTCCGCCCTCTGGTGCCTGCCGGCCATGTTGGTTTCCTGGCTGTGGCTGCGCGCCGCCTTCCTCGCCAGCTATCCGCCGGGCACCGGAACGGGCTTCATCTTCTTCTTCCGTCTGGCGATGGTCGAGGCCATCTGCTGGATCGTGCCGCTGCTGTTGATCGGCATGCTGCTCTTTGCCTTCGGCGCACGGGAAAAATTCGCGCCGCTCGTCACCACGATGAACTGGCTGTCCCTGCCATTTTCCTACGCCTATGCGGTTCTGATCCTGATCGCATTCTTCCTGCCGCCCTTGCAGGGGCTGATCGCCATTCTCTGGTTGGCGCTGCTTCTGTCGCTGGTCTTCGCCTTCTCGCGAATTGTGCGGTTCTTCATCCGCGACCAGTCGCTACTCGTCTCGGCCATCGTCATGACGCTGCTGGTGCCCGGCATGCTTCTATCGGAAGCGCTGCAGCGTTTTCTCGGCGTTTATCCGGCCTGAGAACCGGCCTGGGTTTTAGCGGTCAGTCTGCGTCCTCAGCCATATCGGCTTCAGGGTACCTGCGACGCGGCGGAATGACGTCGGGATAATCGACCTGCATGAAATAGAGACCGTCCGGCGGTGCGACCGGGCCGCAGGCCTTGCGATCCCGCGCCTCCAGTGCGGCGCGCACATCCTCCGGCGTCATCGTGCCTTCGCCCGCCAGTTTCAGCGTGCCCGCGAAAGAGCGTATCTGGTTATGCAGGAAGCTCTGCGCGGTCGCACGTATCTCGATGAGATCGCCGGTGCGCGTCACATCCAGCCGGTCGAGCGTGCGTACCGGGCTGTTCGCCTGACAATGCACGGAGCGGAAGGTCGTGAAATCATGCCGGCCGACAAGCATCTGGGCGGCTTCATGCATGCGCTCATGGTCCATGTCCTTCGACACCCACCATGCCCGCTTGTGCTCCAGCGCCAGCCGGGCCTTGCGGCAGATGATGCGGTAGAGATAGTGCCGACGAAGGGCGGAAAACCGGGCGTCGAAATCCTCGGTCACGGAGGCGGTATCGAGGACGGCCACGGCTTCGCCCGCCATGGCGAGATGCGCATTGAGAGCGTTGCGAAGCTTGTAGGGCTCCCAGTCTCGGGAAAGATCGACGTGGACGACCTGCCCGACGGCATGCACGCCGGAATCGGTGCGGCCGGCGCCGCGAATGGAGACGCTCTCTCCCGTCAACGAGCGAACCGCAGCCTCCAGCGCACCCTGAACCGAGGGGCCGTTATCCTGTCTCTGCCAGCCATAATAAGGCGTGCCGTCATATTCGACGGTCATGCGGAAACGTGGCATCAGCCGAGCCTCGTTGTGGTCGGAACCGGTGTGCCGCGCACGAAATCGGCCGCCGACATCGGCTTACCGCCCGCCTTCTGAAGACGGGTGAGCCGCACGGCGCCGCTGCCGCAGGCAATGGTAAGGGCGTCATCGAGCGCCGCGCCCGCTTCTCCCATGCCGCTTGCCAGTTCGGAGGCCAGAACCTTCACGCGTTCCGCCTTGCCGCCGATGTCCATTTCCAGCCATGCGCCGGGAAACGGCGAAAGGCCGCGAATGTGATTATGCACGTCCTGCGCCGGCCTCGAAAAATCGATGCGGGTCTCGCCCTTGTCGATCTTCGCGGCATAGAGCACGCCTTCTTCCGCCTGCGTGACGAGCGGCAGGTCGCCGGATTCCAGCTTGTCCATAGCCTGCCGCATCAGCCGCGCGCCGGCCAGCATCAAGCTGTCGTGCAATTCTCCCGCGGTCATGTTCTCATCGATCGCGACCTTGGCGGTCAGCGCGACGGGGCCGGTATCGAGCCCCTTTTCCATTTTCATGACCATCATGCCGGTCTCGGCATCGCCGGCCATGATCGCCCGCTGAATGGGGGCAGCGCCGCGCCAGCGCGGCAGCAGCGAGGCATGGCCGTTATAACAGCCAAGGCGCGTGCCGCTGAGGATCGCTTCCGGCAGCAGCAGACCGTAAGCCACCACAACCGCGACATCGGCATTGAAATCCCGCAACTGCTGGCGGTCCTCCTCTGCCTTGAAGTTCACCGGCGTCAGCACAGGCAGGCCCAACAATTCGGCGGCCTGATGCACCGGTGACTTCTGCAGATCGAGGCCACGACGGCCGCCGGGGCGCGGCGGTTGGGTATAGACCGCAACGATCTCGTGGCCGGCCTCCACCAGTGCACGCAGGGTGGGAACGGAAAAATCCGGCGTACCCATAAAAATGATGCGAAGAGCCATCGTCGCCCCCTGCCCTGTCGTCCATTCCGGTCCAGAGAGGACCGATCAGATCTTTGCGCGGGCCGCTTTCGTGAATTTCTTGATGACCATGTCGCGCTTCAGCCGCGAAATATGGTCGATGAAGAGAACGCCGTTCAGGTGATCGATCTCATGCTGCAGGCAGGTGGCGAGCAGGCCATCCGCCTCGACCGTCTGCTGCTTGCCGTCACGGCCGACATATTGCACCGTGAGCGACGCGGGACGCTCGACCTCGGCGTAATAATCGGGGATGGAGAGGCAGCCCTCCTCATAGGTCGAGACATCGTCCGACACTTTGAGGATTTCCGGATTGATGAAGACGATCGGGGTCTTTTCCTCGCCTTCACGCGCAACGTCGATCACCAGCATGCGGCGCGCCACGCCGATCTGAATGGCGGCGAGGCCGATACCCGGCGCATCATACATGGTTTCCAGCATGTCGTCGGCAAGACGCAGCACCTCGGCATCCACCTTTTCGATGGGCTTCGATTGCTGGCGCAGCACGGGATCTGGCAAAATGATAAGCGGTTTGATGGTCATGGCTTCCCATAACGTATCTCTTGCGCGGAGGAAATAAAAAACACGAGGTTCAAACCGCCTCCGGCATCCGCCCCGCCCGACTCATTTCCGCCGCAGGAATGTTCTTGTTTTGATCTTCCGAATCACAAGAAACCTGCTAGATTTAATCATGAGCATCGATTTCTCCGTTCTCCTCGATCCCGCGCTACGGGCCGGCTCCGTCGACATCAGCTTCGGCGCGCTGCTCGCGGCCCTGGTTTTCGGTCTGGTCACCACCTGGCTGGTGACGGCGAGCCGTGGGAAAAAAGCGGGAGCCGACGGCGAAATCTCCGATCTCCTCAAAACACAGTCCGAACTGCATGGCCGCATTGCCGCCATGGCGGAAACGCTCGGCACCCGCCAGACCGAGATGAGCCAGACGCTGAACCAGCGCCTCGACGGCATGTCGCAGCGCCTTGGCGAAACACTGACGGAGCAGACCCGGTCGACGCATGAGAATCTGAGCCGCCTGCAGGAGCGCCTCGCGGTCATCGACGCCGCGCAGGGCAATATTCAGGATCTGGCCAAGGACGTCGTCGGGCTGCAGGCCATCCTTTCCAACAAGCAGACGCGCGGCGCCTTCGGACAGGCCCGCATGGAGACGCTGATTGCCGATGCGCTTCCGGCCGGGGCCTTCCAGTTGCAGCCGACGCTTTCGAACGGTTATCGGCCGGACTGCACCATCAAGATGCCCAACAATGCTCCGCCGCTCGTCATTGACGCCAAGTTTCCGCTGGAGGCATGGAACGCCATCAAGGCGGACGAAACACCCGAAACCAAACGCGCCGCCGTGCAGCAGTTCCGCCGCGATATGGAAGTGCATATTCGCGATGTGGCCGAGAAATACCTCATCCGCGGCGAGACGCAGGATACGGCCTTCATCTTCGTGCCGTCCGAATCGATCTTCGCCGATATCCACCAGCATTTCGAATATCTGGTGCAACGCGCCCACCGCGCCCGTGTCGTCATCGTTTCGCCATCGCTGCTGATGCTGTCGGTACAGGTCATCCAGTCCGTACTCAAGGATCAGCGCATGCGCGAGCAGGCACATCTCATTCAGGGTGAAGTTGCATTGCTCATGGACGATGTGCGGCGGCTGGACGACCGGACGCGCAAGCTGCAGGCCCATTTTGGATTGGCCCAAAAAGATATCGACATGATGCTGATCTCCTCCGACAAGGTGCTGGCGCGCGGCCAGAAAATCGAAGGTCTCGATTTTTCACCGACGGAAAAAGAGACTTCGCATGGGGAAATCGAGCAGGCTCGACGCTTTGCCGAGAACAGGGCGGGAACGGCAAAGTTGCGGGTGGTTGACGACGAGTGATCCGCTCGGGCAAAGTCGCCGCCTTGCTTGAATTCTATACGGATACGCCCTCCATGATTACTGTTTTCGGCTCCATCAACATGGACCTCGTCGCCACCGCCAAACGCCTGCCAAAGCCCGGTGAAACCGTGACGGGCGAGACCTTCTCCACGGCCGCCGGCGGCAAGGGAGCCAACCAGGCGTTGGCCGCACGGCGTGCGGGCGCCACGGTCAAGATGGCAGGAGCTGCGGGCGATGACACCTTTGCCGCGCCGGCGCTGACATTGCTGCGCGACGCCGGCACCGATCTCTCACTGGTGAAGACCACGCCCGGCCCTACGGGGACGGCAGTGATCCTTATCGGCGAAGGCGGGGAAAACATGATCTCGGTCATTCCCGCCGCCAATGGTGAAGTCTCCGCATCCGACGCCGCGAAAGCTTTGGCGGAAATGTCGGCGGGCGATATTTTGATGCTGCAGTTCGAGATACCCGCATCCGCTATCGAAGCGGCGCTGACGGCTGCGAAGGCAAAGCGCGTCACCACCGTCATCAATACTGCGCCACTGACCGCCGATGGGCCGCGCCTCGCAGGCCTTGCCGATATCGTCATCGCCAACGAAACCGAGTTCGAATTGTTGATCGGAAAGAACGGACTTTCCGGTTCTGAGCGGGAAAACGAACTGAAAGCCCTGCATGACAGCACCGGCCAGACATTGATCGTGACGCTTGGTGCCGATGGCGTGATCGCCATGCGCAACGGCAAGGTTTTCCGGGCTTCCGGCCTCAAGATCGAACCGGTCGATACGGTCGGTGCGGGCGACACCTTCTGCGGTTATCTCGCCGCGAGCCTCGATCAGGGTATGGATTTCGAAAGGGCGCTGAAGCGCGCCGCCGTCGCAGGTTCGCTCGCCTGCACCCGCGCCGGCGCCCAGCCTTCCATTCCGCTTGCTGCGGAAGTGGATGCGGCACTCTAAGGGATCAGTCGCTCAACGACGAATGAAGGTGAGATAGGCCGAGCTGCGGCCTTCTCTTTTCGCCTTGTTCTCATAGCGCGTGCCCGGCCAGTTGGCGTATGGCGTGCGCCAGTCATCAGCGCTCGCCGCCGTCCATTCGAAACCACCACGGCGGGCGCAATGCTGCAGCGTCCAGTTGACGTAGGTATCGATATCGGAAGCGAAGCAGAACTTTCCGCCGGGTTTCAGCACGCGATGGAAGCGGGCAAGGTTGACGTCTGAAACGAAACGACGCTTCCAGTGCTTCTTCTTCGGCCACGGGTCAGGATAGAGAAGGTCGATATGATCGATCGACCCCTCGGGCAGCCAGTCCAGCAATTGCGTCGCATCATCGTCGTAAAGGCGGATATTCATCAACTCGCGTTCGCGCACGGCGGCGAGCAGCTTGGCCATGGAATTAACGAAAGGTTCCACGCCGATGAAACCCGTCTCCGGGTTTTCAACCGCGCGGTGGGCGAGATGCTCGCCGCCGCCGAAACCGATCTCCAGACGGATCGACCGCACATCCGCGGGGAAAAGAGCAGCGAGATTTTGCGGCGGGGCGCTTTCCAGATCGATTTTCAGCAAAGGCAACAGGTTCTCGATTGTATCGACCTGCTGATTGCGCAGGGGCTTGCCCTTGCGTCTGCCAAAAAACGCTTCCGTCGCGCGCGAACGCCGTTCTTCCGTCATCTCATACTCTCAAGAACAAATAGACTTAACCCGCACAGCGCCACATGAGGCGCTGTGCGGGTTACAAAAGTTGGTGACGGTATCTCTCAATCGCCGTCAAATAACAAGCGCGATATCTGGTTGACGCATTTTCCGGACGTAAAACCGCTACGCAATTTTACTGGAAATGCTTCAAGCGCTCAAAGCTTCCTTGAGCGGCTTCACCAGGTCGAGCTTCTCCCAGGAGAAGGAGCCGTCACGGCCGGCCTTGCGGCCGAAATGGCCGTAGGAAGACGTCTTGGCGTAGATCGGCTTGTTGAGATCGAGATGACGGCGAATGCCCGACGGCGAAAGGTCCATGACCTTGCGGATCGCGGCCTCGACCTGGTCTTCGCTAACCTTGCCCGTGCCATGCAGATCGACATAGATCGACAGCGGCTGGGCGATGCCGATCGCGTAGGAAATCTGGATCGTGCAGCGCTCGGCAAGACCGGCAGCCACGACGTTCTTGGCGAGATAACGAGCGGCATAGGCGGCGGAACGGTCGACCTTGGTCGTGTCCTTGCCGGAGAATGCACCGCCGCCATGGGGCGCAGCGCCGCCATAGGTGTCAACGATGATCTTGCGACCCGTCAGGCCGGCATCACCATCGGGACCGCCGATGACGAACTTGCCGGTCGGGTTGATGTACCACTGGCAATCGTCAGCGATCTTCAGGTCGCCCAGAGCTTCGCGGATATAGGGCTCGACAACGGCGCGAACCTTCTTCGAATCCCAGCTTGCATCGAGATGCTGCGTGGACAGAACGATGGACACGGCCTCCGCCGCCTTGCCGTCGACGTAACGAACCGTAACCTGGCTCTTGGCGTCGGGGCCGAGCTTTGCCGCTTCGCCTTCGCCGCTTTTACGGGCGGTGGCGAGCAGCTGCAGGATACGGTGGGAATAATAGATGGGAGCCGGCATGAGGTCCGGCGTTTCCTTGCAGGCGTAACCGAACATGATGCCCTGGTCGCCGGCGCCCTCGTCGCCCTGCTTGTCGGAGGCGTTGTCCACGCCCTGCGCGATGTCTGCAGACTGCGGATGCAGGAGAACGTCGATCTTGGCGGTCTTCCAGTGGAAACCATCCTGCTCGTAGCCGATGTCGCGGATCGCCTTGCGGGCGGCGGACTTGAACTTCGACGGGTTGATGACCGGATGGCCAGCGGCGTCCTTGAGGACCTTGCCGTCCTTGTCCTTCTTCAGAAGCGTATCGGGAACCCGAACCTCACCGGCGATAACGACGCGGTTGGTCGTCGCAAGCGTTTCGCATGCGATGCGCACGGTCCAGGGATCAACGCCCGTCTTGGACGCTTCACGATAGATGAGATCCACGATTTCATCGGAAATACGATCACAAACCTTGTCCGGATGACCCTCGGCCACGGACTCGCTGGTGAACAGATAATTGGCACGCATGCGGGATTCCCCTCAAAGAACGGTCTTGGAGTTTGTTAGTCATTTCGGCCGTGAAAAACAAGGACACAACCACATAAATATATCTTTATGTGAGAATTCCTTTCTAATCGAGCACAAAAAAACGGTCCTTGCGGACCGTTGAGTGCCCGGCATCCCGTGCCGGAAATTTTCTGCGTCGCGCGGGCTGCGCTTACTCGGCGTCACCTTCGGCGGCGAGCGCCTTGACGAGATCGACGAGGCGGCGGCGAACCTTCGGATCGGCGATCTTCACGAAGGCGCGGTTCAGCTGCAGACCTTCAGCCGAGGACAGAAAGTCGACCACGTAATTGGAGCTCGACGCCTCTGCCATGCCGGGTGTGCCGCCAGCCTGATCGCCGGGTGCATCTTCGAAAAAAAAGGAAACGGGCACATTGAGGATCGCGGAAATATTCTGGAGGCGACTGGCGCCAACGCGGTTCGTGCCTTTTTCATATTTCTGGATTTGCTGAAAGGTAATTCCGAGACTTTCACCCAGCTTCTCCTGGCTCATTCCGAGCATGGTTCTGCGAAGGCGAATTCGGCTTCCGACATGAATGTCGATGGGGTTAGGCTTTTTCTTATTCTCGGTCATCATGCGGTCCTGACACTCGGAAAGGGTTGATATCTCGCTTCATTACTATTCGAAGAAATGAGTCGGCAATTCGACAGCGTCTAAACTTGTTTTACGACTGACGTATTCACTATGCAATTACAGGGGTTCCCGGTCAATTCTGGCGCCGAGCGAAACTCAAGGCGGGAAATACCGCAACGATCATCAAGATAGAAAAAATCAACCAGAAATACGTCCGATGTGTGTCGTAAGTAAATGCGTCGTTTGACCCACCACTCAAAGTGGCGTCAACAATTCCCACCCGACCGTAGTCGAGCCCCGCAATAATGCGGCCATAAGGGTCTATGACGGCGGAAATTCCGGTATTGGCACCGCGAATCACCGGCACGCCTGTCTCAACGGCCCGGACTCTCGCCTGCAGAAAATGCTGATAGGGGCCGGGCGTATCGCCGAACCAGCCATCATTGGTCACATTCAGGATGGCGGCCGAGCCGGCCAGCCCCGGCGTCATCTCACCCGGGAAAATGATCTCGTAACAGATGAGAGGATAGAAGGTCTTGCCTGAAGGAAGCGTGAGCGGCGTGCGCGAGGAAGCGGCGGAAAAGCCCCCCGGCAGGGCGATGACATTGTCGATGCCGAATTCCCGCAGGATGCCTTCAAAGGGAACATATTCGCCAAAGGGGGTCAGATGCACCTTGTCGGTCGCGCCGATGATCTCGCCCTGGCTGTCGATCGCATAGACCGAATTGTAATAACGCGGCGGGCGGCCTGCCCCCTGATCTTCCATTCTGACGGCGCCGGTGAACAGCACCTGCCCATCCTCCAGCGTTTTGGCGATTTCCGCCAGAGCATCCGGGTTTTGCGTCAGAATGAACGGCACGGAGGTTTCCGGCCAGACGATGATATCAGGGCGCTTTTTCCCTTCGCCGGGCGGCAGAGCAGAGAGCCGTAGATGCTCGCCAAAAATCTCCGCCCTGTCTGCGTTCAGCATCTTGCGTGACTGATCGATGGAAGGCTGCACGATCCGAACGGTCAGTGCGTCTGCGGGCAATTCCGCCGGCATCTGGAGACGGTAGAAGCCATAACCGAAATGGCCGGCCAGCAGCAGCCCTGCCAAGGCGAGACCCGGCCACATGCCTTTTTTCGTGCCTATCAGCGCCGGCGAGGCGAAGATGAAAACCGCAAGCGTCGTTATACTGAAAAGGCCAAGCAGATGTGCCGACTGCATCATGATCGGGATGGGCATGATGCCATAGCCGATGGCGTTCCAGGGAAAGCCGGTGGCCAGGAAGCTGCGCAGCCATTCCGAAAAGCCGAATGCGGCAGCAAGTGCAGCGATACGGCCGAGGCCCTCCGACCAGAGGAGATTGGCTGCGGCAACCGCAAAACCGTAGAACAACGCCAGAAAAGCGGGAAGGCCAAGAATGGCGAGCGGCAGCGCCCACGCGAATTCATCGGCCTCCAGCAGGAGAGCATTGCCAAGCCACCACAGGCCCGCGACGAAATAACCGAGCCCGAAACACCAGCCGATGCCGAAGGCCGGCAGGATGCGGCTGAAGAGGCCGCCGCCCGGCTTGCCGGTGCAGCCATCCACGAGCCAGACAAGCAGGGTGAAAGACAAAAACAGCGCCGCGAAAAAGCCGAATGGAGGCAAAGCGAGCGCCCCGACCGCACCTGCGGCAATCGCCATAACTGCGCGGCTCATGCCGCCGGCCAGCATTACCCTGCCTGCAAGACGCTCCATGCCATCTCCGTTTATCGCGTCCGGAAAAGCCCGCCGCCGGCAAGGCCGCGTCACGGAATTTCCCCTCAGACCCGACGTAAAGGAAAAAAGATTCGCAGTCCACAGGACGCATGGCGACCGAAGCGCCATGTGTTGTTTTCGACGCCGAACACGGGCATTCATACCTGTCGGATTGATATGTCGAAAGGTGGAAGCGACGGAGAAAACCCCGTCGACCTTCCTTAATCGGCGTTCTGCTGGTGCGTGATAAGGCGGACATCCGGCGCAGGCAGCGCAATCACCTCATTGGCGCCCGCTTCGCCCGGAGCGCGATCATCCTCACCTTCGGAACCGTGATCCCGGACGATACGAACGCCCTTGATACGCCTGCTGTCCGCATCGAGGATCTGGAACTCGAAACCGGGCACGGCCCGGACCACCTCGCCCTTGGCCGGAATGCGGCCGAGCGCGAAGAAGATGAGACCGCCGAGCGTATCGATTTCCTCCAGATGTTCACGAACATCGAATTCCGGCCCGATCGCCTCGGCAAGTTCGGTGAGTTCCGCGCGCGCATCCGCGACAAGCACATCGGCGGAAAGACGGGAGAACATCGCCTCGTCCTTGTCGTGCTCGTCATCGATGTCACCCACGACCATCTCGACGATATCCTCGTGGCTGACGAGACCGTCGGTGCCGCCATATTCATCGATCACCAGCGCAAGCTGGGTTCTCTGCGCCTGCATCGTCTTCAAAAGGTCGGAGGCCAGCATGGAGGGCGGTGCGAAAAGAATTTTGCGCACCAGCCCGGCAGCGGCGACCGTCTGCTCCAGATCGACACGTGCCAGGTCGAAATTCGGCCGCGGTGAACGCGGCGCCTTCACCTCACCATAAGCGACGCTTCGCGAACCGGCCCGGCGTTTGTTGCGGGCCTGCTTGGCGACATAGGCCAGCAGATCGCGAATATGGATCATGCCCCTCGGATTATCCAGCGTCTCGTCATAGACCGGCATGCGGGAACGCCCGGTTTCCTCGAAGAGGATCAGCGCATCGCCAATCGTCATATTCTCATCGAGACCGTCGATATCCACACGCGGGATCATGATATCTTCGACTCGAATCTCGCGGAAACGCAGGATATTGTTCAGCATCGCCCGTTCTTCAGGCGAAAAGGCCGCACCGATTTCGGTGTCGTCCATCAGCGCGTCGGTCAAATCCTCGCGCAGGCGCTCGCCCTGTGACGGTTTCAGCAACCGCGCGATACGCGACCAGATCGTCGATCTCGGCTTTGCAGTGAAGTCTTGACGTAAGTGACTACTGCCCTCCTCCGAAGAGGACTGCTCGCCGTTTTCTCTGCCCTCACTGGCAGGTCGTGCAGAATGTTCGTTCATGGCTCCAGACAATATTTAAAGCGGTTCCTGACCCGCGTAAGGATCAGATAGGCCAAGCACCGCCAAAATGCGAGTCTCAAGCGACTCCATTTCTTCCGCTTCTTCCTCGTCCATGTGGTCGTAACCGAACAAATGCAGGAACCCATGAACGAGCAGATGGGTCAGATGATCCCCGAAACTCTTCTCAAGTTCAAGGGCCTCGCGTTCAACCGTCTCGCGCGCGATGACGATATCGCCCAGCATCGGGCCCGGCATTCCGCCCGGCTCCAGCGGAAAAGCCGGGAAAGACAGGACATTGGTTGCCTTGTCCTTGTCGCGCCACTCAGCGTTGATTTCGCGAATATTTTCGTCGTCGGTGAAGACCAGCGACAGTTCCACCGGCATTTTCGGGAAGGGTTGGTCCTCTTCCCGCTTCAGGAAATCGACCGCCGCATCCAGCACCGTGGTGGCAAAAGCAGCCAAGTCCTCTTCCGAGGACCAGCCTTCGGCCTCGACGCTGATTTGAATATCCAGAGCTGTCATTGCTTTACGTCAGCTGCCCTTCACGAGGCTTTCATCCGGCACGGCCGTGTGGGATTCGTAAGCCCGGACGATACGCGCCACCATTGGATGACGAACGACATCGACATCCTTGAAGCGCACGACGGACACGCCTTCGACATCGCCAAGGATTTGCAGGGCCTCGACAAGACCGGATTTCACGCCGCGCGGCAAATCCACCTGGCTCGGGTCGCCGGTCACGATCATGCGGCCGTTCTCGCCAAGGCGGGTCAGGAACATCTTCATCTGCATGGTCGTGGTATTCTGGGCTTCGTCCAGAATGACGGCGGCATTGGCAAGCGTGCGGCCACGCATGAAGGCCAGCGGCGCGATTTCGATGACGCCCGCCTGAATGGCGCGTTCCACCTTGTCGCCCGGCATCATGTCATAAAGCGCGTCATAAAGCGGACGCAGATAAGGATCGACCTTTTCCTTCATGTCGCCCGGCAGGAAGCCCAGACGCTCACCCGCTTCGACGGCGGGGCGCGACAGGATGATGCGGTCAACCGCGCCGCGCTCCAGAAGCTGCGCCGCATGAGCGACGGCAAGATAGGTCTTTCCGGTGCCGGCGGGGCCGACGCCGAAAACCAGTTCGGACTGTTCCAGTGCCCGCATGTAGACGTCCTGCGTCGGCGTGCGGGCAGCGATGGTCTTCTTGCGTGTGGAAATCTGCGCCATGGAAATCTTCGCCTTGCGTTCCATCGTCGGCAAGGTCAGCTGGTCGTCTGCGGCCATGGCCATGCGGATCGCGCCTTCGACATCGGAAACCTCGGCGGTTCCGCCCTTGAGCAGCCGTTCATAAAGGAAATCCAGCGCCCGACGGGCCTGATTGGTGGCAACGACATCGCCAGTGATGGCAACGGAATTGCCGCGCGGGCGAGCGTCGATATTGAGGCGCTGTTCCAGAAGCTTCAGGTTCTGATCGAACTGACCGAATAGCTCTCCCGCTATCCTGTTATTCTCGAACGTGAGGACGAAGTGATTGGCGTCGGTCGCGGCTTGGCGTGGCTGGCGCGATGAATTTGATACCAATTCGTGTGCGTTCAAGCGGTCAGGCTCCTGTCCCAATCAGTGTCGGCTCCTCACTCTAACTCCCTGCCACCTCGGCAAACAAGCTGTTTGGACCCGTTGCGGTGATTCGTACATTAACAATGTCACCGATTTTCAAAGTCTTTGCATCAAGATTCACGGATTGCAGCCATGGAGAGCGACCTATCAACTGCTCAGGCATGCGGCCAGGCTTTTCCAGCAGCACATCCATGGTTTTTCCGACCAGCGATTCCGCAAATTCCTTCTGCTGCCGCAGCAACAGGGCCTGCAATCTTTCCAGTCGCTCAGCCTTCACCTCTTCCGCAACCTGATCGGTGAGATCGGCTCCCGGCGTGCCGGGACGGGTGGAATATTTGAACGAGAAGGCCTGCGCATATTTCACCGTCTCGACCATCGCCATCGTATCTTCGAAATCGCGATCCGTCTCACCAGGGAAACCGACAATAAAGTCTCCCGACATGGCAATATCAGGGCGGGCGGCGCGGATTTTTTCGATAAGCTGGATATATTCCTCACCCGTATGTCGACGGTTCATCGCTTTCAGAATGCGGTCCGAACCGGACTGCACCGGCAGATGCAGATAGGGCATCAGGATGCGCAGATCGCGATGCGCGCCGATCAGGCGCTCGTCCATGTCGCGCGGATGGCTGGTGGTGTAACGAAGCCGTGCGAGGCCGGGAATTTCCGCCAGCCGGTAAAGCAGTTCGGCCAGACCCCATTTCTCGCCCTTCGGGCCTTCGCCCTGCCAGGCATTGACGTTTTGGCCCAGCAGCGTGATCTCGCGCACGCCGGCATCGACGAGCTTCATCGCCTCATCGACGATCTGGCGCACGGGGCGGGAGACTTCCGAACCGCGCGTATAGGGCACGACACAGAAGGTACAGAACTTGTCGCAACCTTCCTGCACCGTCAGAAACGCTGTTACGCCGCGCGTGCGCAGCGTCGCCTTTTCGGCCACGGGCAGGTGCTCGAACTTGTCTTCGACCGCATATTCGGTTTCGATGACACGCTCGCCGCCGCGCACCCGCTTCAGGGCGTCCGGCAGACGATGATAGGTCTGCGGGCCGATGACGACATCGACGGCGGGCGCACGGCGAAGGATTTCCTCGCCTTCCGCCTGCGCAACGCAGCCGGCAACGCCGATCATGAATTCGCGACCCTGCTCTTCGCGCGATTTTTTCATGTCGCGCAGGCGGCCAAGCGCCGAATAGACCTTTTCAGCCGCCTTTTCGCGGATATGACAGGTGTTCAGCAGAACCAGATCCGCCTCGCCCATATCCTCCGTCTGAACGTAACCGTCCTTCGCCAGCGCATCGCTCATACGGACGGAATCGTAGACGTTCATCTGACAGCCGTAGGTCTTGATGAAGACCTTTCTGCTGTTCGAACCCTCGCGGGCGATCATGGGTGGGGCGTCAAGGCCAAGCGTTTCCTGGGTCATGGCGGCTATCTAGTGTTTTTCACGGCCAGATTAAACAGAAAAATGCCGGGAAAACTACGATCTCGCTAATTCCGCCACCCGCCGCGCAGGCTGAAGGCCAGCATGGAGCGGATGGAGGCGGCGATATCGGTCGCCAGGCGCTTGCGGTTATCCGTGCTGTGAAACGGAACGCTGTCACCGAATGTCACGTCGACATCGATGGCGCCGGCCCTGATGATGCCGAGCAGATGCGGCACGAGCGTGATGCTGCCCGGCCAGGCGGCGATGACGCGATGATAGCGCCCCATGGCCATGCCCTGCACCCTAGTATAGGCGATGGCGACCGGCTGCACATAAACCAGCTTGCCCGGCACCTGTTCAGCGGCGGTGGAGGCCGCGCCGAACAGCGAGGATTTGACGGCAAGCATGCGGTTGCCGTCCGAGGTGGTGCCTTCGGGAAACAAAACGACGATCTCGCCATCGGCCATGCGGCTGGCGATCTCGCTCACCTGCGCGCCGGTGCTGCGCTTCTGCTCACGCTGAACGAAGATGCTTTTCTGCAAGCGGGCGAGCCAACCGAAAACCGGCCAGTCCCGCACTTCCGTCTTGGCGATGAACACCACGTCGGCAATGCTGCCCAAAACGAGGATGTCCTTCCACGAGGCGTGATTGACCGCCAGCATCAGCGGCTTCGCCCGCTCCACATCGCCATGCACATGCACACGGATGCCGAGAACATGGCAGGCGATGCGATGCCAGATGCGCGGAATGCGGCGGCGAAGCCGCCAGTCGAAGGCAAGGCCCAATAGTTGCAGCGGCAGCAATATGAGCGTGACGATCAGAAGAACGACCGCGATATAGGCTGTCCGGAGCCACATCATGATTGGAACGCCCGTCTGCTCACCGGCGTCTCAGTGTTCGCCGGGCTTCAACGGCACGCCGTAAAGTTCCAGCCGGTGATCCACGAGCTTGAAGCCGTGTTCCCGGGCGATCTTTTCCTGAAGGGCCTCGATCTCGGCCGAATGAAATTCGATGACCACGCCGTTCTTCAGGTCGATCAGGTGATCGTGATGTTCTTCGGGCACGGTCTCGTAGCGCGAACGGCCGTCGCGAAAATCGTGACGCTCGATGATGCCGGCATCCTCGAACAGCTTCACCGTTCTGTAGACGGTGGAAATCGAGATGCGCGGATCCACGGCGGAGGAACGGCGGTAAAGCTCCTCGACATCGGGATGGTCGGCTGACTCCTGAAGGACGCGGGCGATGACACGGCGTTGATCCGTCATCCGCATGCCGCGTTCGGCACAAAGCTCCTCCAGCGTTTTCGAAAGGTCTGTCACGTCTTCTGGCCTTTTGAGAATTCCGGTTTGCGGCTTTCGCCGAAAAAATGCCTGTCGCAGGGAACTAGCGAAGATCGCGGCGCATGACAAGCGCCGTCGACTTCGTTCCATCCTTTGCGGTGTAATAGGCCTTGCGTTCCGCGACGGTTTTGAAGCCTAGCTTCCTGTAAAGCCCCAGCGCGGAGGCATTATTATTATCCACCTCAAGAAACATGGTTTCGGCGCCGCGCATCATCGCCTCGCGGATGGCCGACTGCATCAGACGCCAGCCGAGACCGGCGCGTGCAAACTTGTCGGCCACGGCAACGGTCAGGATTTCCGCTTCGCCCGCCACTTCCCGCGCCAGCACGAAACCACCGAGCGGCTTGCTGAAAAAGGCGTTGGTCTGGCGTGCGACAGCACCGAAAACAGCCCCTTGCGTCAGCAGCCCGGAAAACTCCCCGTCGTTCCAAGGGCGCGGAAAGCGCAGCGCATGCAGCTCCGCCACCGCGGCGCAATCCTCATGCTGCATCGGCACGATCTCGAAATAGGGCTTCCAGCTCAGGTATTCGTCAAACATAGCAAGAATCGGGCATCACAGGAATCATTCGCACAGGCTGACGAATGCCCTATCAGGCAACGCCCTGACGTGCCAGCGCAAAACCGGTTTGCGGCCGGGCATCCGGCCCGCGCAGATAAAGCGGCGCGGGTTTCGGCTGGCCAGCCGGCTTGCGCGCAGCAGCACGCGCGACCGAGGCAATCGGGAAGTGATCCGGTCCCGAACCCGCCTCCAACCCCGCCAAAAGCGGTGCGGCTGAACCGATGACAACGCCATCGAAACCAGTAGTGACCGTTTTGGCGTCGTCCAGAGACAGAAGTGCAGCTTCGCGGAGCGGCGATCCATCCGCACCGAATGTCTGGAGATAGGCTTCGCCGCGTTTGGCATCCAGCCCGACGGCCACGGGCTGACCGGGATTTGCAAGCAGATGATGAAGCGCCAGCGTTTCAAGCGTGGTAACGCCCACGGCCTCGACGCCGAGCGACAGGGCAAAACCGCGCGCGGCGGCGACCCCGACGCGGATACCGGTGAAAGACCCCGGCCCGATGGTCACGGCGATACGCCCGACATTCTGGAGCAAGAGTTGCGCCTGCTCCAGAGCACCGTCGACCACCGCCATCAACCTTTCGGCATGGCCCTTGCCGATCGTTTCGCATACCTCGCCGAGCACCCTGTCGGAGGCGCTGTCATAAACGCAGGCGGAACAATCCACACCTGAGGTGTCGAGTGCGAGAACAATCATGATGGCCTGGCTTGCGCTTTTATACCGCTTCGACTTCGCGCACTTCCGGCACGAAATGGCGAAGCAGATTCTGAACGCCATGCTTCAGCGTGGCGGTGGAGGACGGGCAACCCGAGCAGGCGCCCTTCATGTTCAGGAACACGGTACCATCGCGGAAACCGCGGAAGGTGATGTCGCCGCCATCCTGCGCCACAGCGGGGCGGACGCGGGTTTCCAGCAGTTCCTTGATGGTGGCGACGATGGTTTCGTCACCTTCTTCGAAGAACTCGCCTTCCTCATCCGAGACTTCGGCAGCGATTGCCGTGCCCATGATTGGGCGGCCGGACATGAAATGTTCCATGATGGAGCCCAGAATGGCGGGCTTCAGATGCTGCCATTCCGCGCCGTCCTTGGTGACGGTGATGAAATCGAAACCGAAATAAACGCCGGTCACGCCCGGAATGGTGAAGAGGCGTTCCGCCAGTGGCGAAGCCTGCGCCTGCGACGGGTTGAGAAACTCAGCCGTACCGCTTTCCAGCACCACTTTGCCCGGCAGGAACTTCAGCGTCGTCGGGTTCGGCGTGGCTTCCGTCTGAATGAACATCGTCTTCTCCTTCGAGGTCGCCGTTCACGCCCCGCAATTTAGAACTTTTCCAAAAAATACGCCCGGCGAAGCTTCACTTCAAGCCCTGACATGATAATTACATTCAAGAAATCGTCAGCCCCTAAATCTTGTCCGGGACCCGGATCAGCAGAGCGCGTCGATTTCCTCATCCGACAATGTATCCGGCAGCACGGTGACAGGAATGGGGAAAGCCGCCCCTCGCCCGGCGATGGAGGAAACAAGCGGTCCCGGCCCTTCCTTCGTCGAGCCAGCCGCGAGCACCAGAATGGCTATATCGCGGTCTTCCTCGATCAGCCCGTGAATCTGCTCGGTGGCACTGCCTTCGCGGATCACCGCTTCCGGCTCGATGCCGATGGTCTCGCGCACCTTCTGGGCGATCTTGGCAAGCGTGGCTTCCGCCTCCTCACGCGCCTCGGCCCGCATGATCTGTTCGACACCCAGCCATTGCTGGAAATCGCCTTCCGGGATCATGTAGAGCAGCACCAGTCCGCCATTGGAGTTCTTGGCGCGACGACCGGCATAGTGCACGGCCCTTTCGCATTCCGGTGTGTCATCGATAACAGCGAGAAATTTGCGACGATGCCCTTCCAGACGCGATAGCCGTTTTGAAACCATTCCGCACTCCCTCAATCCGCCGTGATCCGAGAAACCGCCCGACGGTTCGGGCGGAGATTATATCAAATCACGGCAGGCGCAAACCGCCCGCCGCATTCGCGCAGCAGCGACCTGTCAGCGCAGGAAGCCGATGATGTCGCGCACCTCGTTCATCGTCTTTTCGGCGATCGCGCGAGCCCGCTCGCCGCCCTGTTTGAGGATGGCGTCGATATGGGTCGGGTCATCGAGAAGGCGGCGCATCTCGTTGTTGACGGGGGCCAGAACATTGACGGCAAGCTCGACGAGGGCCGGCTTGAAGGCCGAGAACTGCTGTCCGCCGAATTCGGAAAGAACATCCGCCTTGGTCCTGTCGGACAGCGCGGCATAGATGCCGACGAGGTTTTCGGCCTCGGGACGGCCCTTCAGGCCCTCCACTTCGCTCGGCAGCGCGTCCGGGTCGGTCTTCGCCTTCTTGATCTTCTTCGAGATCGCGTCGACATCATCCATCAGGTTGATGCGCGACAGATCGGAAGGATCGGACTTCGACATTTTCTTGGTGCCGTCCTTGAGCGACATCACGCGCGGCGCCGGGCCGCCGATCAACGGCTCCACCATCGGAAAATAGGCGTGCACCGGCTCATCGCCCACGGTGATATCGAGCCCGAGACCGGCCTTGCGGATATGATCGCCGAAATCGATATTGAATTTCTGGGCGATATCGCGGGCAAGTTCCAGATGCTGCTTCTGGTCGTCACCGACGGGAACATGCGTGGCGCGATAGACGAGAATGTCGGCGGCCATCAGGCTCGGATAGGCGAGCAGGCCGAGCGACACCTGCTCGGCATTCTTGCCGGACTTGTCCTTGAACTGCGTCATGCGCTCCATCCAGCCGATGCGCGCCACGCAGTTGAACACCCATGCCAGTTCCGCATGCTGCGGCACGGCCGACTGGTTGAAGACGATATGTTTTACGGGATCGATGCCCGCGGCGATGAAGGCGGCCGCAATCGAGCGGGTCTGCGCCTTCAGGTCCGTATGAACGAGCTGCGCGGTGATGGCATGCATGTCGACGACGCAATAGATGCAGTCGTTATCTTCCTGCAAAGCCACGAATTTGCGGATAGCGCCGAGATAATTGCCAAGATGCAGATTGCCGGTCGGCTGGACACCCGAGAAAACCAGCGGCTTGAATGCGTTCATTGTCGTCCTCGAAAAGGCTTGTGGAGGGCCCCGCCCCATGGTTGGAATTGCACGCGCGCTTATGCACCCGCAGCCCCCAGCAATCAAGCGGTTTCAGGGCATGTCAGCCGCGCGGTTCCAGAAGATCCCAGCGATTGCCATAAGGGTCTACAAAGACCGCAACGGAGCCGTAAACCTCGTGGCGCGGTTCTTCCAGAAAGCGCACGCCGCGGGCGAGCATGGTCTCGTAATCGCGTTGAAAATTGTCAGTGTGCAGGAAAAACCCGACACGGCCGCCCGTCTGGTTGCCGATGGCAAGCCTCTGCGGCTCACCATCCGCCTGGGCAAGCAGCAGGGCACCGCCATCGCTGCCTTCAGGTTTCACCACCAGCCATCGCTTGCCATCACCAAGCGGCTGATCGGACAGGCACTCGAACCCGAGAACATTGCAATAAAACGCTTTTGCCCGATCGTAGTTATCCACGACAAGCGTAACAAGCGCGATGCGGCGTTTTTCGGCAAAGGACATCAGCCCGCCTCCGTTTCGACGTTCTTTTTGCCGCGCTTGCGGATGGCTCGTTTGACCATGCCGATATCGGCACCGCCGGAAACGAAAGCGAGCACGAAATAAACCAGCATGGCTGCGAAAACGAGAGCCATGATGGTGCCCGCACGCACGAAAATGGACGAGGCGGAAGACAGTTCGAAAGTCAGCCAGGTCAGCGCATAATGCACGAAACCTGCCATCAAGGCCGCAGCCAGCAGCAAACGCGGAATGCGGGTGAGCAGCGGAATATCCACATGCCAGTGACCGCGCCACAGGAGCATGCCGAACAGCAGGGCGGCATTCACCCAGCCGGCGGTGATTTCGGCAATGGCGATGCCCGGGCCTCCGAGACGCGGAAACAACGTCAGCGCCAGGGAGACGTTCACGACGACGGAAATCGCTGCGAAGATCATTGGCGTGCGGGTATCCTCGCGGGCGAAAAAGCCCGGAATGAAGGCCTTGATCAACACGAAAGCCGGCAGACCAAGACCATAGATACCGAGGATTTGCGCGACGGTGATGGTGGCCGAAGGCGAAAAGTTGCCGCGTTCATAAAGAAAACGAACGATAGGTTCCGCCATGACGAGAAGTGCTGCGGCAGCCGGCAATGTCAGGAACAGCACGAATTCGACCGAGCGGTTCTGCAGGCTTCCCGCCTCCACCATATGCCCGCCGCGCAAAGCCCGCGCCAGCTCCGGCAGAAGCACGGTTGCCACCGCAATGCCGACGACACCGAGCGGCAGCTGGTAAATGCGGTCCGCATAGGCAAGCGAGGAGATCACGCCTTCGCCGGCAGAGGCGATATTGGTGTTGATCAGCAGATTGATCTGGGTGATGCCGCCGGTAATCGCTGCCGGCAGGGCAAGAACCAGAAGGCGCTGCACATTCTTTGTCAGCCGGGGCCTGCGGAAACCGATGCGCATGCCGGCATTGCGCACGGCGATCCAGACGATGGCAAGCTGCACCAGGCCCGCCGCCATCACGCCCCAGGAGAGCGCATAACCTACCTGAAGCGGATCGTAATTTTTCCACCAGGCCAAAGCGAGTACGCCGATGAGGATGATGTTGAGGAAAACGGGAGCAATTGCGGCTGCGAAATAACGATGCAGCGAGTTCAGCATGCCGCCCATCATTGCCGCCAGAGACATGCAGGCGAGATAGGGGAACATGATGGTGGCGAGATGGACGGTGTTTTCGAATTTCACCGGGTCTTCCAGAAAGCCCGGCGCGATCACCGTGCGCACGATGAACGGCATCGACAGTTCCATCAGGATCGTCAGAGCCAGAAGCACGGTGAACAGGACGCCGAAGACTTCCTCGGAAAAGCGCCTTGCGCCCTCCATGCCGTTCGCCTCGATTTCCTTGGCGAAAAGCGGCACGAAAGCCGAGTTGAACGCACCTTCGGCAAACAGCCGCCGGAAGGTATTGGGGAAACGGAAAGCGGCGTTGAAGGCGTCAGCCACCGGGCCGGTGCCGACGGCGGCGGCCATCAGGGTTTCGCGCAGGAAGCCGAAGATGCGGCTGCCGAGCGTGGCCGTGCCGACGGTGGCGAACTTGCCGATCAGACTCATGGTCGCTTCAAGCCTTTGCCGTGCGCGCGGCCGGCAGGGCCGCCACGTCTGGGTGGGCGATGATGCCGTTCGGCATACGGTCTCGCAATTCGTCTTCCTGCTCGCTCATCACCGCCTTCAGGCGCGTGGCGATGCTGGCCTGCCGGTTGTCATTCGTCACCTTCTGGCCGAAGAGATCCGTCACATAGAAGGTATCGATGACCTTTTCACCGAAGGTGGTGATGCGGGCGGAGTGAATATCGAGCGACAGGTCGGCGATCACAGCCGTCATATCCGCCAGAAGCCCCGGCCGGTCGAGGCATTCCACTTCGATGACGGTGAACTTGTTCGACAGCCCGTTGGAAATGATGACGGAGGGCGGAATGGTGAAGGCGCTCTTCTTCTTGCGGCTTTTGGTGCGCGTGGCGATCATTTCCGGCAGGCGCTGCTTGCCGGACAGGACCTCCTCGATGAGCTTGCCGACATTGTTGCCGCGCCGCGTCTCGTCCTCATCGATCGGAAATTCGCGGTTGATCAGGATCGTATCCAGCGCCCGCCCATCGGACGTCGTGAAAATCTGCGCATCGGCGATATTGGCGCCGGCCGCCGCACAGGCGCCGGTGATGATGGACAGCAGGCGCGGATGGTCCGGCGCCAGGACGGTAATTTCCGTGATGGCATGGAAGGAATGGGTGCGCACCATGGTCGACAGCGCTTTTTCCTGCTTGTCGGCCTCACGGATGAAGCGGGTGTGGCGCACCTGGTCTTCGAGCGCCACCGTCAGCAGATAAGGTTCATAATGCAGCTTGGTATATTTGCGCCGCGCCTTCTGGCCCCAATCGTCGAGTGCGTCGTAAAGCGCCTGCCGGGCGATCTGCGCGCGCTCCTTGCGGGAGACTTCCGAGAAGCCGCCCGAGAGCAGCAGTTCGGTCTCGTAATAAAGCGAACGCAGCAGCTGTCCCTTCCAGCCGTTCCACACACCCGGGCCAACGGCGCGGATATCGCAGACCGTGAGGATAAGCAGCATCTTCAGCCGCTCCATGGACTGCACCTTGTCGGCGAAATCGGTAATGGTCTTGCGGTCGTGCAGATCGCGCGTCTGGGCGACCATGGACATCAAGAGATGCTGCTCGATCAGCCAGACCACCGTTTCGGTCTGCTTGCCGGTGAGGCGAAAACGCTGGCAGAGCTTGCGGGCGACACGCGCGCCGGCAATCGAGTGGTCCTCCTGCCGGCCCTTTGCCACATCGTGCAACAGCACGGCGACATAAAGCGCCTCGCGTTCCTCGACGCTCGGCATCAGCTGGTTGGCGAGCGGGTGGGCATCGACGGCCGTTCCCTTGTCCACTTCCGACAGCACGCCGACGGAGCGGATCAGATGCTCATCCACCGTATAGTGATGATACATGTTGAACTGCATCATCGCGACGATCTTGCCGAATTCGGGGATGAACTTGCCGAGAACGCCGGCCTCGTTCATGCGGCGCAGCGTCAGCGCCGGATCGCGCCGCGACGTCAGGATCGACAGGAAAAGCCGGTTTGCCTCTTCGTTTTCCCGCAGCTCGTCATTGATGAGCGACAGCGAGCGGGTGACGACACGCAGCGCATCGGGATGCAGTTCGAGATTGTTGATATCGGCAATGTGGAACAGCCGGATCAGATTGACCGGGTCGTTCTTGAAGACGTCCGGCTTGGCGAGCGCAATACGGCCGCGATCCTCGACGAATTCCACCGAGCCGGGAATCTTGCGAACACGATGGGCGAAGCGGCTGAGAACGCCGGAAAGACCCGGCACGTCCTTCGCCTGCCGATCTTCAAGGGCGGCGCAGACGATGCGGGTCAGATCGCCGACATCCTTCGCCACGAGGAAATAATGCTTCATGAAGCGCTCGACGGCGGAAAGGCCGGGGCGCGGCTGATACCCCAGCGCATCGGCGATTTCGCGCTGAATGTCGAAGGAAAGGCGCTCTTCGGCCTTGTTGGTGATGAAATGCATCTGGCAACGGACGGCCCAGAGAAAATCATCGGCCTTTTCGAACAGCCTGAGTTCGCGCCGCGACAGGACGCCGAGCTTCACCAGATCGGCCGTATCGCGGACGTGATAATAATATTTGGCGATCCAGAACAGCGTGTGCAGGTCGCGCAACCCGCCCTTGCCTTCCTTGACGTTCGGCTCCACCAGATAACGGGTGTCACCCGCCTTGCGGTGGCGCTGGTCGCGCTCGGCGAGCTTTGCGGCGATGAATTCCGGGCCGGTACCGGTGACGACTTCCGACTCGAAGCGTTTTTCGAGATCATCGGTCAGGGATTTTTTGCCGCAGATCGCCCGCACTTCCAGAATGGCGGTGCGGATCGTCATATCGGATTTGGAGAGGCGGATGCATTCATCCACCGTGCGGGTGGCGTGGCCGACCTTGAAACCGAGATCCCAGAGGAGGTAGAGCACGAACTCCACGGCCTTATGCATGTCAGGTGTGTTCTTGGCCGGCAGCAGGAACAGGAGGTCGATGTCCGATCCGGGCGCGAGCGTGCCACGACCATAACCGCCGACTGCGGCAACCGCGATCTGCGGCGTATCTTTCGGATAGACATATTGGCAGGCGAGATCGTAGAGGATTTCGATCAGCCGATCCTGAAGCCAGGAGATGCGTCTGGCGCAATCGATGCCGCTGCCATCGGCTTTTAATAATTCTCTAGCCTTTTCCCGGCCTTCCGTGCTGGCCTTGCGAAAGATCGGCAGCAGATCGGAGCGAATATCGGCAATGCGTTTGCCGTCTTCCTTGAAGATGATGTCGCATTCGCGCTTTAGCGCCGATACATCGAGAATGTCGGAAAAATCCAGGTCCTTGATGGCCATCTATGCCGGTATCCATGTCCTGTGGGAAATCCCACCACTTGCGATGGGAGTGTCCTATAGCGAGTTTTAAAGGCGATGGACAGGCAATCTATCCCTTCAAGCCTTGCCAAGTTCTTTCTTCAACGCATAGAGCGCGTCCAATGCCTCACGCGGCGTCATTTCGTCGGGGTTGAAGCCTTTCAGAGTTTCCTCCAGCTTCGATGGTCCGGCCTTGCGGGTTTCCTCGCGGCGAACCGCGATCTGGAACAGCGGCAGATCGTCGATCAACTGGCTCGCCGGGTTCTTGCGGTCGACATCTTCGAGCTTTGTCAGCACCTCGCGGGCGCGTTCCACCACCGAGGCAGGCAGCCCCGCAAGCCGCGCCACCTGAATGCCATAGGAGCGATCCGCAGCGCCCGGTCCGACCTCGTGCAGGAAGATGACGTCACCTTCCCACTCCTTCACCCGCATCGTGGCATTGGAAAGGCGGCCGAGTTTTTCCGACAGCACGGTCAATTCGTGGAAATGGGTGGCGAAGAGACCACGGCAGCGATTGACCTCGTGCAGATGCTCCACCGCCGCCCAGGCGATGGAAAGACCGTCAAAGGTCGCCGTGCCACGGCCAATCTCGTCCAGAATGACCAGCGAGCGATCCGTCGCCTGATTGAGAATGGCGGCGGTTTCCACCATTTCCACCATGAAGGTCGAGCGGCCGCGCGCCAGATCGTCGGAGGCACCAACGCGGGAAAACAGCCGGTCGACGACGCCGATATGGGCGGCCTCCGCCGGAACGAAGGAGCCGATCTGCGCGAGGATGGCGATCAGCGCATTCTGACGCAGGAAGGTCGATTTACCGCCCATATTCGGGCCGGTGAGCAGCCATATCGCGCCGTTCTTGCCGTCGTTGACGGCCGACAGATCGCAATTATTGGCGATGAAGGGCCCGGCAGACTGCCGCCGCAACGCCTGCTCCACCACCGGATGCCGCCCGCCCTTGATCGCAAAGGTCATGGAAGCATCAACGATCGGTCGGCAATAGGCCTGTTCGGTGGCGAGATAAGCAAGGCTCGAGGCGACATCGATCACCGCAAGCGCCAGTGCGCCGGCCTTGATCGCTTCCGCCTGCTGCACAACAGCCTTGACCATGCGCTCGAAGGCTTCCAGTTCCATGGTTAAAGCCTGCGCAGCGGCATTGGCGATGCGGCTTTCGAGATCGGCAAGCTCGGTGGTGGTGAAGCGCATGGCGCCCGCCATGGTCTGGCGGTGGATAAAGCGCGCCTTGGCCTCGTCCGTCGCCATCATCACATCAGCATTGCCGGCCGTCACCTCGATGAAATAACCCAGAACGTTATTGTGCTTGATCTTGAGCGACTTGATGCCGGTCTCATCGGCATATTTCAGTTGCAGACCCGCAATCACCCGACGCGACTGGTCGCGAAGCGCCCGCACCTCATCGAGTTCGGGATTGGCGCCTTCACGCAGGAAACCGCCATCACGTTTCAGAAGCGGCAGATCGTCGGCAAGCATCGAGCCGAGCATGGCTTCCAGACCACCGGGCAAGGCTTTCAAATCTTTCAGAGCCGTTGCCAGCTCATCCGGTAACAAGCCGTCATCGAGAATGGCCGCTATTTTTTCGGCGGAAACCAGCCCCAGCCGGATGGCGCCGAGATCGCGTGGCCCACCGCGCTCCAACGCCAGACGCGAAAGCGCACGCGGCATATCAGCAACCTGTTTCAGCGCATCACGCAGGCCGTCGCACAGCGAAACGTCATCGATGAGATAAGCGACGGCATCGAGGCGGGCATTGATCCTTTCCGGGTCGGTCAAGGGCGACATCAGCCGCTCGGCCAGAAGCCGCGCGCCACCGCCTGTTACCGTGCGGTTCAGGGCATGCAGCAGCGATCCATCTCTCTCGCCGGACAGCGTCTTCACAAGCTCCAGATTGGCGCGGGTGGCGGGATCGATGAAAAGCGTGGAGGCAGCACTTTCGCGCTCCGGTGCGCCGAGCGGCGGGCGCTCGGCGATCTGGGTCTTTTCGACATAGGCGACGGCAGCGGCGGCGGCGGCCATTTCCACCCGCGAAAAGGTGCCGAAACCATCCAGTGTCGAAACGTTGAAGTAACGGGCGATGCGCCCTTCCGCCGTGGCGCTGTCGAAGAGGATTGCCGGCTGCGGCACCGCCACGCGGCCAAGCACATCGAAAACCGGCCTCAGCTCTTCGTCGTGAAACAGACTGTCGGCGACGATCAGCTCGCGCGGATCGATGCGCCAGATATCGGCCAGAAGCCGCGTCAGCGTGGTTTCCGCCAGACGGAAGACGCCGGTGGAAATATCGATCCAGGCCAGCGCAAACTGCGCTTCGGCACTACCGCGAATGCGGGCAAGCGCCATCAGATAGTTGGATTCCGTCGGCGACAGCAGTTTTTCTTCGGTCAGCGTGCCGGGCGTGACAAGCCGCACCACATCACGCTTGACCACGGATTTAGAACCGCGCTTCTTGGCTTCCGCCGGATCTTCCACCTGCTCGCAGACGGCGACGCGATAACCGCGCAGGATGAGTTTCTGGAGATAGTCATCCGCCGCGTGGACAGGAACGCCGCACATGGGGATATCATGACCCATATGCTGGCCGCGCTTCGTCAGCGTGATGCCGAGAGCGCGGGAGGCTTCGACCGCATCGTCGAAGAACAATTCGTAAAAATCGCCCATGCGGTAGAACAGCAGCGAACCGGGATTGTTCGCCTTGATCTCGATATATTGCTCCATCATCGGAGTGGCCGTCGCGCGGCTCTCTTCCGAGATCAGGGAAGCGGTTGTCAGAACGTCCGTCAATGGCCTGCCGATGTCATATCGTGTTGCGGAAAAGAAGGGCCGACACTAGCGGCAATCTCCACCTTAAGACAACACGCGCAGGGACGCTGCCCACAGGAACATCCCGTCCGGCTGCGCCAAAACCCGGTCAGCCGTTAATGCGCTCGGCCTCACCGCCATAATAGCTGATGTAACGGCCGGCGATGGACGAAACCGGCAGGACCACGAGGACGTCGGTGGTGTTGAAGGCATGGTCCACGACCGCGCCGGAACCGAACATGGCGCCAAGGCGCATATAGCCCTTGATCAGCGGCGGCATGGCGTTCAGCGCCTTGCGGGCGTTGAGCGCCTCTGCCGGAACGAGGTCCATCTCATGGTAAAGCTCGGGAAGGGCGGAGGCTTCCCACTCGCCCTTGGCCACGCAATTATGGTGCAGGAAAGACAGGGCAAGCGCGTGGGCTTCCGGCTGAACGCCGGGGAAGGAGGCGCAGCCGATCATGGCATCCATGCGGTGTTTCACGGCATAGGCCCAGTTGCCCTGCCACAGAAGCTCGACGGTGCGCTTGGTGCGATATTCGGGCAGCACGCAGGAACGGCCAAGCTCCATGAAGCGCTTGCCCGGATGGCGCGCGACGAGACCGGCGATATCGAATTCGCTGGCGGAATAAAAACCGTTATTGGCAAGCGCGATTTCCTGCCGCAGCAGGCGATAGGTGCCGACGATCTGGTCTTCGCTGTCGCCTTCGATCGCCTTGTCGAGCACGAGCAGATGGTCGCAGACGCTGTCCCAGGCGTCGATGTCGCGCTTGCGGCGCATGGCTTCCGCGGGAAGCCGCGCCTTCATTTCCTCGACGAAAACCCGGTAACGCACGGATTGCGCGGCATCGATCTCGCGTTCATTTCTGGCGAGCCGTGTTTCCAGCGTGCCGATACGGCCGAAAAGACCCTCATTGTCCTGAGCTGCCTCGGGACGAGGATTAATGACAACATTGTTTTCACAAATGTCGTGATTGAGGATTTCGGCAACCATGGGGAATCGCTCCGCCACCAAAGAATTTTCCTGTCATAAATCACTAATTGACGACAGAATAGTGACAAAATGCCGCCAGCGCGAGTCTGTCAAGTTATGATAGCGACAGGCGTTTCGCCTCCAGCAGACGGCGAATTTCCTCAACCAGCCGTCGCGGGTCGGCAGGCTTGGTCAAAACCGCACCGACACCGGCCCCAAGCAGGATTTCGGCGGTCGCGTCACTCGCATCTGCGCTGAGCACGATGACGGGAATATTTCTTTCGCCCTTCAGCGTATGGAGAAGGTCGGGAAGCACATCGAGCCCCTCGCCGCCCGGCATGTTGAGATCGGAGACGATGAGGTCAGGCAGGCGGGATGCGCCCGGCTCCACAGATTGCCGCAACGCCTCAAAATCCTCGACAGCGCGGACGATATAACCGCTTTTTTCCAGAACGGCGCGGATGATGCGCTGATTGACGGCATCGTCTTCGGCCACGAGTATCTCGATACCGCTCGCCCCTTCTGCCACCCGTGAGGAAAATCCCACATCCGGGTGGTTGTCGTTGATGGCGTCGCGCCTCTCAATCCCGCGCAGACGGCCGCACAGGACGTCGATCAGGGATTTTTCCCGCAATGGCCGGATCAACCAGGCGTCGAAGGCCACATGCATGGTCGACGGCCGCTCTTCGGGGCTGACCAGTAGCGTGCGGCGGACATTCTGTTGCGGCCAATCCTTCAGGGCGTCCCTGAACAGCGGCGAAATGCGCCGGTCGACGATGATATCGGTAAGGTCAGCCGCCCGTGCGGCAGAACCCTTCCTCAGCTTTTCCAGATCTTCAGGCTGATGGATGAGAGTGCATTGACCGCCGAAAGCCTCGATCGCCTCCATCGTCACCGCCGCCGCCACGCCCTTTGGTGCGATGAGCACGACATTTGTATGCCGCAGGCAATGACGCCTTGCCGGATCCGCCATTTCGGCAGGCGCGCCCGCGGGGCGAAACGCCAGTTTGAAAGTGCTGCCCTTGCCCTTGCGGCTGGAAACCGTGAGGCGGCCGCCGAATTCCCGCACGATACGGGCGGAGATCGCAAGTCCAAGGCCCGTGCCGGCACTTCGCTGCGACAACGGGCCTGCCTGTTCGAATTCCCCGAAAATACGGGCCTGTTCCGCCCGGCTCATGCCCGGGCCGGTATCCTCGACGGCAATGTGCAATTCGTCGTCGGCCATGCGCGCCCGGATGACGACGCCGCCTTCCTGCGTGAATTTGACGGCATTGCCGAGGAGATTGAAGAGGACCTGACGTAGCCTCGCCGGGTCGAAATCGAGATGATCGGGCACATTCGGCGCAACGAAGGAGGTGATTTCTATGCCTTTTTCGTGGGCGCGATGGGCCAGCATCTCCACGATGCTCTCGATCAGCCGGCGCAGGTTTTCCGCGCGCGGGTTGAGCCTGAAGCGGCCGGCCTCCATGGTCGAATAATCCAGCAGATCCTCGACAAGCTGCACCAGTGACTGGCCGGATTGCCGCATGCCATCGAGATAATTTCGCTGCTCCTCGTTGAGCCTCGTCTGCGACAGAAGATGGTTCATGCCCAGCATACCGGAAAGCGGCAGGCGGATTTCATGGCTTACGGTGGCAAGCAGCCTCGCCTTTTCGGCGTCGGCCTTTTCGGCGCGCAGGCGGGCGTCTTCGCGCTCGCCGAGCGCAAGCCGCTCTTCGGTCACGTCTCTGGCGATGCTGCTGATGAGAAGACGGCTGCTTGCCAGATCGCGGGTCACGACATCATGCCAGGAAAAGATGCGCTGACCGAACGGAGTTGCGATCTCGACATCATAGGCATGAACCTTTTCGCCCGGACGGAAAGCGATGCCGATTTCCTCGCAGCTCAACCCTTCGGGGGCCGCACAGCCGGTCATTTCGCGAAAGACCCGGTTCGCTTCGACAATGCGCCGGTTCATGTCACGGATCACGACGATATCGCCCATGAATTCCTGCATCTCGGCAATCAGAGAGCGGTTTTGCGTTTGCCGCAGCCGAAGATCGGAATCCGCAGCCCGCGCGGTGGGCTGATGGAAAGATTCATCAAAGAGCGCATAGAGCAGGACACCAACGAGCACGGCGCCAAAGAAGGTCGCAAGCGTAACGGTAACCGCATAAGGCACAGCAAGCGCGATCAGGGCTGCGGAAAAAGCCCCGACCGATAACGACACGGCGACATAGAGCGCAATCGACCTGGTATCGGTCGCATGTTCTTCATCCGCATGGGGCGTTGTTGTCTCGATACGATCCGTCGGCTGCGCCGCCGTGGCGGCTAGGCCCAGCTCATCTGAAACTTTTTGCCGAAGTCTTGCCAGTTCGCTCATAGGCAACCGCTACCACGGCAGCGGTTTTGATATGTTTGGCTGAAACCCTAAAATTTTACTTTTTAGCCGTCCGGGCGTGCAAAAACTCGTCGAGAATGACGCAGGCTGCGCCGATGGTTATGAAACTGTCAGCCAGATTGAAGACCGCGAAAGACCATGTCTGCGTATGAAACAGGATATAGTCGATGACATGTCCATAAAAAAAACGGTCGAGCAGATTGCCGGCTGCACCCGCGATGATGAAGGCAAAACCAAGATGGGCAAAGGTGCGGTCCGCCGCCGTCTTGCGCCACAGCCATAAGACGAAGACCACGATGACGAGCCGCATGCTGACGATGAACCAGCCGTGCATGTCCTCCAGCATCGAAAAGGCCACACCGAGATTGTAGGTGCGATAAAGCGCCAGGAACGGGGCAACGGGAACCATCTCCTGCAGCGGCAGATAGGCTTCGACCAGCTGCTTGACGATCTGGTCCAGCACCAGTGCGGCGATGATCAGCGCAAAGGCCGGACCGAATTTCGAGAACAAAGCCGCTTTGGCCATTACGTCACCGGTTCGAGTTCGAGGAGATGTCGCCGTGCCTCAAACAGCATGACGGCAGTTGCGATGGCGAGATTGAGGCTGTCGGCGCGGCCCTGCTGGGGAATGCGCGCCAGCTGGTCGGCCTTGCCGGCGAGTTCCGGCGGCAGGCCGGATTGTTCATTGCCCATCAGGAGCACGACCGGCTTTCCGGCATAGTCGATCTTTCGATAATCCACTGAGCCGGCGAGATGGGTGGCGACGACGCTGACCTGCGCCGATTTTTTCCAGGACAGGAATTCCTCGACCGAAGCGCGGGCGACGGGCGTGGCGAAAACCGACCCCATGGTGGCGCGCACCGTTTCCAGCGAAAACGGATCGGTGCAGTCCCCGACGAGAATGACGCCCGAAGCACCCGCCGCATCCGCGGTGCGGATGATGGTGCCGAGATTGCCGGGATCGCGGACCCGGTCGAGCGCGATATAGGTCTCGCCCTTTTCCGGGCGGATATCCTTCAGCGGCTTCCATTTCTGCTCGAAAATGCCGACGACCATCTGCGGATTGTCGCGGCGGGTGATCGAGGCGATAACCTTTTCGCTGACTTCGAGCACCAGACCGCCCGATGCGACCGTCTTCACCGCCGCCTGCTCCACCAGCGGCTTGCCCTTAGCGGCCTTGGCATAAACCAGCGTCTTGATCGTCCAGCCCAGTTCGAGCGCGTCGATGACCAGCTTCAGGCCTTCCGCCATGAAGGTGCCGGTCTCTTCCCTGCCCTTTTTCTGTGTGAGCGCCTTGATATCCTTGATGATGGGATTGGCAAGGCTGGTCACTTCCTTGACCTGGCCAACCCGGCGCGTGGTGTTTTCGCGCATATCTTTCATCATTTCGGCTCCCAGCGGCTGAATAGCGATGTGGAAAGCACACGACCCGGCGTCTTGCCATCAAGACCGGCCTCGCGAATGACGAGTTCGCCGGATGCGACGACGCCACCGGCGCCACGCATGGTTTCGCGCATCAGTTCGTGCATCGAATAGAAGCTGGCACGGATGGAATAGGCCGTCAGCACAAGGCCGAGTGCCCTGGGCGACAGGATTTCACGGCAGATATCCAGCATCAGCGGCAGATGGTCAAACAATTGCCAGACTTCGCCATGGGTGCCACGGCCGAATTTCGGCGGGTCGGTGAGGATGATGTCGTATGTGCTGCCGCGACGTTCCTCACGCTGGATGAATTTCATCGCGTCTTCGCAAATCCAGCGGATCGGTGCCTGTTCGAGCCCGGCAAGCGCCTGGTTCTCCTTTGCCCAGCCGATCGCTTTCTTGGAAGCATCGACATGGGTAACCTCGGCGCCCGCAGCAGCCGCGACCAGCGAAGCAACGCCGGTATAACCGAACAGGTTCAGCACTTTCAGCGGCCGGTCGGCGGTCTCGACGGCGTTTTTCAGCCATTCCCAATGGACGATCTGTTCCGGAAAGACACCAACGTGACGGAAAGCGGTGAAACGGCCAAGAAAATCGACCCCGAGCAGGGATAGTGGCCAGGTTTCGCCAAGCGCCGCCTTTGGAAAACGCCAGCGGCCCATGCCGTCCTCATCGGTATCACCCGTGAAAATGGCGTCGGCATTCTGCCATACGCGGTCGGGAACCGACGGTTGCCACAGCGCCTGCGCCTCGGGACGGACGACGCGGTATTCGCCGTATTGTTCAAGCTTCAGGCCGTTGCCGCTGTCGATCAGGTGAAAATCGCCCGCGCCGCTCGATTCCAGAATGACCGGAACCTGCTCTGCGGGACGTTCGCCGGTGCGAGGCTTGAGCGGCCGCGCGGGCACCTGCTCAACGGCTGCCGCCGGAGTAACCTTTTCCCTCGGCGCAGGTTTTGGCGCGCTGCGCACAGCGTCCGGCTCGCGCTTTTTCGGTGCCACTTCCGCCCGCCGTGCCGGCTTTGCGGCATGAACCTGTTTTTTCTCGCTCCCGGCACGTGCACGATTGCCCGGCCGACTGTCTTTTTTCTTCAATGGAAATCTTTCCGCTTCTGCCCGCGTCTTATGGCGCAGCAAATAGCATTCCATGCGCCGCTCGCCTAGGGCGGGATGGCGAAAAGTGTAAGCGGTTTTCGCCTGAAATCCCGCCCTAGTTCTTTGATTTAGGTCCTGATGACTTTAGGCCATTCCGGCCTAAAGTCATCAGGACCGGGAGCCGGAACGAATGTCGGCTACATCACTTTGCCGGGAGTTGACCGGCATTTGGAAGATGACCTGTCGCAGCGGCTTTCTGCCGGTTGGCCTCGTTATGCCAGCGAGCCGCTTCTTTCGCCTCGATACGGGCGCGTTTGCGATGTTTGCCCTGGGCGAACCATGTGGCCGCCGATCCCAGCAGCACACCGAAAATGACCGCCAGAAACAGGAATACGAAAAACGGCGCGGTGAAGGACAGAACGCCATCTTCCGGTCGGAACGGATTGAGCGCCAGCGTCACGGATTGACGATTGGCCACGCACAGGATGACGAGAATAATCGCCAGCGGAAGCAGGATGATGAGGTTGATGATTTTTTTCGACATCCGAGAATACTCCATCGCTGCGGGGCTCCGCTAGCTCCGTTTCCGGCGCGGGCAGTGAGGACGATCAATCGTCTTCTTCGTCACCCATGCCGGGATTCAGGCGCTCGCGCAGTTCCTTGCCCGTCTTGAAGAAAGGCACCCATTTTTCTTCGACAAAAACCGACTCACCCGTGCGCGGGTTCCGACCGGAACGTGACGGACGGTTTTTCACCGAAAATGCGCCGAAGCCACGAAGCTCGACACGATTTCCTGCCGCCAGGGCGTCGGTGATTTCATCCAGCACCGCATTGACGATGTTTTCCACGTCACGGTGATAAAGGTGCGGGTTACGCGCAGCAACGATCTGCACCAGTTCAGACTTGATCACGGTTGCCCCCTGAAAGAATTGGATTTTTAACGCGGCTCAACCTGCCAAACGGAAACAAGACCGTCAAGAAACAACTTGTCCGTACCGAGCTGGCCGGGGCCTGCGAAGGGAATTAAATCGTCATATCCCAGAAACTTCGCTATTTGCGCAACACTGAAAACCGCAAAAGGCGAACGGGACGACGGCGCACGCCATTCAACGATCGGCAAATCCTTGGCAACACCGCGTGTTTCGAAATAGCTGCGAATTTCCTTTTCGCCGCCCAGCGTATCGACCAGCTTGTTGGCGAGCGCCTGCCTGCCGGTGAAAATCGATCCATCCGCCAGTTTCAGCACGTCTTCGCGCGGCAACTTGCGGCGATCAGCCACAAGATCGACAAACCAGCCGTAGCTGTCCATCACCATGGCGCGGATCATCGTCTTCGCTTCCTCCGGCGCCTCGTGGAACGGCGAAGGCTCCGCCTTCATCGGCGACGACTTGATTTCCTGCAACGAAACGCCGAGCTTTTCCATCAACTGGCCAAGCTGGGGGTACTGGAAGATCACGCCGATCGAGCCGGTGATCGAGGTCTCGCCAGCGACGATGACATCGCCTGCCGATGCGATCATATAACCTGCAGAAGCGGCGAGCGTGCGCACATCCGAGACAACCGGCTTCTTTTCCGCCACGCCTCGAATGGCCTTGAAGATGCGCTCACCGCCATAGGTGGTGCCGCCTGGCGAGGAAATCGACACGATCAGCCCTTTGACATTCTCGCTCTTCGCGATCTTGTCGAGCCGCTCGAGAAGTTCGGTATTGTCGGTGATCAGGCCGGAGACCTCGACGCGGGCAATATGGGGCTTCGCACTTTGCTGCGGTCCATCCCATAAAAACCGGTAAAGACCGAAAGCGCCGGCGACAAGCAGGAGAACGGCGGCAATCCGCCAGAAAGTCAGCTTGCGGCGCAACCGCCTGCGATCCGCTATCGCCATATTGTCCATAAAAACCTCTGTCATCCGCTTTTGCGCTTCAGGCCATATGGTTCTTCTAACGCGAAGCCGCAAGGAAACAATAAGGAAACCAGAATTACGATAAAATTCGCATTTCCCTTGCACCTCTCCAGACAAAAACCATATTGGCAGGACAAAGCACTCATGCCAAAGACATTTAGATAGAGACACAAGCTTCGATTGTGCGCCAGAATGGCGCCCTAGAAGCATTCCGGACCCACTCTTATGCTCGAAAGACTCCGCGAACCCGCGCCAGCATTTTCGCTGCCCAATGACCAGAACGGCGCCTATGACACCGCGCTGCGGCATTCTGCGCGCGTGAAGCGGCTGAAAATCATTCTGCCGCTCGGCGCGGCAATCATTTCGTTCGCCTTCATCGCTGTTTCGGTTATCCGAACCTGGGCGCCCGACGAGGTCTCTCTTGAGAGCGCACGAATTGAAGACGGCAAGATCGTGATGGAAAAACCCGCTGTTGCCGGCCGCAACGAGAAGGGGATCGATTATTCCATGAACGCCGACCGTGCGTTGCAGGACATCGCCAACCCCAACCTCATGACGCTTGAGAAGGTTCTGGCGGCAGTGCCGGTAAACGACAGCGTCGCGCAGGTGATCGCCCAGGAAGGCATTTTCGACCGGGCGACCAACAAGCTGAAGATGACCGCCCCTTTTGACATCAATCTCAGCAATGGCATACAAGCGAAGTTCCAGTCTGCGGATGTCGATCTGAAGGCTGGGAAAATGAGCAGCCAGGAGCCGGTTTCGATCAAAACAAACGACGGCTCGATTGTTGCGCAATCGATTGACATCGCCGATAATGGCAAGACAATTACATTTTCGGGGCAGGTACGGGCACGTATCGCTGCATCCAATATCAAGAATGAAGGCAAGTGAGAGCCCGGTCCAGATGATGCAAATTTCCCGTCCCGTTTCCCTTGGCAAATCCGCCGGCCTTGCAGCCGCAGGTCTTGTTTTTTCGTGTCTTGCAACTGTGGCTTTCGCCCAGAACACCACCAGCAACATGCAGGGCGTCAAGCTCTCCGGCGACCAGCCGATCGCGATTGAAAGCGATCAGCTCGAGATTCGCGATCAGGAGCGCAAGGCCTATTTCACCGGCAATGTGAAAGTGGTGCAGGGAACGACCACCCTTCAGGCCGGCAAGATGACCGTGAATTACAAGGGCGAAGGTTCTTCGCTCACCAGCGGCGACGCCAATATCGAAAAAATCTTCGTCGACAATAATGTCTATCTGACGTCCGAGACCCAGAAGGCGACGGCCGATCACGGCGAATTCGACATGGCGGCGCAGACCTTCATTCTGACCGGCAAGCAGGTCGTGCTTTCGGAGGGCACGAATGTGTTCACCGGCTGCAAGCTCACCGTTCTGATGAATACGGGACAGGCCAAGCTCGAAAGCTGCGGCGGCCCTGTCCGGATCATGCTCGATCCGAAATCGCAGAAAAAACAGTAGTCTTTCCTCGTGAAGATACCCTCGATCTCAAAGATATTCGGCGGCGGGCGCAGCCGATCCGCGGACGCGGCCTCGCCGGCGGACAAGACCCCCTATCAGGGCACGCTGATCGCGCATGGCCTGACGAAGACCTATAATACGCGCCGTGTCGTCAACGGGGTTTCGCTGGTCGTGCGCCGAGGTGAGGCCGTGGGACTGCTCGGCCCGAACGGTGCGGGCAAAACCACCTGTTTTTACATGATCACGGGCCTGGTGCCCGTGGATACCGGCAAGATCGCCATCAACGGCAATGATGTCACCACCATGCCGATGTATAGACGCGCCCGTCTCGGCGTCGGTTATCTGCCGCAGGAAGCATCGATCTTCCGGGGATTGACGGTCGAGGAAAACATCCGCGCCGTGCTGGAAGTGCATGAGCCGGACGCTGCCAAGCGCAACCGCAAGCTCGATGAGCTGCTGGAAGAGTTTCATATCGTGCAACTGCGAAAGTCGCCTGCCGTGGCGCTTTCAGGTGGTGAGCGGCGGCGGCTGGAAATCGCGCGCGCACTCGCGACCGATCCGACCTTCATGCTGCTCGACGAACCTTTCGCGGGCGTCGATCCGATTTCGGTCAGCGATATCCAGAATCTGGTGAGACACCTGACAGCGCGCGGCATCGGCGTTCTCGTGACCGACCACAATGTCCGTGAAACGCTCGGTCTCATTGACCGCGCATACATCATCCATGCCGGCGAGGTGCTGACGCATGGACGTCCGGACGATATCGTCAACAATCCGGATGTACGCCGCCTCTATCTCGGCAATAATTTTAGCCTTTAAACGCCTAGAGCGGGATAGCGAAAAGTGTGTGCGGTTTTCGCTTGAAATCCCGCTCTAATTATATGATCTAGATCATGATTTAAGATTTCAGGTCGTTTCGGCCTAAAATCATCATGATCGGCGCGCGAAAGATTCTTCATCGCGCCCCGCCCTGACGCTTGACCAAACAAGATAAAAAAGCAATTTTTGGGCCAAGTTCCGTCGTCTCAGTAAAATTTCTGGAAAATCAGGCGACGGAGAAGCTGTAAGGGGAGTTTCGCGTCCGCCATGGCATTGTCTGCCAGCCTTTTGCTGCGTCAAAACCAGTCTCTCGTGATGACACCGCAACTGATGCAGTCCATCCAGCTGCTTCAGATGACGCATTTCGAGCTGACGCAGTTCATCGCGCAGGAGGTGGAGCGCAATCCGCTGCTGGAAATTGCGGCAAACGATGGCGATTTGAGCAGCGATGCCCCGGCAGAGACCGAGAGTTTCGGTGACGCGGACGGCGAAGGCTCGGAGAGATCCGCAACGGTGACGCCCGACAGCGACGACTGGTATGGCGACCGCGCCGCAAATCTCGGCGAGCAACTGGACACCAGCTTCGAAAATGTCTTTCCCGACGACGCCGAGCCCAGAAAGGCCGATGCGCCCGAACTGGCTAGCCAATGGAAATCCATGCCCGGCCAGGAGTCGGGGGAAAGTTACGATCTCGACGATTTCGTCGCGGCCAGACAGAGCCTCAGCGACCATCTCAATCAGCAACTGCCGCTCGCCATATCCGCCGCCGAAGACCGGATGATCGCCGATGCGCTGATCGGGCAGCTTGACGAGACCGGCTATATTGCGGCGGATGCCGTCGACGACGTCGCCGAACGGCTGGGCGCGGCACCGTCGGCGGTCGAGCACGTTCTGAAGACGCTTCAGGGTTTCGACCCACCGGGTGTATTTTCCCGTTCCCTAAGCGAATGTCTGTCGATCCAGCTTGCCCAGAAGGACCGGCTCGACCCGGCCATGCGGGCTTTCGTCGACAATCTGGAACTTCTGGCGAAACGCGACTTCGCCTCCTTGAAAAAAATCTGCGGCGTCGATGAGGAAGACCTCCTCGACATGCTGGCGGAAATCCGCACGCTCAATCCCCGCCCCGGCGCGGGTTACGATTCGATGGTTTCGGAGACCATCGTTCCCGACATTATCGTTCGTCCCTCCTCCACCGGCGGCTGGCTGGTGGAAATCAATCCCGAGACGCTGCCGCGGGTGCTCATCAACCAAAGTTATTTCGCCGAGGTGTCGAAACATAAGGCGCGTGCAGGCGAGGATCAGGATTTCCTGACTGAGTGCATGCAGACGGCGCATTGGCTGACCCGCAGCCTCGATCAGCGCGCCCGGACAATCATGAAGGTGGCGACGGAAATCGTGCGCCAGCAGGACGCCTTTCTCGTCAATGGCGTGGATCACCTGCGCCCGCTGAACCTCAAGACGGTGGCCGACGCCATCAAGATGCACGAATCCACCGTCAGCCGGGTGACATCGAAAAAATACATGCTGACGCCGCGCGGTCTGTTCGAACTGAAATATTTCTTCAGCGTGTCGATCAGCGCCGTGGAAGGCGGAGACAGCCATTCGGCGGAAGCGGTGCGCCACCGCATCAAGGCAATGATCGCGCAGGAGGCCGCCGAGGCGGTTCTTTCAGACGATGATATCGTCGACAATCTGAAAAAGAGCGGCATCGATATCGCCCGCCGCACCGTCGCCAAATATCGCGAGGCGATGAACATCCCCTCCTCCGTGCAGAGACGTCGGGAAAAGAAGGCGCTGGCCAAGCTGTCCGCCTTCTGAGCGGCGGCCGCGATCACGTTTATGGCGGTTTTTTGCCGCACCATTGACTCTTGCCACGGCAAGGGCTAGAAGCCCGCCGCACACGTAAGCAAGGTCATTTGTAACGGATTCATCTCCACCGTCCATGGGCGTAAAATTCGAATGAGGGCTTTTTAAGGTCTTCGAAACGCTTGGATGCGCGCGCGGCTTGACGTAAGCTGGTACTCGCAAATCACTACAAAAAGGAAAATTTCCATGAGTGTGCGTGTATCTGGTAAACATATGGAGATCGGTGAATCTTTCCGTCAGCGGATCGAGGACAATATAGGTCTGGCGGTTACCAAATACTTCGATGGGGGGTATTCAGGCCAGGTGACCGTGGAGAAGTCCGGATCGCGTTTTGCCGCGGACTGCAAGCTGCATCTCGATACCGGCATTGTGTTGCATGCGGCGGGTCAGGCAAATGATCCGCAGGCGAGCTTCGATGCCGCCGCAGAGCGGATCGAGAAGCGCCTGCGCCGCTACAAGCGCAAGCTTAAGGACCACCACAATGGTGCGAATGGCGTGTCGCAGGAAATCGCCTATACGGTGATGGATGCTATTCCCGATGAGGACCACGAGGTTCCTGAAGATTACGCACCCACCATCGTAGCGGAGAGTTCGAAACAGATTAAGACAATGTCCGTCGCCAGCGCCGTGATGGCGCTCGACATGACGGACGAACCGGTTCTGCTGTTCCGCAGCCCGGGCAAGGAATATCTCAACATCGTTTACCGGCGTCATGACGGCAATATTGGCTGGATCGACGCGGAAACGATCAAGAGCTGAACAGTCTGACAAGACGTGGGAGGCAGAGCGCGAAAGTGCATCTGCCTCCTGCATCGTCTCGATGGCATGAAGGAAAAAGAGAATGGCGTTGGCAGATTTGCTGCAACAAGATGCGATTATTCCCGCCCTCAAGGTGAATTCCAAAAAGCAGTTGCTTCAGGAGCTGGCCGCAAAGGCAGCCAGAATTACCGGAGTCTCGGAACGGGAAGTTTTCGACGTCATCCTCCAGCGTGAGAAACTCGGCTCCACCGGTGTGGGCCACGGCATCGCCATTCCGCATGGCAAGCTCAACAGCATTCATCAGATCACCGGCGTCTTCGCACGTCTTGAAACACCGGTCGATTTCGAAGCGCTGGACGACCAGCCGGTCGATCTGGTTTTCCTGCTGCTCGCGCCCGAGGGCGCCGGCGCGGATCACCTGAAGGCGTTGTCCAGAATTGCACGCGCCCTGCGCGACCCTGAACTGGTCGCCAAGCTGCGCGCCACCGATTCCGACACCGCAATCTACGCTTTCCTCAATCAGGAGCAGGCGACCGCGGCCTGATCGCGGGCTAACTCCCTCAGTTTAACGGCAATAAAAAACGCGCCCTAAAGGCGCGTTTTTTATGACGTAAGGATAGATGCCTTACGCGTCCTTTTCATTAAGAGACGAGGTGCCCGGCTCGGCCGATGCCGCAACTTCCGCCTTCGGGCCGCCCTTGGCGACGCCGACCATTGCCGGGCGCAGGACGCGGTCGCCGATGGTGAAACCGGCCTGAACCACCTGCAGCACGGTATTGTTCGGAACCGCCGGATTCGGAATTTCGAACATGGCCTGATGGAAATTCGGGTCGAACTTCTGGCCCTCCGCGTCGATCTTCTTCACGCCGTGGCGTTCCAGCGTCGACAGCATCGAACGTTCCGTCATCTCGACGCCTTCGATCAAACCGTTGAGACCGGCTTCGCCATTGGTCTTGAGTTCATCGGGAATGGCTTCAAGCGCGCGGCGAAGATTATCGGAAACGGCGAGCATATCGCGCGCGAAACCAGCGAGCGAATAGGCTTTCGCATCCTTGACATCGCGTTCCGTGCGACGGCGAAGATTGTCCATTTCGGCCGCGAGGCGCAGGAACTTGTCACGCAGGTCGGCATTTTCAGCCTTGAGCAGCTCGACCGGATCGGGTTCGGCAGCGTCAATCGGCTCTTCCCCGGCGAGCGCGGGTTCGACAAACTCTTCGGCGACGTCCGCGTCAGGTCCGGGCTTTTTTGTATCGTCGGTCATGACGTTCTCCAGATTTGAATATGTTGGTTGCGCCCGATATCGAGCTTTGACGGGCAAAAATCAAGGCTTGCGGCGAAAAGCTTGCCGCATTCCCTGACCTTGCGGGTCTGTCCTATCTCTGCTTGCGGGAAAGGCGAGCCATGATCTGCGCCGTATAGTCCACCATCGGCACGATACGGGCGTAATTCAGCCGGGTCGGGCCAATGACGCCGACCGCACCCACGACACGATTGTCCTCATCGCGATAGGGCGCGACGATCAGCGACGAACCGGACAGCGAAAAAAGCTTGTTTTCCGAGCCGATGAAAATCCTGACCCCCGAGCCGCTTTCCGCGAGATTGAGGATTTCGATGAGATTTTCCTTGCGCTCCAGGTCGTCGAACAGCAGGCGCACCCGATCGATATCTTCCTCACCGGCGAGACCTTCAAGCAGGTTGGAGCGACCGCGAACGATGAGACGGCCGAGCTTGCCCTCCTCATTATCTCCCGCCCATACCGCAAGACCACGCTCCACGAGGTCCTGCGCCAATATGCCGAGTTCCGATTGCAGTTCCGCCCGCTGCGTCTGAAACTGACCGCGCAACTCATGCAGCGTCTGACCGGAGAGATGGGCATTGATGAAATTCGCCGCTTCGGTCAATTGCGACGAAGAGATGCCGGCCGGCAATTCGATGATGCGGTTTTCGACCTGATTGTGGTCGCCCACCAGCACGGCGAGCGCCTTGGTGGGCTCCAGCCTTATGAATTCGACATGCTTGAGGATGACGTCGTTCTTCGCCGTCAATACGAGGCCCGCGCCGCGCGACATGCCGGACAACATGCGGCTAGCCTCCGTCAACAGCCCTTCCAGCGATTGCTCGTGCCCGGCGACCGGCCCGATCTGACGGTCGATAGTCGCCCTTTCCTCGGCGGGCAGGTCACCCACCTGCATGAAGGCGTCAACAAAGAAGCGCAGCCCCGTCTGGGTCGGCAGGCGACCGGCGCTGATATGCGGCGAATAGATGAGGCCAAGCTCTTCGAGATCGCTCATGACATTGCGAACGGAGGCGGGTGAAAGCGACATCGGCAACAGCCGCGACAGGCTGCGCGATCCGAGCGGCTCGCCCGTATCGAGATAACCTTCGACGATGCGCCGGAAAATTTCCCGAGACCGTTCATCCAGCAGCGATGCCTGATCTTTTGATAGCGGTGCGGAAAAACCCATTTCGTCCGTTCTTTGTCGTTCAAACCAGCTCGCATCAATATAATGCGTTGCAACGCCGCGGCAAAATGGAAATTGGCTTTGCAAAAGCCCGGACCTCGCCTTAGAAGGCAGGGACCAACATGGAGAGTGGATCATATGCGGCCTTCAGGCAGAAAAACCGACCAGATGCGCAAGGTTTCCTTCGAGCGCAATTTCTCGAAACATGCCGAAGGTTCCTGTCTCGTGAAATTCGGCGACACGCATGTGCTCGTCACCGCAAGCCTTGAAGAAAAGACGCCGCCGTGGCTGCGCAACAGCGGCAAGGGCTGGGTCACCGCCGAATATGGCATGCTGCCGCGCTCCACCCATGAGCGCATGAAGCGCGAAGCCGCTTCCGGCAAGCAGGGCGGTCGCACGCAGGAAATCCAGCGCCTCATCGGCCGTTCGCTGCGCGCCGTCGTCGATCTGCAGGCGCTTGGCGAGCGCCAGATCAGCATCGACTGCGACGTCATCCAGGCCGATGGCGGCACCCGCACCGCCTCCATCACCGGCGCATGGATTGCGCTCCACGATTGCCTGAAATGGATGGAAACCCGTAACATGATCAAGGTCGAGAAGGTTCTGAAGGACCATATCGCCGCGATCTCCTGCGGCATCTTCGCCAACCAGCCGGTGATCGATCTCGATTATCTCGAGGATTCCTCCGCCGAGACCGATGCAAATTTCGTCATCACCGGCTCCGGCGGCATCGTCGAGGTTCAGGGCACGGCGGAAGGCGCCCCCTTCTCCGAGGAAGAATTCCTGACGCTGCTCGGTCTTGCCAAGGCCGGTTGCAGTGAACTGGTCGCCCTTCAGAAACAGGCGATCGCCTGAGCCGACAGGAAAGCACCATGCGCAAGCTCGATACCAGAACGATCGTCGTCGCCAGCCATAACAAGGGCAAGATCGCCGAAATCGCCGATCTGATCGGGCCTTTCGGCTTCTCCGCCAAATCGGCGGCGGAACTGAATTTCGAAGAGCCGGATGAGACGGGTACGACCTTCGAGGAAAATGCCGCCATCAAGGCGCTTGCCTCCGCGAAGGCATCCGGCCTTCCGGCTTTGTCCGACGATTCCGGTCTGGTCATCGATGCGCTGGATGGTGCGCCGGGTGTCTATACCGCCAATTGGGCGGAAACGGCCGATGGCACGCGCGACTTCGCCATGGCAATGCAGAAGGTCGAGGATGCGCTGGCCGAGCGCGGCGCATCGAAGCCGGAAGACCGCACCGGCCGCTTCGTCAGCGTGCTGTGCCTGGCCTGGCCGGACGGGCATCTCGAATATTTCCGCGGCGAGGTGGAAGGCACGGTGGTGTGGCCGCCGCGCGGAACGAGCGGTTTCGGTTACGATCCGGTCTTCAAACCGGAAGGATACGACACCACATTCGGCGAGATGAGCGCGGATGAAAAACACGGCTGGAAACATGGCGACGCCTTCGCGCTTTCGCACCGTGCCCGGGCGTTTAAAAAATTCGTAGAAACCTGCCTGGAGGCATGAACCCGATGGTCGGGGAGCATCAACTTTCTGCCCCCGGCGCGTCGCTTCTGCCGGATACGGGCGATCCCGGTTTCGGGATCTATCTGCATTGGCCCTTCTGTGCGGCCAAATGTCCCTATTGCGATTTCAACAGCCATGTCCGCCACCGGCCGGTGGATCAGGAACGGTTTACGGCGGCCTTTCTCCGTGAAATGGAACATATGCGGACGCTGAGCGGCCCGCGCGTTGTGACCAGCATCTTCATGGGCGGCGGCACGCCATCGCTGATGGACCCGCAGACGGTCGCAGCACTTCTCGATGGTGTCTCGCGCTTCTGGCATGTGCCGGATGGTATCGAGATCACCATGGAAGCCAATCCTTCCAGCGTCGAGGCGGAGCGTTTTCGCGGTTACCGCGCGGCGGGCGTCAACCGTGTCTCGCTCGGCGTGCAGGCGCTGAACGATCGGGACCTGAAGTTCCTTGGCCGCCTGCATGATGTTGCCGATGCCTTGAAGGCCATCCGGCTGGCGCGGGAGATTTTTCCGCGCATGTCCTTCGATCTCATCTATGCCCGCCCAAACCAGACGGTGGCCGAATGGGACGCAGAGCTGAAAGAGGCTGTCTCCTACGCTGTCGACCATCTGTCGCTCTATCAGCTGACCATAGAGGAAGGCACGCCCTTCTACGGGCTGCACAAGGCCGGCAAGCTCATCGTGCCGGATGGCGAACATTCGGCCGTGCTTTATGAAGCGACGCAGGAAATCACCGAGCGTTACGGCATGCCGGCCTATGAGGTCTCCAACCATGCCCGGCCGGGCGCTGAAAGCCGCCACAACCTGACCTACTGGCGTTATGGCGATTATGCCGGCATCGGCCCCGGCGCGCATGGACGCCTGACGCGAGGCGCTTCCAAGCTCGCAACCGCCACCGAGCGCCACCCGGAAAACTGGCTCGAAACCGTTGAGCGGGAAGGCCACGGCATGGTCGATCAGGAGCTGCTCGGCGTCGATGAGCAGGCCGATGAATTGCTGCTGATGGGACTTCGCCTGCGCGAAGGCATCGATCTCGCCCGCTGGAGCGACCTTTCCGGCCGCGATCTCGATCCGGAGAAGGAGGAATTTCTCCTTCAGCACGGTTTCGTGGAGAGGCTCGGCAATTCCCGCCTGCGCTGCACGCCTTCCGGCATGCTTATTCTGGATGCGGTGGTGGCCGATCTCGCCTGCTGACGCCGGCCTCCACCCCAGCTTTAGCCCAATAAACAAGACGACAATAAAAAAGCGGCCCGAAGGCCGCTTTTTCATGCGTTGTTTTCGTTGATCAGGCGTTTCAACAGCTCAACCTCATGGCCGAGCTTGGTGTCGCCGGAAATCAGTTCCTCGATCTTGCGCACGGCATGCAGAACCGTGGTGTGATCGCGACCGCCGAAACGGCGACCGATCTCGGGGAAAGACCGCGGCGTCAGCATCTTGGCCAGATACATGGCGATCTGGCGTGGCTTGACGATGACGCGGGTGCGGCGGTTGGACACCAGCTCCTGTCGCGACACATTATAGTGCTTGGCGACGATGCGCTGAATATCCTCGATGCGTACACGCTTGGCCTCACCCGTCCCGACGAGATGCGACAGCAGCTCATCGACACGATCAACCGAGAGGTTCGGCTCGAAGGAGCGACGGAACATCAGCTGGTTGAAGGCGCCTTCCAGTTCGCGTCCGCTTGCCGTCACGCTTTTGGCCACATGGGTCAGGATTTCATCCGAAATCTCGAAGGACGGATCGTCCTGCCGTGCCGAGCCGAGGCGGCGGTTGAGCATTTCATAGCGCATGTCGTAGTCGGGACCTTCGATCTCGATGGCCATGCCGCCCTGAAGACGGGAACGGACACGCGGATCGAGCGATTCCAGCTCCCACGGCGCTCGGTCAGCCGCAACCACGACCTGCTTGGCGCTGTCGAGCAGCATGTTCAGCAGATGGCAGAATTCGTGCTGGATCATCTTGCCCTGCAGGAACTGCATGTCATCGATGACGAGCAGGTCGATATTGCGCAGCGTGTCCTTCAGCGTCAGCGCGTCATTGTCGCGGATCGCAGTGGCAAAACGCCACATGAAATATTCGGCCGTCAGATAGACCACGCGCGGATTGCGTGGGCTGTCAATGGCGGCATTGGCGATTGCCTGCAGAAGATGCGTCTTGCCGAGGCCGACACCCGCATGGATGAACAGCGGGTTGAAGCGCACGGCGCCGGCACCGGCTTCGGCGATCGTCTTTGCCGCCGCAAGGGCGACGCGGTTGGACGAGCCTTCGACAAAGGTATCGAAGGTGAAACGTGTGTCGAGCGGCGAACCGAACAACGGCCCGGAACCGCCCTGACGCATGGTCGCCTGCGAAGCCGCAGGCTGTGCGGCAGGCGTCGCGGGCTGCGACGGAATGAAGGACTTGTTACGCTGAACCGCGCCGACTTCCGGAACGGGCTGCGCCCTTTCCTCGGTCTGAGCCGGACGGACCGGGCGGCTGGCCGAGCGGACCAGAATCTCCACCTTCAGCACATCCGGATCCTCGCTCTGGACGAGGTTCGTGATCAGATCCATGTAACGGTTGTTGATCCAGGACTTCAGAAAGGTCGTCGGAACGGTAAAACGGACGACGCTTTTCGAAACGGAATGGAGTTTGAGCCGTGCAAACCAGCTTGCATAGACCTCCGGACCAACCTGTGCCTTGAGCCGCGCGCTAAAACGTTCAAACAGCGCATCGTGCGTCATTGCCGATTTGTCCCCTGCCGCATCTGAGCAAGCTGCATCACGCGTCTTTGGTGCGCGGTCCCCATCAGCCACCGCACCCATCGCCAAATTCAATTGCATATTGCCGCCTTTCAAATTGCCAATCATAGCCTGACGATCAAAAATCGATCGCCAGAGATCCCCCTCGTATATTTTTGCCTCCAGCGTTCCTCTCGAAAGAACGTCAAAGGCGACTACTCGTTTGCGAGCCGGTTATCCCATTTCCCTCCCCCTCATGGAGAGGCCTGCGACACGCTAAAACGCTCCTTTCGTTACAACCTTAAGGCGCATTCTTGAGGACAAAAAACTCCCGCCCGTTCCGGAGACCGAAACGGCACAAAAAGCTCCATGACCTGAAAAAACGGACCCCGAAAGACCCGCCAGCAAGAAGGTGAATATCGTCGATACGATCATCGAGATAATCTGTGGACTGAGATCCGCACCCCTTGTTGAAATGCATTTAGGCAGGATCGTGGGGAGAGATCAATGGCGTTTTTTCTGCAAAAACTCAGATCGGCCATTGACTCGCAAAGGCCGTTTTGCATCACCGACGAGGTGCGAAGCAGAATCGCTTATGAATCAATGAGATTCAATTTTGGCAATTTTTGAGAGCTGATTTTGGCAAAAAAATAAAAATCTTCTTGACTCAAAACTAGCCGCGACTTCCGTAGAGAAAGCCCCCGAGTTTTCCAGAGACCTCCAGCAAGCCGTTGTTTTTATTACAAATTTCCTGTCGTCCATCTGACATGCGTTTGTCACGTTACGGCAGCAATGGTTAACGGGCAGTTAGAATCACAAAAAGCCCGGTCAAAAGACCAGGCTTTTTGAATAATTATTTGTGATTAGCCGGATTAGGCGGAAAGAGCCTTAACGCGCTGTGCGAGACGCGACACCTTGCGGGATGCGGTGTTGCCGTGCAGAACGCCACGGGTGGCGGCGCGCTGGATCTCGGGCTGAGCTGCCTTCAGAGCTTCGGTGGCGACTGCGAGATCACCGGAAGCGATGGCTTCCTCGACCTTGCGGATGAAGCCGCGAACGCGCGAACGGCGAGCCTTGTTGACTGCGGTACGGCGAGCGATCTTGCGGGTCGCCTTTTTCGCCGAAGTTGTATTGGCCATGTATGCCTCTCTTCGAATTCAAACCAAATTCCGCAACCATAGGATCGGGTCGTTCGAAGACCTCACGTAACCCAAGAATGCGGGAGTAATTTCGGACAAGCCGGATGGCTTTCCTTAACCGTGGGCGGGCATATACCGCTAAAGCTTACGCCCGTCAACGCGCAAAACGCTTAAAAGCGCCGATATTCCGAATCCTTAGCGATTCCGGAAAGCGGGTTTGCGCTTTTCCACGAAGGCGGCCATGCCCTCCTTCTGATCCACTGTCGCAAAGAGCGACTGGAAGGATCGTCTTTCATATCTCAGTCCTTCCGCAAGCGGCACCTCGAAGGAGCGATTGACGCTTTCCTTGGCCATGAGAACGGAAGCTCGCGACAGGGAAGCGATGCGGGTTGCCGCCTCCACCGCCTCGTCCATAAGATTTGCAGCCGGCACAACACGCGACACGAGACCGGCGCGCTCAGCCTCCGCCGCATCCATCATGCGCCCGGTCAGAACCAGATCCATGGCCTTCGCCTTGCCGACCGCCCGTGTCAGCCGCTGCGAGCCGCCCATGCCAGGGATGACGCCGAGGGTGATTTCCGGCTGGCCGAATTTTGCCGTGTCCGAAGCGATGATGAAATCGCACATCATCGCCAGCTCGCAGCCGCCGCCCAGCGCAAAGCCGGATACGGCGGCGATGACCGGCTTGCGGGTGGCCGCAACCTCGTCCCAGCCGCCGAGAAAATCGCCGACATAGGCATCGACGAAATCCAGTCCCTGCATTTCCTTGATATCGGCGCCTGCCGCAAACGCCTTTTCCGAACCGGTGATAATGATCGCACCGATGGAATCATCGGCGGAAAACGAAGACAGAATGTGCCGCAGCTCTTTCAGAAGCACCGAATTGAGAGCGTTGAGCGCCTTGGGGCGGTTGAGGGTGATGACACCCACCTCATCGCGTTTCTCGACCAGTATCGTTTCATAGTCCACGGCAATCTCCCCTTCCGGCACTCCGGCTCCGTTACTTCTGGCAGGCGGCGCAATAAAAAGTCGAACGACCGGCCTGCACCACCCTTTCAACCGTACCCCCGCAGCCGGGTGTCCGGCAAGGCTGGCCTTCCTGATCGTAGACCGAAAAGGAATGCTGGAAATAACCGAGCGTTCCGTCCGTCTGTATATGGTCTCGCAATGAGGAGCCGCCAGCGGCGATGGCGTCGGCGATCACGTCGCGGATTTTCTCCGTCAGATCGACGAGCTGTGCTTTGGGCTTGCCACCTTTCGTCACCAGCGTTCCCGCCGCCCGCAAAGGCGAAAGATGCGCGCGCCACAGCGCCTCGCAGACATAGATATTGCCGAGACCGGCAATAACCTTCTGGTCCAGCAGCGTGCTTTTCAGGGGCTGGCTTTTACCTTCAAACCGGCTCGCCAGATAATCCGCGCTCAGCGCATTGCCTGTCGGCTCCGGGCCAAGCTCGGCAAAGGCAGGATAAAGGTCGAGCTTGTTGCGCTCCACCAAATGCATGAAGCCGAAGCGGCGCGGATCATTATAGATCACGCAGACACGCTCTCCTCCTTTATCCAGATGAAAGACGACATGGTCATGCTTGCCGTCTTTGGAACGGGCATGGTGAAACACGCCGGGGGCATCACCGGCCTCACCCACCTCCGCCTCGATGCGGAACGAGCCGGACATGCCGAGGTGGGAAACGATGGTCAGCCCATCCTCCAGTTCGATCAGAAGATATTTCGCCCTGCGCCCGAGCGACAGGATTTTCTTACCTTCGATAAGCGCTGCAAAATCCTGCGGGAATGGAAAGCGCAAATCGGGGCGGCCGAGATGGAGCCTGCGGACCCTTGCGCCTTCCATGGCGGGCGCAAGGCCGCGTCTGACGGTTTCGACTTCTGGCAATTCTGGCATCTGGCTTATCCGACAGTTTATCGTTAGGACCATGTGGTCTATACAGTGCACGCGAAATGTCGCGCCCAGGCGATGCGGCAACAGATAGCGTTGCCATGGCGTTTCCGCTATGGTCCGCCACGCAATAAATATGGAGACAGACGATGACCGACGCCCGTACCACTGCCCAAGGCGGCATGGAAACGTCCTATGGCTTCCACAAGGTGGACGAAGGCAAAAAGCAGGGGCTGGTCAACGAGGTCTTCCACAAGGTGGCCAAACGCTACGACATCATGAACGATGTGATGTCGGCTGGCCTGCACCGACTGTGGAAAGACGCCATGGTCTCTTCGCTTTCGCCGCGCAAGGATGCGTCCTACAAGGTTCTGGACGTTGCCGGCGGCACTGGCGATATCGCCTTCCGCATCATCGAAGCCTCCAACCGCCTGGCGCACGCCACCGTTCTCGACATCAACGGCTCAATGCTGGCCGTCGGCGAAGAACGCGCGATAAAAAAGAAGCTTTCCGACAATCTGACCTTCGTGGAAGCCAATGCCGAGGAACTGCCTTTCGAGGCAAACAGTTTCGACGCCTATACAATCGCGTTCGGCATTCGCAACGTACCGCGCATCGACGTCGCGCTGAAGGAGGCCCATCGCGTGCTGAAGCGCGGCGGGCGGCTGCTTGTGCTGGAATTTTCCGAGGTCGAAATGCCATTGCTTGACCGCGTTTACGACGCCTGGTCGTTCAACGCCATCCCGCAATTCGGCAAGATGATCACGGGTGACGCCGAGCCCTATCAATATCTGGTCGAATCGATCCGCAAATTCCCCAATCAGGAGGATTTCGCGACGATGATCCGCACCGCCGGCTTCTCCCGTGTCACCTATACCAATTACACCGGCGGCATCGCCGCCCTGCATTCCGGCTGGAAGCTTTAAGATCATGGCCGGCAGACGCAGGAGACAAGCATAAGCATGAGTACTTTGGGCGCATATTTCCGCCTCGCAAGGGTTGGCTGGGTTCTTGTGCGCGAAGGCGTCGTGCTGGCCCTGCCTTCCGATGACCTGCCTGCTCCCGCCCAATTGTTGAAAGCGCTGCTGAAGCCGTTCGCCCGCAGCAAGGCGAAAAGGGCGCAGCGCAGCGACCGTCTGGCGGTGGCTGTGGAGCGGCTGGGTCCTTCCTATGTGAAGATGGGTCAGTTTCTCGCCACCCGACCGGATGTGGTGGGCGCCGACTTCGCCGACGATCTCGCGAGCCTTCAGGACCGCATGGCCTTTTTCCCGGCGGCTGCGGCGAAAGCCAATATCGAAGGCTCGCTCGGCCGTTCGGTGTCCGATCTCTACAGGGAATTCGGCGATCCTATCGCCGCCGCCTCCATTGCCCAGGTTCATCCGGCAACGGTGGATACGCCGAAGGGGCCGCGCAAGGTGGCCGTCAAGGTCATCCGCCCCGGCGTGCGCCAGCGTTTCCAGAACGATCTCGAGGCGATGTATCTGATCGCCGATCTGCAGCAGCGTTTCGTCCGCTCCGCACGTCGCCTGCGCCCGGTCGAGGTGACACGCACGCTGGAGCAGACCACCAAGATCGAGATGGATCTGCGGCTCGAGGCCGCCGCCCTTTCCGAACTTGCGGAAAACACCAGGGACGATCCCGGATTCCGAGTTCCCGAGGTCGACTGGGAACGCACCGGGCGCGATGTCGTCACCATGGAATGGATCGACGGCGTCAAGATGTCGGACATCGAAGGGTTGAAGGCCGCCGGCCACGACCTGAACAAACTCGCCGACACGCTGATCCAGTCCTTCCTGCGGCACACGTTGCGCGATGGCTTCTTCCATGCAGACATGCATCCCGGCAATCTCTTCGTCGATGCTGAGGGCGAGATCGTCGCCGTCGACATGGGCATTGCCGGACGTCTCGGCAAAAAGGAACGCCGCTTCCTTGCCGAGATCCTCTACGGCTTCATTACCCGCGATTACATGCGGGTGGCGGAAGTGCACTTCGAGGCTGGATACGTGCCGGGCCATCACGATATAGCGAGCTTCGCCCAGGCGATCCGCGCCATTGGCGAGCCGATCCACGGCCAGCCGGCCGAAACGATCTCCATGGGCAAGCTTTTGACCCTGCTGTTTGAAGTGACCGAGCTTTTCGACATGGAAACGCGGCCGGAACTGGTGATGCTGCAAAAGACCATGGTGGTGGTGGAAGGCGTGTCGCGCATGCTCAATCCGCGCTTCAACATGTGGAAGGCGGCAGACCCGGTCGTCGGCGGCTGGATCAGGGACAATCTCGGCCCGAAACGCATCGTCACCGATCTGAAGGACGGCGTGAAGGCGGCCCTCAAGCTTGCCGAGGCAGCGCCGGAGATCGCCGCCAAGACGGAGAAGCTGCATTCCGAATTGATGTATATGAGCGAGAACGGCCTGCGTTTCGACGCGCAGACGGCGGAAGCCATCGGCAAGGCGGAAGCGCGCCACACCAAATGGGGACGGGCGGCACTCTGGGTCATAGCGCTGACGCTTCTTTACATCGCAATCAGGATAAGCTGAGCATCTCGGCACCGGTGAGTGCCATGTTTGTGTAATGCATTGGAACGATAAGGGCCTGATCTCCAATCGAGACAGGTGATCGATGCGGGGTAAGGGCTACTTTGATGCCTGCGCGGAATTGCGCCGGCGGTATAGACGGATGATGCCGGACGGGATTTGATTTTGATGGCAAAAGCTCAAGTACTGAAAGAGGCCCTTTCCTATTCTTCGTGGCCGCTGGTGTTCGTCGGCGGCCTCGTGGGGTCCTATTTCGCTTTCACGAGCAGCCATCCGATCGCGGCCTTTTTGACCGTTTATGCGGGCGCGGTTTTGAGCCTGTTTCTTCTCGAACGCTATATTCCCTACGAAATCCAATGGCTTGAGGGTGATGGCGAGACCGTTAACAGCATCGGCCATACGCTTTTGACGAAAGGGCTGGTCCAGCTCGCAGCCGCCGCAGCGGCAATCTTCCCGATGGTGACCGCCAATGTGCTGCAGCCGCTCGCCGCCATGCGTTTCGACCTGTGGCCGTCTCATCTGCCGATGATCGTTCAGGTCGCCCTTGCGGTGACGATTGCCGAATTCGGCCTCTACTGGTCCCATCGTATTGCGCATGAAACCGTATTCTTCTGGCGTTTCCATGCACTGCATCACAGCGTCGTGCGGCTCTGGGTCGTCAATACGGGACGGTTCCATGTGGCCGATTCCCTGTTCAAGATCGCGCTCAGCCAGATTCCGCTCTATTTCATGGGTGCGCCGCTACAGGTTTTCTGGTGGCTAGGTGCCGTTACCGCATTCATCGGTATTTTGACCCATTGCAACGTCGATATGAAAACGGGGCCGCTCGATTACGTGTTTAGCACCCCACGCCTGCACCGCTGGCACCATTCGAAGCAGCTTCCGGAAGGAAACACCAATTACGGCGAGAATCTCGTCTTCTTCGATCTGATCTTCGGCTCCTACCATAATCCCGACAGGCCTTCTTCCACCGATATCGGTATCAAGGGCAAGATTGCGAAAGGATTCCTGCCGCAGCTCCTGCAGCCCTTCACCAAGGAAGGCGTCCGTCAGATCATCGGCAAGGACACCAAACTCGACTGAACCGAAAAACTACAGGGCACGCGCAGTATCGATCACGATACCGAGTTCGCCCCGCAGTTTTTTGGTCAGACCGGCTGCGACAAGCTCATAGGAGCGACGCACATAGTGCTCCAGTTCTTCCTGTTCGAGCGGGGAATGATCGCCAATCGATATCCATTTGCGTTTGGCGAAATAGGGCGCCTGCCCTATGCCTTCCAGCGAGGTCAATATTTCGAAGCTCTCTTCCGAGCATTTCACGACCAGCCGCCAGTCCTCCCGCTCGCCAAGCACGGCAAAGACCTTGTCGCCCACCTTGGCGACATGGGAATCCCACTGATCGACAAAACGCACGCCCGGCCATTTGCCGAGCACCTTGTCGAATGTCTTGCGATCGAACAGGCTCATGCGAGTTTCTCCGCAATCAGGGCCGCCAGGCGTTTTGCAACGTCGGCCTTGTCGAGATCCGGCCAGGCGTCGATGCCATCTGCGGAAATGATCTTCACGCTGTTGCGATCCCCGCCCATGATGCCGGTTTCCGCCGAAACATCATTCGCGACGATATAGTCCGCCCCTTTGCGCTCCAGCTTCGCCCGGCCGTTCTTCTCGACATCCTGCGTTTCGGCTGCGAAGCCCACCACAATCTTCGGGCGTTTTTCATGGTGGCCGACGGTTTTGAGAATATCGGGATTTTCCGTCAGTTGCAGCGCCGGCGGCGCATCGCCCGGCTGCTTCTTGATCTTCTGCTCCGACGAGCCCGTCACCCGCCAGTCGGCGACGGCGGCGACCATGACGGCGATATCCGCCGGCAGTCTCGATATCACCGCATCGCGCATCTCCTCGGCGCGCTCGACATGGATCGTCGTGACGCCGGCAGGATCGGCGATGGTGACCGGGCCGGAAACCAGCGTAACCTCTGCCCCCAGTTCCGCCAGAGCCGCCGCAATGGCATGGCCCTGCTTGCCCGAGGAGCGGTTGGCGATGTAGCGCACCGGGTCAATCGGTTCATGCGTGGGGCCGGAGGTGACGATCGCCGTTCTGCCCTTCAGCGGCTTTGGCCCCTCATCCAGCAATGCCGCGATGGCTTCGACGATCTGCAATGGCTCGGCCATACGGCCAAAACCAGCCTCGCCCTTCTCCGCCATCTCGCCGGCCATGGGTCCGATGAAAAACACGCCGTCTTTTTTCAGCGTTTCGACATTCCGCAGCGTGGGCTTTGCCGCCCACATTTTCGGGTTCATCGCCGGTGCCACCAGCACCTTTCGATCCGTCGCGAGAAGAATGGTGGAGGCAAGATCGTCTGCCAGACCATGTACCATCTTCGCCATCAGATCGGCGGTGGCGGGCGCCACAAGCACGAGGTCGCAGTCACGCGCCAGCCTGATATGGCCGACATCCTGTTCATCCTGCCGGGAAAAGAGATCGGTGAAGACATGGGTGGCGGAAAGTGCACCAACGGCAAGCGGCGTGACAAATTCCTGGGCGCCCTTCGTCATCACCGGCGTCACCTTAGCGCCGCGCTCCTTCAGGCGGCGGATGAGATCGAGGCTCTTATAGGCCGCGATGCCGCCAGAGATGATGAGGAGAATATGTTTGCCTGAAAGCGTCATGATGCCGGACCAGTTTCCCGTTTCAGGGGAAACTAAGCCCTTGGCATACAAAGTGCAATCACGCCTTTGTCACGCCGCCTTGGCGACATGATATTCCTTGATCGCGACCATCTTGATCGCCGGAAAACGCTCGGACTCATAGCGGAGCGAGAAAGCGTCCTGCGCCAGAAACACCGGATCGCCATCCAGATCGCGGGCGATATCGCCGCGCTTGACGTTGAGGAACTTGTCCATTTCCGCCGGCTGATCGGAAGAAATCCAGCGGCAGACGGAAAAGCGCGACATTTCGAAGGAGACCGGCAGGCCATATTCGCCCATCAGGCGCTCCTTCAACACGTCGAGCTGCAGCGCGCCGACAACGCCGACGATGGCCGGCGAGCCGTCTTCCGGCGAAAAGAGCTGCACGACGCCTTCTTCCGCCATCTGCTGCAGGGCTTCCTTCAGTTTCTTCGCCTTCATGGCGTCTTCCAGACGCACGCGACGCAGGATTTCCGGCGAAAAGTTTGGCACGCCCTGGAAAACGAGGTTTTCACCCTCGGTCAGCGTATCGCCGATGCGCAGCGTGCCATGGTTCGGGATGCCGACCACGTCGCCCGCAAAGGCCGTATCGGCCAGCTGGCGCTGTGAGGCGAAGAAGAACTGCGGCGCAGTGAGGCCCATCTGTTTGCCGGTGCGAGCAAGCCGCGCCTTCATGCCGCGCTCCAGCTTGCCGGAGCAGATGCGGGCAAAAGCGATGCGGTCACGATGGTTCGGATCCATATTGGCCTGAATCTTGAAGACGAAGGCCGTCATTTTTTCTTCAGCCGCATGTACGGTGCGGGTATCGGCCACCTGATCGCGCGGCGGCGGCGCGAAATCGCCAAGCGCATTGATGAGGTCACGCACACCGAAATTGCGCAGCGCCGAACCGAAGAACACCGGCGTCATATGACCTTCGAGAAACGCCTGACGATCGAAAGGACGGCAGGCTTCCAGCGCCAGTTCGGTTTCTTCGACGAAAAGATGGCGCTCATTTTCCGGCAGGCGATCGGCAACCGCCTGCGGACCGTTGACCGGCATGGCTTCCACCTGCGTATCGACGCCACGGAAGGTGCTGTCGGCGAGATTATAGGCGCCGCAGAAGGTCTTTGCCCGACCGACCGGCCAGGTGATGGGCGCGGTATCGAGCGCGAGCTTCTCTTCCACTTCATCCAGTATCTCGAAGGGGTCGCGGCTTTCGCGGTCCATCTTGTTGATGAAGGTGATGATCGGAATATCGCGCATGCGGCAGACTTCGAAGAGTTTTAGCGTGCGCGGCTCGATACCCTTGGCGGCGTCGATGACCATGATCGCCGCATCCACCGCCGTCAGCGTGCGGTAGGTATCGTCGGCGAAGTCCTCGTGGCCGGGCGTATCGAGAATGTTGAAGACACGGTCGTTATATTCGAAGGTCATGACCGAGGTAACGACCGAAATGCCGCGCTCACGCTCGATCTTCATCCAGTCCGAACGGGTCTGGATGCGGTCCTTCTTCGCCTTCACCTCACCGGCAAGCTGGATCGCTCCGCCGAACAGCAGCAGTTTTTCGGTAAGCGTGGTCTTACCCGCATCCGGGTGCGCGATAATAGCAAAGGTGCGGCGGCGGGAGACCGCCTCGGCAAGTGTTTCGGCCATCTGACAAATCCTGTGGAATTGCGGGCTATCTAGCGTTTCAGGCCCGGTTTTGCAATTGACCTTGCCGCGATCTCGGCAAACTAATGCCGCATGACCCTTCAAAACGACAATCGCCCCCCTCTCCGGCTCGTCCGCCTCGCCAATGGCGCTGACCTCGAATTGCCGTCATACGAAACCCGTGGCGCCGCCGGCATGGACCTGCGCGCTGCCGTACCTGCCGGTGAACCGCTGACACTGCAACCGGGCGAACGCGCCCTGGTCCCGACCGGTTTCATCTTCGAGGTTCCGCAGGGATACGAGGCGCAAATCCGCCCCCGCTCCGGCCTCGCCATCAAGAACGGCATCACCTGCCTCAACTCTCCCGGCACGGTGGACAGCGATTATCGCGGCGAGGTGAAAGTCATCCTCGCCAATCTTGGCCAGGACGTTTTTGTCATCGAGCGCGGCATGCGCATTGCGCAGATGGTGATTGCGCCGGTAACCCAGGTTGTTGTGAGTGAGGTGACGGAGACCTCGCAGACGGCGCGGGGCGCCGGCGGTTTCGGCTCCACCGGGGTTTAGCGACGCCGCTAGGACAGACGCGCGGACTGATTGTCTTTACCCGGCAATTTCGTTATGGATTTAGCGGATTTTTCGGGAAACACGATCATGACGCTGACGACCCTTTTCGCCTATGCCACCGCCCTCTTCATCGCCGCTGCCATTCCCGGCCCCGGCATGACGGCGATCGTGGCGCGGGCGCTGGGTTCGGGCTTTCGCGAAACCTTCTTCATGGGTCTCGGGCTGGTGTTGGGCGACATGATTTACCTGACCGCTGTGATCCTGGGCCTGGCCTTCGTCGCGCAGACCTTTCAGGAAGCCTTCATGGTGCTGAAATTCGCGGGCGCGGCCTATCTCCTTTATATTGCCTGGAAGCTTTGGACCGCCGGTCTGCTGCCACAGGAACTGAAGGCCAAGAAAAGCACCAGCATGCCCATGTCCTTCCTGTCCGGACTGCTGATCACGCTCGGCAACCCGAAAACCATGCTGTTTTATGTGGCGCTGGTGCCGACGCTGATCGATATCCGCATGATCGGCCCTTCGGAATATGCGACCCTTCTCGCCATCACCTTCGTCGTGCTGATGGCGGTTCTCCTGCCTTACATCCTGCTTGCGGCCAAGGCGCGTAACCTCCTGAAAAGGCCGAGCGCCTTGACGATCCTCAACCGCACGGCGGCGGGTATTCTGGCCGGAACCGCCACCATGATCGCGATCCGCAGCACGTAAAACAAATTCGTGCATTTATGCGATTTATCGTGAAATTATTCCTGCAATTTAGGGATATTAGGACGAACGTTCGCTAGCTTGCGAAAGCTATTGCTCCTATTCTGCCGCTCAAATCTTGCGGTCTTACACAGGAGAGCATCATGCCCGAAGCCAGAAAGCCCGGACGCGGACGCGTCTATTCCTCGATTACGGAAACAATCGGCGACACACCGATCGTGCGGCTCGACAAGCTGGCGAAGGAGAAGGGCGTGAAGGCCAACCTTCTCGCCAAACTCGAATTTTTCAATCCCATCGCTTCCGTGAAGGATCGCATCGGCGTCGCCATGATCGAAGCGCTGGAAGCGCAGGGCAAGATCACCCCCGGCAAGACCACGCTGGTGGAGCCGACATCCGGCAACACGGGCATCGCGCTTGCCTTCGCCGCCGCCGCGAAGGGCTACAAGCTGATCCTGACCATGCCTGAAACCATGTCGGTTGAACGCCGGAAAATGCTGGCCCTGCTCGGCGCCGAACTGGTTTTGACCGAAGGTCCCAAGGGCATGAAGGGCGCCATCGCCAAGGCGCAGGAACTGGCCGAGACCCTGCCTGACGCCATCATTCCGCAGCAGTTCGAAAACCCCGCCAATCCCGATATTCACCGCAAGACGACGGCTGAAGAAATCTGGAACGACACCGAAGGCACGGTCGATATTCTCGTCTCGGGTATCGGCACCGGCGGCACCATCACCGGCACGGGTCAGGTGCTGAAATCCCGCAAGCCCGAGGTGAAGGTGATTGCCGTCGAGCCCGCGGACAGCCCGGTTCTTTCCGGCGGCAACCCCGGCCCGCACAAGATTCAGGGCATCGGCGCCGGTTTTGCACCCGCCATCCTCGATACCGGCATTTATGACGAGATCGTCACCGTGACCAATGACGAGGCTTTCGAAACCGCACGTCTGGCGGCAAGGCTGGAAGGCGTGCCGGTCGGCATCTCCTCGGGTGCGGCGCTGGCGGCGGCAATCAAGGTCGGCGCGCGGGAAGAAAATGCCGGCAAGAACATCGTCGTCATCATTCCTTCCTTCGCGGAACGCTACCTTTCGACAGCGCTTTTCGAAGGCCTTGGACTTTAAGCCAAACTTTCAAGCGCGGTACGATCGCGCGCGAGATTAGCGAATATTCTTATGTGCCGCCGGCTCCGCTGGCGGCACAATGTTTTTTCAGGGAAGGCACAAAAGGCGACCTTCTGGGAGCATATCCGGTTTAGACGGAATCGTTGGACGTTCTCTACTTCTTTGTTTTTACACACTTTCCCGAAAAAAACCGCTTCGTGCTTTTACTGGAAATGCTCTATGCCGCCGCCGTCAGCCTTTCGCCAGCGATACGATAGGACACGGCTTCCGCCACATGGATACGGCCGACCGTCTGTTTGCCATCCAGATCGGCCAGGGTGCGGGCAACCTTGAGAATGCGATGATAACCGCGCGCGGAGAACTTCAGCCGCTCGGCCGCATCGCGCAGCAATTGCAGTCCGGATGCATCCGGCTCGGCATATTTTTCTATCAGGGTCGTCGTGCAGCGGGCATTGGTGCGAATGGCGGCAAATCCCGCCGCCGCGTAACGTTCCTGCTGCGCAAGGCGCGCCCGGGCGACACGGGCGGCAACCGCGGCACTCGGCTCGGACGCGACGGGGCGGATGAGATCGGCGGCGGAGACGGCGGGAACGTCGATGCGGATATCGATACGATCCAGCAGCGGGCCGGAAATGCGGGCCTGATAATCCGTCACACAACGCGGGCCTCGGGCGCAGGTGAAGCCCGGCTCTCCCGCCATGCCGCAACGGCAGGGGTTCATCGCCGCAACGAGCTGGATTTCCGCCGGATAGCTGACGCGATGATTGGCCCGCGCAATGATGCATTCGCCCGTTTCCAGCGGCTGGCGCAGTGCATCCAGCACCTGCGGCGAAAATTCCGGGAACTCATCCAGAAAAAGAACGCCGTGATGGGCGAGCGAAGCCTCACCCGGCTTGGCGCGAAGCCCCCCGCCGATCAGCGCCGCCATGGTAGCGGAATGGTGCGGGGTGCGGAACGGCCTGCGGTCCGAAAGCTTGCCGCCGGACAATTGGCCCGCGATGGAATGGACCATGGACACTTCCAGCAATTCCGCCGCCTCCAGCGGCGGCAGGATGGAAGGCAAGCGGGCTGCGAGCATGGATTTGCCGGAGCCGGGAGGCCCGACCATGAGCAGGTTGTGGCCGCCGGCGGCCGCCACCTCCAGCGCGCGCCGGGCGCTCTCCTGTCCTTTGATATCCGCTAAATCCGGCAGATTGACCGGGTTGGCGCGGATGGCGGGCGTCGGGCGCGCGAGAAGCTGGGTGCCGCGAAAATGATTGGCCAGCGCAATCAGGCTGCGCGGGGCGAGAATATCGATACCGGCGCCGGCCCAGGCCGCTTCCGGTCCGCTTTCAGCCGGGCAGATCAGCCCCTTGCCAAGCGCATTTGCGCCGATCGCCGCCGGCAGGGCGCCCGAAACCATACCGATGGTGCCATCGAGATTGAGTTCGCCGAGAACCACATAACGTGCCAGCATTTCTGCCGGTATCGCGCCCAAAGCGGCCATGAGGCCAAGCGCAATGGGAAGATCGAAATGCGATCCTTCCTTGGGCAGATCGGCAGGCGCGAGATTGACGGTGACTTTTTTTGCCGGCAGCGCCAAACCGGAGGCATGCAGGGCGGCCTGCACCCGCTCGCGGCTTTCGGCCACCGCCTTATCGGGCAGGCCGACAATCTGGATGCCCACCTTTCCCGGCGCGACCATGACCTGCACCTCGACGGGCACACCCTCTATGCCCTGAAATGCAACCGTATTGACCCTTGCCACCATGGCCTGCCCCCGCAAACCGGCCGCGCTGGTCAGAGCTTCATGCCCTATCGCGGCCACCCGCAAGCAACGTGCCACAGGGCAAAGAATAAAACAAGAACATCCAGCGAACAATTTCTCGCTGACGATGTATTTTAGTTGTGTCTAGTTGTACTCGCGGAACAAAGCTGGACCGGCGAAAGCTCGCCTCAGAAATCCTGGGCTTCGCGCTTTTTCTCGATCGCATCCCACAACAGGCTTGCGACATCCGCACCGCCGAATTTCCGCACTTCGCGAATGCCGGTCGGCGAGGTGACGTTGATTTCCGTCATATAGTCGCCAATCACATCGATGCCGACGAAAAGGAAACCACGTTCCCGCAAGGCAGGGCCGATGCGGCGGCAGATTTCCTTCTCGCGCGCCGTCAGTTCCGTCGGTTCCGGCCGGCCGCCGGCATGCATGTTGGAGCGGGCGTCGTTTTCCGCCGGCACGCGGTTGATTGCGCCAACCGGCTCGCCATCCACCAGGAGGATGCGCTTGTCGCCCTTGCGGACGTCAGGCAGATATTGCTGGGCGATATAAGGCTCGCGGAACATCTGGCCGAACATCTCCAGCAGAGAGGAGAAATTGCGGTCGTCGCGCGCGGAATGGAAGACGCCTGCGCCACCATTGCCATAAAGCGGCTTGAGGATGATATCGCCCATTTCATTGCGGAAGCGGGCGATTTCCTCCACATCCTTGGTGATCAGCGTCTTCGGCATCAGATCGGCGAATTCGGTGACGAAAATCTTTTCCGGCGAATTGCGCACCCAGGCGGGATCGTTGACCACCAGCGTTTTCGGATGAATGCGTTCCAGCAGATGGGTCGAGGTGATGTAAGCCATGTCGAATGGCGGGTCCTGACGCAGATGGATGACATCCATGGTCGACAGATCGACGCGTTCCGGTTCGGACAGCGAGAAATGGTCGCCCTTGATGTCGCGCAGTTCCATCTGCTCGACGGTGGCGTAAATCTTGCCATCGCGCATGGAAAGGCGCTCGGGTGTATAATGGAACAGCCGGTATCCGCGTGCCTGCGCCTCAAGGCTCATGGCGAAGGTGGAGTCACCGGCGATATTGATGCCGGAGACATGATCCATCTGGATCGCGACGTTCTTGATCTTCGCCATGCGCATGTTCCTCTTGCAGCATGCAGACGCTTTGTCGGCCCGCGGTGCCCATTGCCTCGCCTTTTCAAGCTTCCCTGCAGGACCGGTAGAAACCCGGAAATGCTTCAGAAAACCCTGAAGATGTAGGGCAGCGACCATTCAAAGGCAACTGCTGCAAGCGGTGGTTTGTGTGAGTTTTATTGAACCTTCACAATTCCGTCGGCGAAGCCCATGCAGGCACCCGCCGACTGGAATGTTTTATGGGTTCAGGCCGCCAGCTTATAGGAACGGCCGGCAAACAGCTTGTTCTTGACACGATAGGCAAAAGCCAGCGCCTTGGGGAACGGGCGGCGCATGAAGGCAACCTTGCGGACATAATCATCCACTCGCCAGGTGGCCCATGTTCCCGCAGGGAAATAGGCGACATCGCCGACCCGCAGGATACTGATGGAACCGTCTTCCGCGGTCACATGCACTTCGCCTTCGAGAATATAGACGGTTTCATCCCAGCCGAAGAACCAGCGGAACTCACCCGCCGTGCAATCCCACATGGCGGTGCTGGAGGCACGGTCGCCGCTTCTGGAATGATCCGCCGCGCGCGCCTGGGGGTTGCCGGAAATGATCCATTCCGGATTGATGGGGGCCGGCTGAAGCCGCAGATCGGTGCAGGATGCGCTGACGACAGCCTCGTCTTTTGACCGGCGCAAATAGGCCGGCAATATCGGCACCGTGCGGATCGCCATGGTTGCCGCGGCAGCGAACATCATTTTGAAGGACATATTAGAAAACCCCCGTGAAATATTGGAGGTCTTCTATCATCGGGATCGTAACGAAGCGGTTTTGACAATCGGCGCAATTTTAGTCATCGCGCCGATTTCCGCGAAGCACTCAGGCCGTCGCCATTTGCGCGGGCTGCGCCACGAGCTGCTCCGCTTTGCCGGCAATGCGCTTGCCGGTTTCGCTGGAGAAGAAATGCAGTTTTTCCGGCGCGATCGTGACGGAGGGCGCAGACGGAACCTCGACATCCGGCGGGAAAGCAACTGTCAGGCTCTGGTCGCCGATCATGCCGTGGATAAGGCGCTGCGACCCCAGTTCTTCGATGTAATCGACCCGAAGCGGGAAGCCCTGCTCACCGGCCGCAGCGAGGCGGAAATCTTCCGCCCGCATGCCCACCGTTACGGGGCCGGAGACAGGCGCGAAACCGTTGAGCGCAAAGAGCGACGGACCAATGGCGAGGCTATCGCCATGCAACTCGGCGTTCAGCAAATTCATGGCGGGAGAGCCGATGAAACTCGCAACGAAGGTCGAAGCAGGGGTGTGATAGACATCGAGCGGTGCGCCGATCTGTTCGATACGGCCGCCATTCAACACCACAAGACGATCGGCGAGCGTCATGGCCTCCAGCTGATCGTGGGTGACGTAGATCGAGGTGGTGCCGAGGCGCTTTTGCAGGCGCTTGATCTCGCCGCGCATAGAAACGCGCAGCTTGGCATCGAGATTGGACAGGGGCTCGTCGAACAGGAAGGCCGCCGGTTTACGCACGATGGCGCGACCCATGGCGACACGTTGCCGCTGGCCGCCGGAAAGGGCGCGCGGCTTACGGTCCAGATAGGGTTCGAGCTGCAGCATACGCGCGGCTTCGGCCACACGCGCATCGATCTCCGTCTTTGGCGTCTTGCGGTTCTTCAACCCGTATTCCAGATTCTGGCGCACCGACATATGCGGATAAAGCGCATAGTTCTGAAACACCATGGCGATATCCCGGTCAGCCGGATCGGCCTGATTGACCACCCGGTCACCGATCTTCACTGTGCCTTCGGAAATATCCTCAAGCCCTGCGACCATGCGCAGAAGCGTGGATTTGCCGCAGCCGGAGGGCCCGACCAGAACGATGAACTCACCATCCCTGATGTCGATATCGACGTGGTGCACGGCGCGCACACCGCCGTGATAATCCTTGCAGACCTGACTGATTTCTATCGCGGCCATTTCGGTCTCCTTATTTATCGCTTTCGGTCAGGCCCTTGATGAACCAGCGCTGGAAAATGACGACGATCAGCACCGGCGGCAGCATGGCCAGCACGGCGAGCGCGAAAGCTTCGTTGTAGTCGGGAATTTGCGAACCGACCCAGACCTGCAGGATCGACTTGATACCGCGCATCAGGGTGAAGAAGCCCTCATCCGTCGTCATCAGCATGGGCCAGAGATACTGGTTCCAGCCATAAACGAACATGATGATGAAGATCGCCGCCATCATGGTGCGGGACAGCGGGATGAGAACATCGATGAAGAATTTCACCGGCCCTGCGCCGTCAATGCGGGCAGCCTCCAGCAACTCCTCCGGCACGGATTTGAAGAACTGCCGGAAATAGAAGGTGCCCGTCGCCGAAGCGAGAAGCGGCACGATGAGGCCAGTATAGGAGTTCAAAAGGCCGAGTTTGCTCATCACCTCGTAGGAGGGCATGATGCGCACTTCGAGCGGCAGAAGCAGCGTGGTGAAAATGATCCAGAAGGCGAGCGTTGCGAACCGGAAGCGGAAATAGACGATCGCATAGGCCGCCGTCATCGACAGGACGATCTTGCCGACGGCAAAACCGATGCCGAGGATCAGCGAATTCAGCACCATGTTGAGACCCGTGATCTGCCCGGTGAAGCCGCCCTTCTGGGTCAGGACCTTTTCATAAGTCTCGATGAAATTATCGCCGGGAACCATCGTCAGACCGCTGCGGTGGATTTCCGCAGCGGTGTGGGTGGAGGTCATGAAGGCCACGATGACCGGCAAGATCAGGAACAGCGCACCGATGATCAGCACCAGATGATCGAGGGGTTTTGTCTTGTACATGGTCTTTTCCCTCAATTGTAATGGATGCGCTTTTCGATGAAGCGGAACTGGATGATGGTGAGAACGAAGACGACCAGCATCAGGATGACGGACTGGGCCGAGGAGCCACCGATGTCATTGCCGCGGAAACCGTCCAGAAACACCTTGTAGACCAGCGTGATCGGGTTGTTGGCGGCCTTGTCCTTCACCATCACGTCGATGACGCCGAATGTGTCGAAGAGCGCATAGGTGATGTTGATGATGAGCAGGAAGAAGGCCGTGGGCGCCAGAAGCGGCATGATCACCGTCCAGAACCGGCGAAAGCCCGAGCGGCAGTCGATGGCGGCGGCTTCCCGCACGGAGACCGGAACGCCCTGAAGACCGGAGAGGAAGAAGATGAAGTTGTAAGGGATCTGCTTCCAGACCGCGACGACGATCATGGCGAAGGCCGTATCGAAATAATTGAGGCCGACCTTCATGTCCCAGCCGAGGAATGCGGCCATTTTGACGAAGGGGCCGATATGCTGGTCGAAAAACATCATGCCGATGAGACCGGCGACCGGCGGCGCGATGGCATAGACGGAAATCAGCAGCGTCTTGTATGTCGAGCTGCCGCGAATGACCGCATCCGCCTTGACGGCGAGCAGCAGGCCGAGCGCCAGCGAAAAGAAGGTGACCAGCACGGTGAAGACAACCGTGAATTTGGCGATGCTGAGATATTCGGCGCTGAAGATCGCATCCGAATAATTGGCAAGTCCGACGAAGGAAGCGCCGAAACCGAACGGGTCTTCGATATAGAAGGACGAATGTATGGCCTGAACCGATGGCCAGTAGAAGAAGATGAAAATCACCGCAAGCTGCGGCGCCAGAAACAGGTAGGGTACGTAGGACGAGGAGAACTGCACGCGCTTCATGCCGGCGTCGGCAGGTTTGGCTGGCTTTCCAGCCTTTGCGGACCAGCCGGACAAAAACCGGCGCGGTTGAGACGATGTATAGGCCACGCTTGCGCTTCCTTATCCGAGAGCGAGCCTCCCTTCCGTGGGAAAGGAGGCTCGGCAATGGTCATTGGTTTCGAAACAGGCGATCAGCCGGCCGTCTTGGCGAAACGGGCGAGCAGGTCGTTGCCTTCCTTCTCGATGATCTCGAAAGCAGCCTTCGGCGTAACTTCGCCGGAGAAGATGCGGTTATATTCGCGTTCCATGACGGCGCGGATCTGCGGGTAGAAGCCGAGGCGGTAGCCCTTGGACCATTCGCCGCCCGGCAGCGAGAGCTGCTGGATACCGACTTCCGCCACCGGCTTTTCCTTGTAGAAGCCTTCAGCCTTGGCCTTTTCGTAAGCGGCCTTGGTGATGGCGACGTAACCGGTTGCCTTGTGGTAGAAGACCTGGATTTCCGGCGAGGTCAGGAACTGGAAGAAGTCGGCCACGCACTTGTTTTCGGCTTCAGACTTGCCCGACATTGCAAAGAGCGCAGCGCCGCCGATGAAGGAGTTGGTGCCGGCACCCTTGATGGAGCCCCAGTAGGGAAGGAAGGTTGCCGAGAACGGCATGGTCGCCGTCTTCTGCAGGCCGCCGAAGGAGCCCGAAGAACCGATCCAGAACGCGACCTTTCCTTCTTCGAAGGGCTTCTGGTTGTCGTTCCAGCCGGCGCCGTAATAGGCGAACAGGCCCTTGTCCTTCCAGTCCTTCAGCTTGTCGAACATCATGATGAGGTTCGGATCGGTGACCTTGAGCTTGGTGTCGGTGACGCTGTCATAGCCGTTATTGTTGGTGGCGAACTGGATGTTGTTGCGGGAGAAGAAGTTCTCCGTGAACTGCCAGGTGAGCTGCGACTGAACGAGCGGAATGTAGCCGGCTTCCTTCAGCTTCGGCGCAACCTGCTCGAACTCTTCCCAGGTCTTCGGGGCTTCGACGCCGGCCTTTTTCAGGGCTTCGTCGTTGACGTACATGATGGGAGCGGAGGAGTTGAACGGCATGCCGACGAACTTGCCGTCAGCGGCAGCGTAGAAATAACGCACGCCGTTGATGAAAGCGTCGCGGTCGAACTTGTAACCGGCCTTGTTGATGAGATCTTCGGCGGGAATGACAGCGCCCTTGGCGTTGATGATGGTCGCGGCGCCAGCATCGAAAACCTGGAGGATGTTCGGCTGTTCGCCAGAGCGGAAAGCAGCGATGCCGCTGGCCAGGGCTTCTTCGTAAGAGCCCTTGGAAACCGGCGTCAGAGCGCATTCTTTCTGGGCTTCGTTGAACTTCTGGGCGACTTCGTTGATGACTTCGCCATTGCGGCCGCCCATGCCGTGCCACCAGGTGATGTTGGTCGCAGCCATGGAAGACGTCGCCGAAATGCTGACGGCCACTGCGGCCATGGAAATCTTCTTCAACATTACTAAATCCTCTCCACCATTTATTGGGATGAGGATGCGAATAGAGACGTTCCATGACGCCTCTTTGACAGTTCCATGTCAGATTTATTACAGCGACTGACGAAAATCTCAGTCGGTCATGCGCTTTATGGGCCGAGCCGGATTTCCCACCACCGTCACGCCCGGCGGCACATTGCGCGTCACCACCGAACCGGCGCCGACAATCGCTCCGTCACCGATGGTAATGCCAGCCAGAAGGATCGCTCCGCCGCCGATCCAGACATCACGGCCGATCGTGACGGGCTTTGCGATTTCAATGCCTTGCGCACGCGGCACCGGGTCCAGATGGTGTTCCGCACAATAGATCTGCACCGCAGGCCCGAGCATCGCGCCATCGCCTATCGTAACTTTCGCGGAATCGAGAATGGTGCAGCCGGCATTGAGATAAACATTTTTGCCCAGTGTGATGTTGAAACCGTAAGCGCAATGAAACGGCGCTTCGATAAATACCCCGTCACCAACAGAAGCGAACAGAGACCGTAGCAAGGAGGCCATTGCCCCGCGCTCATCCGGCGGCATCGTATTGTGCTGGTGGACGGCCCCTCGTGCCCGCCAGCGCAATATATCCAGCTCGGCATCCATGCAGCTGTACCATTCGCCCGCAGCCATTTTTTCCCGCTCGGTGGACATTGTTTCCCTCCCCTCAAAAGGCGTCGATAAAATGCTGCGGCAGGCGTCGCGGCAGGACCGCGACAATATCGAAACGCAGTGAAAACCGCGCGGCATCCTTGCGACGGGCGAGCCAGAGATCGGCCGCCGCCCGAATGCGTTGCTGCGAATGGAAACCGACGGCATCCACGGCACCTTCGCCGGACGTTCGCGCCTTGACCTCGACGATGGCGACGAGGTCCTTCTTGCGGGCGATGAGATCGATTTCCCCCAGCCGGGTGCGATAACGAATGGCGAGGATGCGATATCCCTTCAGCAGCAGATAAAGTGCCGCCCAATATTCCGCGGCATGGCCGCGTCGCTCGGCCTTGCGCCTTTTATTGCTTCGCCCGTCAGCGGCCATCCGTTTCCTTCATATCCAGCAGCCTTTGATAAAGCTCCTTGCGCGGCAGGCCCGTCAGCTTCGCTGCTTCGCCTGCCGCCTTGGCGGCGGGCATGGTGGCAACGAGATCCTTCAGCAGCTTCTCGACATCCTCGATATCGGGAATCTCGTCATAGGAGGGCGGCTCCACCAGAAGCACGATCTCACCCTTCACCACACGGTCGCCACCGTAATAATCCGCAAGCTCGCCCAGCGTGCCGCGTCGGAACTCCTCGAAGGTCTTGGTCAGCTCGCGGCAGACCACGGCGCGGCGGTCGCGGCCGAGCACTTCGGACGCGACCTTGACGGAAGCGCCGATGCGATGCGGCGATTCAAAGAAGATCAAAGTGGCCGGGATTTTCGCGAGTTCGGCAAAACGATCGCGCTTGCCGCGATCCTTCACCGGCAGGAAGCCGGCAAACAGGAAAGCGTCGCTCGGCATTCCCGAACCCACGAGGGCAGCAAGCGGCGCAGATGCCCCCGGCACCGGCACGACACGATGCCCGGCTTCGAGCACGAGCTGGCCGAGGCGGTAACCGGGATCGGAAACGAGCGGCGTTCCAGCATCCGAGACCAGCGCCACGGATTTTCCCGCCTCAAGCGCCGCAATGAGCTTCGGCCCCGCTTCGTTTGCATTGTGCTCATGATAAGAGAGCGGGCGGGTGCGGATGCCGTAACGTTCGAGCAGGATGCGGGTGACGCGGGTATCCTCGCAGGCGAGAACATCGGCCGAGGCCAGCGTTTCCAGCGCGCGGATGGTGATATCGCCAAGATTGCCGATGGGCGTGGCCACGAGATAAAGCGCCGGCTCCAGCGGCCGCGCCGGAATCGTGGCCGTGCCGATCCTGAAGCTCTTTGTCGCATCTCTGGTGTCGCTGTTCGATATTTCTTCCGTCACACGGCTTCCAATCATTCTGGCCGACTATTCGCGGCCGCTGGTTTCCTCTCTTTATGGGCAATAGAAAACCGGCGAACAAGGTCCACGGACGCCCCCAGCCTGTGGATCATGCTGTATAGCAGCAAAATGACCCGCGGCAGATGCACTCGGCTCTTGCATTTCCTGCAATAACTCTGCCATTTTGCCCGTCCACATTATCCGGCTTTCTGGCCGGTGAAGACTCTTCTTGCCGATCCGGCGGTGGCCGGTTCGCAACGGTTGAAAGCGGTAGCGTCCATGCGTATTACTCTTGAGCGGTCGAACCTTCTGAAATCGCTGAACCACGTGCACCGGGTCGTCGAGCGTCGCAACACGATCCCGATCCTGTCCAACGTCCTCCTGCGTGCCTCCGGCGCCAATCTGGACATGAAGGCGACCGACCTCGATCTCGAAATCACCGAAGCGACGCCGGCCATGGTGGAGCAGGCAGGCGCCACCACCGTGCCGGCGCATCTGCTTTATGAAATCGTGCGCAAGCTGCCGGACGGTTCCGAGGTGCTTCTGGCGACCAATCCGGACGGCTCCTCGATGACGGTTGCCTCCGGCCGTTCGAAATTCTCGCTGCAATGCCTTCCGGAAACGGATTTCCCTGATCTGACCGCCGGCACCTTCAGCCACACCTTCAAACTGAAGGCGACCGACCTGAAGATGCTGATCGACCGGACGCAATTTGCGATCTCGACCGAAGAAACGCGTTATTACCTGAACGGCATCTTCTTCCATACCATCGAAAGCAATGGCGACCTGAAGCTGCGCGCCGTCGCGACCGATGGCCACCGCCTGGCGCGCGCCGATGTGGATGCGCCTTCCGGTTCCGAAGGCATGCCGGGCATCATCATTCCGCGCAAGACCGTCGGCGAACTGCAGAAGCTGATGGACAACCCTGAGCTGGAAGTCACCGTCGAAGTCTCGGATGCAAAAATCCGCCTGACCATCGGTTCGGTCGTTCTGACCTCGAAGCTGATCGACGGTACCTTCCCGGATTATCAGCGCGTGATCCCGACCGGCAACGACAAGGAAATGCGGGTCGATTGCCAGACCTTCGCGCAGGCTGTCGACCGCGTCTCGACCATTTCTTCCGAGCGCGGCCGCGCCGTGAAGCTCGCGCTCACCAACGGCCAGCTAACGCTGACCGTCAACAACCCGGATTCGGGAAGTGCTACGGAAGAAGTGGCTGTCGGTTACGACAATGATTCGATGGAAATCGGCTTCAACGCCAAATACCTCCTCGACATCACCTCGCAGCTTTCCGGCGACGACGCGATTTTCCTGCTGGCCGACGCCGGTTCGCCGACGCTCGTTCGCGACACCGCCGGCGACGATGCGCTTTATGTTCTGATGCCGATGCGCGTTTGAAACGGGAATTTTCCGCAAATTTCATCAAAAAAGCCGGTGGAACACTTCACCGGCTTTTTTGATTCGGCGAAGGCGCATTTCAAACCGTAAGCGAATTTTTCCAGTTACGACATTTTGCCTTGTTTTTGCGCCAAATGGGATCAACATTGCGTAACAGTTTTTTGACAATGACCAAAAGCATCTGAGGGAACTATGGCACTTAACCTGAAGCAACGGCTTGAACAGAAATTTGAAGAAGAAATCCGCTTTTTCAAGGGTATGGTCAGCCAGCCGAAAAAAGTCGGGGCCATTGTGCCGACATCGTCCATCACGGCGAAAAAAATGGCGAGTGTCATCAATCCCCATTCCGGCCTGCCGGTTCTCGAACTCGGCCCGGGCACGGGTGTCATCACCAAGGCCATTCTGGCGCGCGGCATCAAGCCGGAGAACCTGACCGCTATCGAATATTCGACCGATTTCTACAATCAGCTGCTCAGGAGCTATCCGGGCGTCAATTTCGTCAATGGCGATGCCTTCGATCTCGATGCGACGCTTGGCGAACACAAGGGCCAGATGTTCGACAGCGTCGTTTCCGCCGTGCCGATGCTGAATTTCCCCATGGCCGCCCGTATCAAGCTTCTCGACGAATTGCTGAAGCGCGTGCCCCATGGCCGCCCCGTCGTGCAGATATCCTACGGTCCGATTTCCCCCATCGTCGCGCAGCCGCATCTCTACCACATCCGCCATTTCGATTTCATCGTGCGCAATATTCCGCCGGCGCAATTGTGGACCTATACGCGGGCCTGATATTCGACAGAGTGCCGGAACCCGTCATTTCCCGGTCGTGACGAATGGTTAGGGTGTTGATTTGCCCTTTCCATCGCCCTTGAGGACCGATTGCCATGCATGCGCTCTACATCACCCACCCCCAGGTCAAGATCGATCCGGTTGTTCCCGTTCCCGAATGGGGGCTTTCGGACAGGGGTGCCGAGCGGACGCGCGAGGCGAGCCGCCTGCCCTGGGCACGGTCATTGTGCCGCATCGTTTCCAGCGCCGAGACCAAGGCGATCGAAACCGCCCGCATCCTGGCTGAAACCTCCGGGGCGGAAATGGACATCGTCGAGGGGATGCATGAAAACGACCGGTCCGCCACCGGCTTCCTGCCGCCGCCGGAATTCGAAAAGGCGGCGGACTGGTTCTTCGCCCACCCCGAGGAAAGTTTTCACGGCTGGGAGCGTGCAATCGACGCTCAGACAAGGATCGTCGGGGCGGTCAAGGCCATTCTTGACCGGCACGACCCGCAGCAGCCGATTGCCTTTGTCGGCCATGGTGGTGTAGGTACGCTTCTGAAATGCCATATCGAAGGCCGCGGCATCAGCCGCAGCAAGGACCAGCCGCCCGGCGGCGGCAATCTCTTTCGCTTCCCCATCGCCGACTTTTCACTTGCAGCCGCGTCCCCCACATGCGACTGGACGGCAATGGAAACATGGCAGGGATAAGACAATGACCGCGCGCGAAAAACTTATCGTCGGGCTGGATGTTCCGACTGTGCAGCAGGCCGAAGACATCGTGTCGAAAATCGGCGACGAGGTTCTGTTCTACAAGATCGGTTATCAGCTGGTCTTTGCCGGCGGTCTCGAATTCGCGCGCGACCTTGTCCAGAGCGGCAAGAAGGTCTTTCTCGACATGAAGCTGCTCGATATCGACAACACCGTCGCCTCCGGTGTCGAAAACATCGCCCGCATGGGCATGTCGATGCTGACGCTGCATGCCTACCCCAAAGCGATGCGCGCTGCCGTCAAGGCCGCCGAAGGCTCCGGTCTCTGCCTGCTGGGCGTCACCGTGCTGACCTCGATGGACGACGTCGATCTCGCCGAGGCGGGTTATGCCTCTGACGCCCGTTCGCTGGTGCTGCGCCGGGCGGAGCAGGCACGCGAGGCGGGCATGGGCGGCATCGTCTGTTCGGCGGAAGAAGCGACCGCCGTGCGCGAAATCCTCGGTCCGGACCTTGCCGTCGTCACCCCCGGCATTCGCCCGGCCGGCGCGGATCTCGGCGATCAGAAGCGGGTGATGACACCCTATGACGCCATCAAGGCCGGGTCGAGCCATCTGGTCGTCGCCCGCCCGATCGTCAGGGCGGAAGACCCGAAAGCGGCGGCCCGCGCCATTCTTGACGACATGCTGCGCGCCAGCTTTCCGGCCAATCAGTAACGACAATCGGAGGAGATGAAATGGCAAAGGGATATTGGATCGCCCGCGTCGATGTGCGCGATAGTGAGCGTTACAAGGACTATGTCACGACGGCAAAGCCCGCTTTCGAGCGGTTCGGCGCCAATTTCCTGGCCCGTGGCGGCGCGCTGACCGAGCTGGAGGGCAAGGCGCGTGCACGCAACGTCGTCATCGAGTTCCCCTCGGTGCAGCACGCCATCGACTGCTATAATTCTCCCGAATATCAGGCCGCGGCCAAAATCCGCCAGGAAGTCGCGGATGCGGAGATGATGATCGTCGAAGGAATTTGACGACCGTCAACCGCATTTCCCAAACCGGCTTTTAGCCTCGCGACAACATCTCTTCACGCGCGCGCGGCTTTGGGCTAAGAGACTGAAAAACGCTTTATCGACAGCTTCTGAGGAGCCTCCCATGACCTTGGCCAACCTTCCACCCCTCGTCACCGTTTTCGGCGGTTCGGGTTTTGTCGGGCGGCATGTCGTGCGGATACTTGCGAAGCGCGGTTATCGCATCCGCGTCGCCGTGCGCCGCCCGGATCTCGCCGGTTTCCTGCAGCCGCTCGGCAATGTCGGCCAGATTTCCTTCGCCCAGGCGAACCTGCGTTATCGCGATTCCATCGTCAAAGCCGTGGAAGACGCCGACCATGTGGTCAATTGCGTCGGCATCCTGACCGAAAGCGGTCGCAACACCTTTGACGCCATACAGGAATTCGGCGCGAAAGCCATTGCCGAGGCGGCCCGCGACGCGGGTGCGACGCTGACGCATATCTCCGCCATCGGCGCCGATGCCAGTTCGCCGACCGGTTATGGCCGCACCAAGGGCCGCGCCGAGGCCGCCATTCATTCCATTCTGCCTGGCGCCGTGATCCTGCGTCCGTCGATCATTTTTGGACCGGAAGACGATTTCTTCAACAAGTTCGCAAAGATGGCCCGCGGCATGCCGTTCCTGCCGCTGATCGGTGGCGGGAAAACCAGGTTCCAGCCGGTCTATGTCGAGGATGTCGCGGAAGCCGTCGCCCTTGGCGTCGATGGCAAGCTGAAGCCCGGCGCGATCTATGAACTCGGCGGTCAGGATGTCATGACGTTCCGTGACTGTCTCGAGGCGGTTCTTGCCGCAACCTATCGGGAGCGTCCCTTCGTCAACCTGCCCTTCGGCGTCGCGTCGATGATTGGCAAGATCGCTTCAATGGTGCCGCTGATTGCGCCGCCGCTGACGCCCGATCAGGTGACCATGCTGAAAAAGGACAATGTCGTTTCCACTGACGCCGAAAAGAACGGCCTGACGCTGGAAGGCATCGGCATCACTCCCGTTCGCGTCGCGTCCATTCTGCCTTCCTACATGGTGCAATACCGCCCGCACGGCCAGTTCTCCAATGCCGGAAAAGCGGCCTGACGCCCACCTTCAGCTTCATCGATCATAAACGAAAGCGGGAGCCATTCCCGCTTTTTGTTTTTGCGCAATTCAATTGCAACCAAACCGCTATTCGTGCATTTTCCCCTCAACTGCAGGGGAGGTATTGAGTGAACCAGGGCTGTTTTGCAAAGCCGGGTAAAAGTTAACGGCGGTCCGGCCTCCACAGGCAAGCGTGGCACAAGCGCAACTGTGGAAAAGACTTCGTATTAACCCGGTATTCAACAAGCTGCTTTATTGATATTCGCCACATTCCAAACATATCCCGACCACTCAATTCACACACGGCGGCATGATCCGCGCGAACGAACGTCTGAAAGGCAATCATAAAATGGGCAGATCTATCGCACTCTTTTTTGCGTGTGCGGCTTTGGTGGTTCTGGCGGGTTCTTTCATGGCGCCGGGAACGGTTGCAGCGGGTAAGAGCGGTTGCGCTCCCGCCTATGGCGTCGACCCCTGCGCAACGGCTTCGATCAGCACCAACTGATTGGCCTTTAAAAGTTTCAAAGAAAAAGCGCCGCCGGTTCTACGGGGGCGCTTTTTCTTTTTCTGCTCGTTCGTCGCGAACGGAGATTATTCCCGCCCCTGGTTCAACCCAGAACCAGAAGTGCGATCAGTCCCAGCGAACCGATGGCGATGCGCCACCAGGCGAAGGGTGCAAAGCCCCGCCGCGATACGAAATCCAGCAGGGAGCGAACGACGAAGAGGCCCGAGACGAAAGCGGCGATGAAACCCACGGCGATCAGCGCGCCGTCATCGAAGCTCAGCGCATCGCGGTTCTTGTAAAGATCGAGCGTGAAAGCGCCGAGCATGGTCGGCATCGCCAGGAAGAACGAAAATTCGGCGGCGGAGCGCTTGTCCGTTCCCATCAGCAACGACCCGACGATTGTGGCGCCGGACCGCGACGTGCCGGGAATCATCGCAAGGCACTGGAAGAGGCCGATCTTGAAGGCAAGCGACGGCGGATAGTCCATGATGTCGGTATATTTCGGTTTCAGCGGCATGCGGTCGACGCCGAGCAGAATGACGCCGCCGATGATCAGCACCACGCAGATGAGCATCGGCGTTTCAAACAGCACGGTCTTGATGAAGTCATGCGCCAAAGCACCGATTATCGCCGCCGGCAGGAAAGCGAGAGCAACGGCCAGCACGAAGCGGCGCGCTTTCGCGCTTGTCGGCAGAGCGAGTGCAATCGACACAAGCTTTTGAAAATAAACAAGAAGGATCGCAAGGATCGCACCAAGCTGAATAAGAACGGCAAAGGTGTTGCCGGGTGATTTGAAGCCGAGGAAATGCCCGGCCAGCAGCACGTGCGCCGTTGAGGAGACGGGAATGAACTCCGTCAGACCCTCGATAATACCCAGCAGAAGCGCGCTGATGATCGATTGGTCACCCATGAGGTATCCTTCTTTTCAGGGGGAAAGTGGCAATGGAAGGCAATTGCGTTAAACTTGTTTTAAAGTAGCCAAGCTCTTATAGCGTCTTGATGAAGCGAAACTGAAAAAGTTTTTCGGCAAATGCCGATCATGACAACCAATCGTAAAAATTGAGTACCGATGCCAACTCTCTATCACTCTCCGATGTCGACCGCATCCCGGTTCGTTCGTCTGATCCTCGCGGAATACGGGTTCCAGACCGATCTCGTGGAAGAGCAGCCGTGGGAAAGACGGCGGGAGTTTCTGGCGCTCAATCCTGCTGGTACCCTGCCGGTCTATCTGGACGACAATATGCGCTCGCTGAGCGGGCCCTATGTGCTTGCGGAATTTCTTGACGAAACGCACGGGGTTCTGAAGCGCGACCGTCGGCTTCTTGCAGAAGACCCGTTTCAGCGCGCAGAAATCCGCCGCCTGACGGAATGGTTTCTGCAGAAGATGGAAAACGACGTGACCCGGCCGCTGGTGCGGGAACGGGTCTATAAATTGCAGATGACGGCAGCGCAGGGTGGCGGACCGCCGGATTCCAAGCTGCTGCGCACCGCCCGCAACAATATTCGCCAGCACATCAAATATCTGGAATGGCTGGCCGGTTCACGCACCTGGCTGGCCGGCGACCGGTTGAGCTATGCCGATCTTGCCGCTGCTGCCGCGGTCTCGGTGCTGGATTATCTCGGTGAGATCAACTGGCTCGAAGCGCCGATTGCCAAGGAATGGTATCAGCGGGTGAAATCCCGGCCTTCCTTCCGGCCGTTCCTCAGCGAGCGCATTCCGCGCCTTGCCCCTTCCTCCCACTACGCCGATCTGGACTTCTGAGGTCTGGCCTCCCGGTTATTTGCTGTGGCCTGCGGCTGTATCTAAAGCATGTCGTTGTCCCGAAACCGCTGCACACTTTCGGGCGACATGCATTATATATGCCGCAGAATAACCCGCAGGAGAAACGACCATCAACGTCGCGAGCGAAAAGCAGCGAATACGCGCGCGTAAACTGACGGACTTCGTTCGTCAGGAAGCGCTTTCGCTTGGCTTCGATCTCTGCCGCATCACTGCCCCAGACAGCATTCCGCTCGCACCGGAACGGCTGAGACAGTTTCTCGACAATGGCTATCACGGCACGATGGCGTGGATGGAGGAAACCGAGGCCCGCCGGGCAGAGCCGAAAACGCTCTGGGGAGACGTGCGCTCCATCGTCATGTTCGGGCTGAACTACGGTCCGGAAGAAGATCCGCGCGGCCTGCTTTCCAAACCCGACAAGGCGGCCATTTCGGTCTATGCCCGCAATCGCGATTATCACGACGTCATCAAGGGGCGGCTGAAGGAAATCGCCACCCGTTTTGCCGCGCGCGCCGGTGAGGATGTGAAAGTCTTTGTCGATACCGCACCGGTAATGGAAAAACCGCTTGCCGCCGCCGCCGGTCTCGGCTGGCAGGGCAAGCACACCAACCTCGTCAGCCGCACCCATGGTTCGTGGCTGTTTCTCGGCAGCATGTTCACGACGGCCGAACTCTGTCTTGACGAGGCTGAGAGGGACCATTGCGGCTCCTGCCGCGCCTGTCTCGATGCCTGTCCGACGGCCGCCTTCCCCGCGCCCTATCAACTGGATGCGCGCCGCTGCATTTCCTATCTCACCATCGAACACAAGGGGCCGATCCCGCACGAATTCCGGCCGATGATCGGCAATCGCATCTATGGCTGCGACGACTGCCTTGCCGCCTGTCCATGGAACAAATTCGCGGCCAGCGCCTCCGAGATGAAATTGCAGGCGCGCGAGGATCTGAAGGAACCCTCCATCGCCTTCCTGCTCACGCTCGATGACGCCGCCTTTCGCGGTTTCTTCAGCGGCTCGCCGGTGAAGCGCATCGGCCGCAATCGCTTCATCCGCAATGTGCTGATCGCGGCGGGCAACTCCGCGGACCGGCAATTCGTGGAACGATGCAAGGCGCTTGCCGAAACCGACCCTTCGCCCGAAGTACGCGGCATGGCCGCATGGGCTTTGTCACGGCTTATGGACAGGGACGAATTCCGTACATACTCTGCCGGTCGCGCACCGGAGCCTGATCCGGAGGCGGAAATGGAATGGCAACTGGCAGAGGCGTGACGCATGCATGTGATGATTTTCGGCGCGGGATATTCGGGGAAAGCCATCGCTAACGCGCTGAGAACCGAAGCAGCAAGCGTTTCCGGCACCACACGCAGCCAGGACAAGTTCCCAAACCTCGCCGCCGCAGGCATGACGCCGTTGCTTTTCGACGGCGTTCAGCTCAATGACGCGCTCGTCGCCGCAATGGGCAATATCACGCATCTCGTACAGTCCGTCGCGCCGGGCAAGGATGGCGATCCGCTGCTTGCGCTTCTGGGCGGCGATCTGAAAAAGCTCATGCCCAACCTGAAATGGGTCGCTTATCTTTCCACCGTCGGCGTTTATGGTGACCATGGCGGCGCCTGGGTGGACGAGACAACGCCCTGCCGCCCGGTCTCCGCGCGATCCGTGGAACGAGTGGCTGCGGAAACCGCCTGGACTGCGGCAGCGGAAAAGGTGGCTGTGCCGCTTTCCATCCTGCGCCTTTCCGGAATTTACGGCCCCGGACGCAATGCCTTCATGAATTTCGAAAAGGGAACGGCACGGCGGCTGGTCAAGAAAGATCAGGTGTTCAATCGCATCCGGGTCGAGGATATCGGTGCCGCACTCGCCTTTCTGGCACGGAAAAACGAACGCGGCATCTTCAACGTGACCGACAACGAACCCTGCCCGCCGCAGGATGTGGTGAGTTTCGCAGCATCGCTGATAGGGGTGGAACCGCCACCCGAGCAGGCCTTCGAGACCGCCGATCTGACGCCGATGGCGCGCTCTTTTTATGGCGAGAACAAGCGCGTTTCCAATGCCAGAATACGCGATCTGGGCTTCGATTTCCGCTTTCCGGAGTACAGGTTCTCCCTCAGACAATTGTGGGAAAACGGCCTCTGGCGAGGCTGAAAAATCCCACCCTGAAAAGCGATGAAAAATCCTTCCAATCCCACTTTTGCGGATGGTTTTCGTCTTATTTCAGCCAATTAGGATTTTATTAACCATCCAAAAATCACTAAAATCGTAGTCATTAGAAAAATATTTCACTCACATTTCGTGAACTGGATTCACGAAGCCGTGACCTGCAACAGCATTTCCGTTATCCATTGATTCTGCGTTATTTTTTCCAGCTTTTCGACGGGATGCCCTGCCGACAGCTTTCCGGCTAACGATCACGAATATTACAGACTGTAACAGTTCGTGATTTGAGGTCAGCTTTTTTTCGCCATTTTTCCCTCGCCCTACAATCTCGCATCAAAAGGCGTTCAGGCCAGTTCATGGCCGTTTAGCAAGGGCACAATCAATCGGCGCGGGGCCGATTTTCAGGGAAGCACAGTTTGTTGAATATCCGTCGTATAACTTTCACCGCTGCAACTATCGCCGCCTGTTCCATCATTGCGCCTCTTCAGGCGAATGCGGCAAATGGTTGTGGAGGCGCATCGTGGTATGCGTTGACCTCCAAGACTGCTTCGGGCGAGCGCATGAACGCCGCCAACCTGACCGCCGCCCACCGCTCGCTGCGGTTCGGCACCAAGGTCAAGGTGACCAATGCGCGCAATGGCAAGGCCGTTGTGGTGCGCATCAATGACCGTGGGCCGTTCATCAAGGGCCGCGTTCTCGATCTTTCCAAGGCAGCCGCCAAGAACATCGGCATGATCAACTCCGGCACTGCCAAGGTCTGCTACGAGGTCGTCAAGGCCGATTGAGCCTTGCCCTCGCCGCCATTCGCGTCTACCAACCGGGCTTAGCACAAGAACGAGGTAGACAATGCGTTTAGGCGGGCGTTTGGCCGGAGCAATCGAAGTATTGGCGGATATTGAGGGACGCAGGCGTCCCGTCGCCGATGCTCTGAAAGATTGGGGCCTTGCCCATCGTTTCGCCGGTTCCGGCGACAGGGCTGCAATCGGCAACATCGTCTATGACGCGCTGCGCATGAAACTGTCGCACGCCTGGCTGATGGATGACGACAGCGCTGCCTCGCTTGGTTATGCCGTGTTGCTGCGCCAATGGGGCAAGAGCTTTTCGGACCTTTCGGCGGAATTCGACGGCGACAAATTCGCCCCGGCCGCACCGGATGAACAAAGGCAGCAGGCCTTTCTGTCCCGCTCCCTCAGCGATGCACCGGTCCATATTCAGGGCGACATACCCGAATGGGTGCAATCCTCCTTCGAAACCGCCTTTGGAGAGCGCTGGCTCGCCGAGGCGCAGGCGCTGAATGAGCGGCCCACGCTTGATCTGCGCGCCAACACATTGAAAGCAACGCGCGACAAGGTGCTGAAGGCTCTGGAAGAAAGCGGCGCGGAAGCCACGCATATCGCCCGGCAGGGCGTGCGCATCCCCGCTGGCGAAGGTCCTTCCCGCCTGCCGAACGTCACTGCCGAACTGTCCTTCCAGAAGGGCTGGTTCGAAGTACAGGACGAAGGCTCCCAGATCGTTGCCGATCTTGCCGGCGCGCATGAAGGCGAACAGATCCTCGATTATTGCGCCGGCGGCGGCGGCAAGACGCTGGCCATGGCGGCCAGCATGAACAATAAGGGCCAGGTCCACGCCTTCGACGCCGACCGCAAGCGCCTTGCGCCGATCATCGAACGGCTGAAGCGGGCTGGCACGCGCAATGTGCAGGTGCACGACCGCGCCTCCGGCCTGACGCCGTTCCAGGAGAAATTCGATCGCGTTCTGGTGGACGCGCCCTGCACCGGCACCGGGACATGGCGTCGCCGGCCCGACACCAAATGGCGGCTGACGGCCCGCAATCTGGAAGAGCGCGTGCAGCAGCAGGGCGAGGCGCTTTCGCAGGCCAAGGGCTTCGTACGCCCGGGCGGAGAGCTGCTTTATGTCACCTGTTCGGTTCTGCCCGAAGAAAACGAACAGCAGGTAAGGCGTTTCTGCGCGGAAAATCCGGAATTTTCCATCGGCTCCGCACTGGAACGCTGGCAGACGACTTTCGGCGGCAACGCGAATAAACCGCATTCTTCCGACGGCAAGACGGTGACGCTGACGCCTGCAACCACAGATACGGATGGCTTCTTCTTCTGCTTGATGAAACGCAAAGCATAACACCGTCTTTGCAAGCACTGATTTTACTTGGAAAACAACACCAGGTCTTGTTTCAAAGCATTCTAAACTAGAATGTTTGACACAAGTTTGTGATTGGGTCAGAACTCGCTTGCCGCGGCGCGAAGTCATTTCACGCCTGCCGAAGGAGAGGGATCATGATCCGCAAAACCATTCTCAGCGCTTCTTTTGCGCTTCTTGCCGCATCTGCGGCTTTCACCGCGCTTCCCGCCCGGGCCGCCACCGACGCGGCCGCCGTCGTCAAGCATTATGCCGATGTCGCGCATGCGAAATATGAGGATTCGCTGACCACGGCGAAGGCGCTGGACAAGGCCATCGATGCGCTGATCGCAACGCCGAGCGAAGAAACCCTGAAGGCCGCCCGGGAAGCATGGATCAAGGCCCGCGTTCCCTATCAGCAGTCGGAAGTCTATCGTTTCGGCAACCCGATCGTCGACGACTGGGAAGGCAAGGTGAATGCCTGGCCGCTGGATGAAGGCCTGATCGACTATGTCGACGGTTCTTATGGCACGGAAAGCGACGAGAACGAGCTTTACGTTGCCAACATCATCGCCAATCCGAAGATCAAGATCAGCGGTGAAGAGGTCGACGCCTCCAAGATCACCCCCGAGCTGATCGAAAGTCTGCACGAGGCGGGCGATGTCGAAGCCAATGTGACGACCGGTTACCACGCCATCGAATTCCTGCTCTGGGGTCAGGATCTGAACGGCACCGGACCGGGCGCAGGCAACCGCCCCTACACCGATTACGACAAGGCGAAATGCACGAACGGCAATTGCGACCGCCGCGCCGATTACCTGAAATCCGCCTCGACCCTGCTGGTCAAGGATCTTCAGGAGATGGTGGATGCCTGGGCGCCGGAAGGCGAAGCCACGAAAACGGTGGAAGCCGATCCGAAAGCGGGCCTGACCGCCATTCTCACTGGCATGGGTTCGCTCTCCTATGGCGAGCTGGCGGGTGAGCGCATGAAGCTCGGCCTTCTGCTGCACGATCCGGAAGAGGAGCATGATTGCTTCTCCGACAACACCTACAATTCGCATCTTTACGACGCGATCGGTATCGCCTCGGCCTATACCGGCGACTATACCCGCGCAGACGGAACGAAGATGACGGGCTCCTCGCTGTCGGAACTGGTCGGCGCCAAGGACAAGGCGCTGAACGACGAGATGCTGGCGAAGCTGAACAAGACGCTCGACGCCATGCATGCGATGGAAAAGCGCGCGCAGACCGTCGAGGCCTATGACCAGATGATCGGCGAAGGCAACAAGGAAGGCAACGCCGTGGTTCAGACGGCCATCGACGGCCTTCTCGACCAGACAAAGACTGTCGAACGCGTCATCGCGGCGCTCGATCTCGGCAAGATCGAGCTTGAAGGCTCCGACAGCCTCGACAATCCGAACGCCGTCTTCAAATAAGCGGTAAAACGGGCCGCAGATCGCTGCGGCCCGTTACTTTTCACCCGCCCTTATTGTCATGCAATTTTTGCTGCCGCCGATCCGCAAGCCATTCTTCTTCGCCGGGGCAGCCTGCCTTGTGGCGTCGATGGCGCTTGCCGAACCGCTTCGGGACGACCTGACGGAAAAAGATCGAAGCCGTGTGCTGGCCGTCACCGCGCCAACGGCGGATTTTACCGGGCCGGAACCTTTCGAAGCCATGGCCGGCGGAGCGACGACCAGCACCAGCAAGGCCGACAGCGGCGCGTTCTCGCATCCTTCCGCCACCATGCCGCTCGAACGGAAGCAGGATTTCAAGCTCGGCAATGCGCTGTTCCAGAAGCTCTGGGTCTCCTCTCCGTCCTCCACACAGGCCTCGGACGGGCTCGGGCCGCTGTTTAACGCTCGATCCTGCCAGACCTGCCATGTGAAGGATGGCAGGGGTCGACCGCCTCTTGCCGGAGAAGACGCCGTCTCACTGTTTCTGCGGCTGGCGCGACCGGCCCGCAATAAAGCCGAACGACAGGCCATTGCCAGCCACCAGGTCCTGAATTTTCCCGATGAGACCTATGGCCGGCAGCTTCAGAACCTGGCCATTCCCGGCCTCGCCGCCGAAGGCAAACCGGTCATCACCTATACGGAAGAGCCGGTTCAGCTGGCGGATGGCGAGGTGGTGATGCTGCGCAAGCCTGACTATGCCGTGGCGAACCTGCAATATGGTCCGCTCGGTGCCGACACGACGCTTTCGGCGCGCATCGCCATGCCCACCCTCGGTCTTGGCCTGATCGAGGCCATTGCCGAGGCCGATATTCTGGCCAAGGCCGACCCGGACGACAACAATGGCGACGGCATTGCCGGGCGTCCCGCATGGGTCAAAGACCATCGCACCGGCGAGGTGAAACTCGGGCGGTTTGGCTGGAAAGCGCAGAATGCGAGCGTGCGAGACCAGAGCGCCAGCGCCTTCTCCCACGATATCGGCATTTCCACGCCGGATGCGCCGAATGCCTATGGCGACTGCACGGACGTCCAGAAGGACTGTCTCGCCATGCCGACCGGCGTGCAGCTGAGGCTCGGGCCGGTGGAAGCGCCCGATCCGGTTCTCGATCTCGTGACCTTCTACACCGAAAATCTCTCCGTGCCGCGGCGCCGCAATGTCGATGATCCGACGATCCTGCAGGGAAAGCAGCTTTTCTACGCCTCCGGCTGTACGGGCTGCCACACCCCGAAATTCGTCACACGCCGCGACGCTGCCGACCCCATGCATTCTTTTCAGCTGATCTGGCCCTATTCCGATTTTCTGCTGCATGACATGGGCGAGGGACTTGCCGATGGCCAGCAGGTGGGCGAAGCCAGCGGACGGCAGTGGCGAACCCAGCCGCTCTGGGCCATAGGCCTGACGCAAAAGGTCAATGGCAACGGTTTTTACCTGCATGACGGGCGGGCGCGCAGCCTGACGGAAGCGATATTGTGGCACGGTGGCGAAGGGCAAAAAGCGCGCGACGCCTTTGCCGCCTTGCAAAAATCCGACCGGCAGGCTTTGCTGGCCTTTCTGGAGTCCCTTTGATGAAAAATGCCATGCGAAAAATTTCGGGCGTCATGTCCGTGCTGCTGCTTCTGACCACGCCGCCGGCGAGGGCGCAGGATGTGGAACTGATGCCGCCGCCGCCGCTCGACCCGGTTGAGGTGCTAGGCGTGATGGAAAAGGCGGTGAACGGCTTCATCCGTCCCGGCTATGACCGCTTCCGGCAGTCGGCGGAGACGCTGGAAGGCCGCATGAAAGCTTTCTGCACCGCCCCCTCCGAAACGACCGCAGCGGCGGCCAAGACTGCCTTTGTCGATACGGTGTCAAGCTGGTCGACCATCGAGATCGTGCGTGTCGGCCCTGTCATCGAGAAGAACCGTTTCGAACGTGTGCTTTATTATCCCGACAAGAAGGGTCTCGGGCTGAAACAGGTGCAGCGTTATCTTACCGAAAAGGACGAGAGCGTCACGAGTGCGGATGGCCTGAGCGGCAAGAGCGTTGCGGCGCAGGGGCTCGGCGCTCTTGAGTTCGTGCTTTACGGAACCGGAGCGGAAGAACTGCTCGACAGGAAGGGTGATTTCCGCTGCCGTTACGGTGCGGCCATCGCCGGCAACATCGCCAATGTGGCGGCGGAACTTTCCGACAGCTGGAATGCACCTGACGGCGCGCAGAAAAACTGGACGCAGCCCGGAGCGGACAACCCCGTCTTTCGTGACGAGCGCGAGGCGCTGGTCGCCCTGCTCGGCATTCTCGTCCATGGCTCCGAAGCCATTCGTGACCAGCGGATCGAAACCTTCTACAAGGGACCGGATAAGGCAAGATTTCCCCGCACCGCCATTTATTGGCGCTCCGGCCTGACATGGCAGAGCATTTCCACCAATATCAAGGCGGTTCAGGCCCTGCTGCACACGGCGGATATGGTCGAACTCGTACCGCCCGATCAACGCTCCATCGTCAACTCCATCGATTTCATCGCCAAATCGATGATCCGCGTTGCCAGGACCATCGATACGGATGTGCAAAAGGCGCTGGATCAGGACGATCAGCGCGCCAAGGTGGATTATCTGCTGCTCAATGGCAAAGACCTGATCTACCGCTTGAACGATCAATATGGCGGCGCCATCGGCCTCAGCTCCGGCTTTTCCTTCGCCGATGGGGACTGAGCCGATGATCTCCGGCACCAAACGGATGCTGATAGATCGGCGCAGCTTCATCAAAGCGGCGGGAGTTCCCTTCCTCGCCGCGCTGGCTCCCCGTTCACTTTATGCGCTGGAGCGGACAGACGCGGTCTTTGCCTCCGCCTTCCGCGCCCGCGACGGGTCCTACGGCATTGCGACGGTGAGCGAACGCGGCGAGATCATCGACCGCGTGGCGCTTCCTGCCCGCGCCCATGGAATGGCGACGAGCCACGCGACCGGCATGACCGTGGCCTTTGCGCGCCGGCCCGGCACCTTCTTCATGGCCTTCGACCCCGCGCGGCGTGGCGAACCGACCGTGATACACACGCCGGAAAACCGCCACTTCTACGGCCACGGGCAATTCTCCCCTGACGGGGCAATCCTCTATGCCAGCGAAAACGACTTCGACGGCAATCGCGGCGTTATCGGGCTTTATGACACCCGCAACGGCTTTGCCCGCATCGGCGAATATGATGCGCATGGCATCGGCACGCATGACATGACGGTGAGCGATGACGGCCGGCTGATCGTGATCGCCAATGGCGGCATCGAAACCCATCCGGATTTCGGCCGAACCAAACTCAATATCGACAATATGCAGCCGTCCCTCGTGCTTCTGGACGCCTCGACCGGGCAAGTGATCCAGAAACACGCCATGCCGGCGCATCTGCGGCAGCTTTCCACCCGCCATGTCGATCTCGGCGATGACGGGCGTATCTGGTTCGCCTGCCAATATGAGGGACCGCGCAACGATCTCCCGCCGCTTGTCGGCCATTTCTCCAGGGGCGAGGCTCTCACCTTCGTCGATCTGCCGGAAGAAACGACGGTGCGCCTTGCCAATTATGTCGGGGCCATCGCCGTCAACCGGCGCGATGGGCTGGTGGGCCTGACATCGCCCAACGGCAACGCCGCCGTGACGCTGGATGCGAAAACCGGGCGCGTCGTTTCCGAGACAACCGTGCGGGAAGCGGCAGGCGTCGCGCCCGCCGCGAGAGGCATTGCGGTTTCTTCCTATGACGGCTTTTTCGAGACCCGGCGCAGTGACGTGGCGTGGGACCAGCACATCGTGCGTCTGTCCAGCTAAAATACTGAAAAGAAAGGGGAACAAAAGCCCGGCCGGCGCATTGGACGGATCATGAGAAACCTTGCCGTCTATGTCGTTTTTGTGGTTGCTGTTGTTGCCGTGGGGGCGCTGATCGGCGTCAACAATGTGCCCGGCGAATGGTATCAATCGCTGCAGAAGCCTTTCTTCAATCCGCCCAACTGGATTTTCGGACCCGTCTGGACCGCGCTTTACGTGCTGATCGGCATTGCCGGCGCACGGACATGGATCCGCAAGCCGATGGGAACGCGCATGCGGCTCTGGTTCACGCAGATGGTGCTGAACTTCCTGTGGTCTCCGATTTTTTTCGGAATGCAGAGCCCGGCAGGTGCACTCATCATTATTATTCCAATGCTGATCTGCATCGTCGCCTTTGTGGCGCTCGCCTACCGTCGTGACCGCATATCCATGTGGCTTTTTGTGCCCTATGCCGTGTGGGTCGCCTTTGCCACGGTGTTGAATGCAAGCATCGGCATGTTGAACTAAATCCCCGCACCGCCCTTGCCTTGCCTGCCGCCACGCGCCATGTCAGTTTGCGATGAGGCAGAAGCAGGCAGGTAGGCCATGGAGATCACGGATCCCGGCGATTTTCGTCAGCGGATAGAAAGAAGCTTTGCGCGGCAGGGCGTGGTGCAGGCGATTAACGCCGAGATCAGCCGTATCGAACACCGGCTGGTGGAAATCGAGCTTCCTTTTCATGAAAAGCTGACGCAGCAGCACGGCATATTGCATGCCGGCGTCATCGCCGCCGGTCTGGACACCGCCTGCACCTATGCCGCCTATACGATCATCGAGCCGGAAGCCTCGCTGCTGACCATCGAGTTCAAGGTTAATCTCATGTCGCCCGGGCGCGGCGAGCGGTTCCTGTTTCGCGGCGAGATCATCAAGCCAGGGAACAACCTGATCGTCGCCGATGGCCGCGCCTATGCGCTGTCCGACGGACCGGCGAAGCTGATCGCCTCCATGACGGGCACGATGATGGTGGTGAAGGGGCGCGAGGATATTACCGGATGAGCTACCGGCTTTTGCATGTTGCGGATAAATCCGTCCTCTTCGTCATGGCGGCTTCCCCCGAATACGGTCCCCATCTCCAGGCACGCATTGCGCCGCTGATGACGGGTATCGGCCCGGTCGAGGCGGCGATTGCGGTCACGGCCGTTCTTGCCGGTCTCGATGCGGCCGATCACCTGCCCGACCTCGTCGTTTCGCTCGGTTCCGCCGGTTCGCGGACGCTGGAGCAAACCGGCATCTATCAGGCGATTTCGGTTTCCTATCGCGACATGGACGCCTCCGCCTTCGGTTTCGAAAAGGGCTGCACGCCGCTGCTCGATCTGCCCGCAGAAGTGGCCTTGCCTTTGCGGATACCCGAAATTGCCGAGGCGCGGCTTTCCACGGGCGCCAATGTCGTTTCGGGCGAGGCCTACGGGCTGATCGACGCCGATATGGTGGAAATGGAAACCTTCGCGGTATTAAGAGCCTGCCAGCGCTTCGGCGTACCGCTCGTCAGTCTGCGCGGCATTTCCGATGGCAAGGTGGATGTGAACCATGTGGACGACTGGACGGAGTACCTGCACATCATCGATGAAAAGCTGGCGGATGCCGTCCACCGGCTTTGCCGCGCCATAGAGGACGGCGCGATTGCCCTTTAGAACCTTGCGATTTTCGCAAATTTCCGCTGTTTGACGCCCGCTTCCGGGTTGCCTAAAGCCGCCATTTTCTTTAAAGGCTCGCCATGACCCAGATAGCCCATCCCGACAGCATTCTCATCATCGATTTCGGCAGCCAGGTGACGCAGCTGATTGCGCGCCGCATCCGCGAAGCCGGGGTCTATTGCGAAATCCATCCGTTCCAGAATGCCGCAGAGGCGTTCGAGAAGCTTCAGCCCAAGGGCGTGATCTTCTCCGGCGGCCCCGCATCTGTCACGGCGGAAGGAAGCCCGCGTGCACCGCAGGCGGTGTTCGACAGCAAGGTTCCAATCCTCGGCATCTGCTACGGCCAACAGACGCTCTGCACGCAGCTCGGCGGTGTGGTCGAGGGTGGCCATGCGGCGGAATTCGGCCGCGCCGATATCGACATCAAGAAGGCAAGCCCGCTGTTCGACGGCTTCTGGGAACAGGGCAAGAGCTATCCGGTCTGGATGAGCCATGGCGACCGCGTGACGAAGCTGCCGGAAGGTTTCGAGGTCATCGCGACCTCCGAGAACGCACCTTTCGCCATCGCCGCGGACGAGAAGCGTCACTACTACTCCACCATGTTCCACCCGGAAGTGGTGCATACGCCTGACGGCGGCAAGCTGCTCTCCAACTTCGTGCACAAGATCGTCGGGCTCAAATCCGACTGGACGATGGCGGCCTATCGCGCCGAAATGATCCGCAAGATCCGCGAACAGGTCGGCACCGGCCGCGTGCTCTGCGCGCTTTCCGGCGGCGTCGACTCCTCGGTTGCGGCCATCCTCATTCATGAGGCGATCGGCGACCAGCTCACCTGCGTTTACGTCGACCACGGCCTGATGCGGCTTGGCGAAAGCGAGCAGGTCGTCGGCATGTTCCGCGACCACTACAATATTCCGCTTGTGCATGTGGATGCCGCCGACCTGTTCCTCGGCGAACTGTCGGGCGTTTCCGATCCGGAAGTGAAGCGCAAGACCATCGGCCGCCTGTTCATCGAGGTCTTCGAGGCCGAAGCGGCCAAGATTGCCGCCGACGGCAAGGGCGCACCGAATTTCCTGGCGCAGGGCACGCTTTATCCTGACGTCATCGAGAGCGTCTCCTTCTCCGGCGGCCCCTCGGTCACCATCAAGAGCCACCACAATGTCGGCGGCCTTCCCGAGCGGATGAACATGCAGCTCGTCGAGCCGCTGCGCGAGCTCTTCAAAGATGAAGTGCGCGCGCTCGGCCGTGAACTCGGCCTGCCGGACAGCTTCATCGGCCGCCACCCCTTCCCCGGTCCGGGCCTGGCAATCCGCTGCCCCGGTGCGATTACCCGTGAGAAGCTGGATATTCTGCGCAAGGCGGATGCGATCTATCTCGATGAAATCCGCAAGGCCGGTCTCTACGACACCATCTGGCAGGCTTTCGCCGTGCTGCTGCCGGTGCAGACCGTGGGCGTCATGGGCGATTACCGTACCTATGACTTCGTCTGCGCGCTTCGCGCCGTGACCTCGGTGGATGGCATGACGGCGGATTTCTATCCCTACGACATGAATTTCCTTGGTCGTGCGGCAACCCGCATCATCAACGAAGTACGCGGCATCAACCGCGTCGTCTATGACGTGACAAGCAAGCCGCCCGGCACGATCGAATGGGAATAAGGACTATACTCTACACGGTCCTGTAAAGATGACGCCGCGACTAGTTCGCGGCGTTTCTGTTTTGTCGTGTGAGATAGATGATTTGGGCGGTCAGGCCGACCACAAGGATCGCCAGCAACCCTGCCTGAGCGCCGAGAAGCAGCGGCGATTTCAGGTCCGTAACCAGAGGGTGACCGTCTGGAACACGGCGCAGGATTTCGCTGACCGTCGGGACCATCAAAAGAAACGCACTGATGCTGAGACAGATGGTTTCAATATATTTGGCCGCGCGCGTTGAACCCAGAACACCTTCAATGCCGTAACCTGCGAGCAGGAACAGGATGGTCAGGACGCCAACGCCGTAACTGATCGGCTGATGCGCCACGAGGAAGACCGTCGCAGCGCCAATCAGCATGGAGACAAGATAAAGAGTGCCTGGCGCTGATCGGGGAACGATTCGACCGTGGCGGGCAAACATGTAAACGGCGGCGGGAATGGCCGGCAGGCTTCCAAGCGTATGGATCCAGCCGAGCGGAGAAATTCCGAACATGAGAGATTGCCTTTCTCGTCCAAAAGGACGTGGTGGTCCGGGAAGCAGACTGTCATCGACAAATCTGCCAGCTTAATACGGTCTATTTTTTCGGTGGCGTGCCGCTCAGGTCATGCATCGAGCTCCCTCGCGAAACTCCGAATTTAAGCGGTCATGCGCTCCAGCATGGGGCGGGTTATTGCGCCAAAAGTCGTCGCATCACCATGGGCACGGGCGGAAAGCATCGCGCCGTGCACGGTGGCCATGAAGATTTCAGCATTCGCTCTGGCGGTCCCGCTCAGCACGAGGCGCCCTTGCGCAACGCCGCGTTCCAGAACGGCGGTAAGCCAGTCGGAGAGATTTCGAAAATGCGCGCGCACTTCAAGAGCGACCGTTTCAGGTAAAACCGGAATTTCACTGGCGAGCAGAGCGCAAACGCAGAAGGGATGAGTGGCCTCGGCGATACAGCCCTCCCAATAGCCGATATAGGCGCGGAGCTGTTCGAGCGGGTCGGAAATGTTTCGTTCCAGTTCGGCGATACCGGCTTCGGCCTCCTGCCTGTATTGCGCAACCAGTTTTTGGACCAGATCGGACTTGCCGGGAAAGTGATGGTGAATGCTCGCATTGCGAATGCCGACCACAGCGGAAATGTCGGCATAGCTGAAACTGTTGTAGCCGCCCTTTATGATCAGGGAGCGTGCGCAACGAAGGATTTCATCGGCTTTGGTCTGTGGATTTTTCATGAGAGTTACCTACCAACTAGTAGGTAGAATGTCAACGCCAGGCGATTTTAGCCTATGACCGCTGACAAGAGTGTGCCGGAAACCGAGTGCGCGTGACGGATATGGCGGGCCTATTCCAAGGCCGATAGCAGCTGATCCACGCCCCGAACCGAGGCCGCATCGTCCGTGTCCAGAAGCTCGTGTCATGCGGTTGACGAGCCACGACGCCGCTTGCACGTTTGACTTTGCGCCCTTTTTAGCCAGTATTTCGACTGTCCTTCGCAGAGCACCGTCGGTCCGGCACGGCTTTGGGCCGGTATCATGCAGTCCGTTAGGGCAGGCTACGTTCGCCTGCAAAGGACAATGGGGGGAGCCCATCGATGACACACAATGTCGATCCGAAGCCAATGTCACGCGCCGCCGCGATCCTCTACGCCATTATTTCACCGCTCAGCCTGATGGCCCTGATCTTTCTGCCTGCGGGCCGGATCGGCTGGTGTCCGGGCTGGGTTTTCGTCGCGGTCGTCGTCGTCGCCTTTGGCCTTTCCGCACTGGTATTGGCGCGTGTGAACCCGGTCATTTTCCGCGCGCGCAGCCGGTTCCAGCCGGGGACCAAGACATGGGACCTGTTTCTCGTCACCGGTATCCTTCTCGCTTTTGCCGCTGAAATTCCGGTTGCGGCACTCGACGCCGGCCGGATGGGATGGTCCGTCGTGCCACTTTGGGCCATTCTGCTCGGATATATCCTGCTTGTCGGCGGCATTGCGGCTACGGCATGGGCCCAGGCCGTCAATCCGTTCTTCGAGCCGGGTGTCCGCATCCAAAGCGAGCGCGGACAGCGGGTGATCACGTCGGGCCCATACGGTATCGTGCGCCACCCCGGCTACACGGCCGCAATCGCCATGTTCACTGGCATACCGCTCGTTTTGGGTTCCTGGGTGGCTCTGCTCCCCGCCGCCTTGGCCATCGCCCTGCTGATCCTGCGCACCGGCTGGGAAGATCGTCTGCTCCAGGCAGAATTGCTCGGTTATGCTGATTATGCCCGTGAAAGGCGCTATCGGCTATTTCCCGGCATCTGGTAAGCGCCTAATGCTTTCGTTCTCTTTTTGTTCTTTTAATTATTGCCGTTGGTGATAATATCCCGGCCCGGGCAAAGGCCGTGGAGCATCGCTATGGGTTTCGGGTTGGCAGATGAAGGAGGTTTAAGGCAGCTTTTCTTCGAAGGATGGGAGCCGGAGAAAATACGGCGTTTCAATCCGCGATTTAGCAGCAAGCTCTTGATCACGGTGAAACCGCCGGCAGCCCTGGCGGAACGAATTTTTGCCGATGCGTCGCGCCATGCCGCAGGGCGGACGAAGCGTGAGGCCTATCCGCCGGAGCTTCTGCATATAACCCTGCTCTGCATCGGAAGTTTCGAGACCGTGCCTCACGGGCTGGTAGAAAGGCTGAAGGCAGCGCTGGGGGAGATCAAGGCGCGGCCCGTTCCGATCACATTCGATGGAACATCGCTTTTCGGCAATCGCAACAGTCTGGCGCTACGCAGCAGCCGCGAGATACAGGAACTTAAGGCTCTGGCGAAAATGGTGCAGCGCGCCCTGCGGCGGGCAAACCTGCCCTATGTCGCCGCATCGTCGTTTACGCCACATCTCACCGTGATCTACGGCTGCGGGAAAATTGAGCTGATGCCGGCTGACAGACCCTATAGCTGGCTTGCGGGGAGCTTCGAACTCGTTTTCAGCCACAATGGCGAAACACGGCATGAATTGCTCGGGCGCTTCGCACTCTCGCCGAAAGCGGAGCGTTATGAACGGCCTGAAAGCCAGCTACATTTGCCGGAAAAAGTGATCGAACCTTCGAAACGGCCGACACAAAGGGCATCGGTGCGATAACATGCACCTGAAGCGGCATAGCGCTCTGATACCGACAATTTTTCCGCATTCTCCATCGAGAACTATGCGGAACCTTGTTGCTCTAATCCGACGCTTTTCGCGCCAGCCGCACATCCGCCGCGCCAGCCGAAAACCGATCCGGTTATCAATCCTGAGCGCAAGCGAGGCGATATCGCCTCGCAACGGATAATGACCAGCTTAGAGCTGTACCTTGTCGAAAGCCTTGCCGTCGATGCCGAGGGCTTCGAGATCGGCGCGGGCGGGCTTGCGATGTGCGCGAACAGCGGCCGAAACCGAGAGCGCTGCACCGAGAACGGCGAAAGTTTCACCGAAGAAGTTACGCGATGTCTTTGCAACCTGACGCATTTTTCTCTCCATCTTTGATGCCTAGATAATGGGCATTTCCGACCCGTTCTACAACTCATGATGCAGCAGGGAAGCCATGCAGCTTTGCTCGCGCTCGTTTGGATATCAGCCATTGCGATTTTGCATGGCTTAAGCATCAGGACCGGGTATATGCGCAGGGCACTTCAGCAGGCGGGTTGAATAAGACGGATATTTTGTTATGCCGGAAGTGCTTTTAGAGACGAAGAGGCAGATGGCATGACGGTCACGATTTACGGCATCAAGAACTGCGACACGATGAAGAAGGCCAGAAGCTGGCTGGAAGCCAACGGTGTCGACTATTCTTTCCATGACTATAAGGCGGCCGGCATCGACCGTGCTCATCTGGAAACATGGTGCGATGCCGCGGGCTGGGAAACGGTTCTCAACCGCGCCGGCACCACCTTCAAGAAACTCGATGACGGCCAGAAGGTCGATCTCACCCATGAGAAGGCCATCGGGCTGATGCTGGAACAGCCCTCCATGATCAAGCGTCCCGTGCTGGAAGCGAAGGGCAGGATAACCGTCGGTTTCAAGCCTGAAACCTACCAGACCCTTTTTGCGTGAACGCAGCCCGCCATGTCCAAAACAACCCGTGCCACCCAAATGCTGACCAAGGCCGGCGTTGCCTTCACCACCGTCACCTATGATTACGACCCGAATGCCGACCGCATCGGCCTGCAGGCGGCCGAGGCGATCGGTGAACCACCGCATCTGGTGCTGAAAACGCTGATGGCGGAACTCGATGGCAAACCGGTCTGCGTCGTCGTCCCTTCGGATCGCGAGGTTAGCATGAAGAAGCTGGCGGCCGCCTTCGGGGGCAAATCCGCCAGCATGATGAGGCCTGCCGATGCGGAGCGCGCCACCGGTTATCATGTCGGCGGCATCAGCCCTTTCGGGCAGAAGAAACAGGTCCCGACGGCCATCGAGGCCGGTGCCATGGCGCATGATTATGTCTACATGAATGGCGGGCAACGCGGCCTGCAGGTGAGGCTTTCGCCCCGCGATGCCCAAAGCGCGCTGAAGGCGATTGCCGCGCCGCTGGTCGCCGATTGAAGCCCAGGAGGCGCGCCTGAAAGCATTTGGCTTTCGGAAGGAATGGGCTATGGTCGGCGCCTCCTATTGAAATAGACGAAGGCAGATCATGACCGTTTCCCCCATCGATCCCGTCAAACTCGAAAAACTGGCCGAAGTCGCCGTCAAGGTCGGCCTGCAATTGCAGAAGGATCAGGATCTGGTGATTACCGCACCGCTGGCGGCCCTGCCGCTGGTGCGATTTTTGACCAAACACGCCTATATGGCGGGTGGCGGGCTGGTCACCACTTTCTATTCCGACGAAGAAACGACGCTTGCCCGCTATCGCCACGCCAGCGACGCCAATTTCGACCGGGCTTCCGGCTGGCTCTATGAAGGCATGGCGAAGGCCTATGCCAATGGCGCGGCGCGGCTGGCGATTGCCGGCGATAATCCCATGCTGCTGGCCGAACAGGACCCGGCCAAGGTTGCGCGCGCCAACAAGGCCAACTCCACGGCCTACAAGCCGGCGCTGGAGAAGATTTCCAATTTCGACATCAACTGGAACATCATCTCCTATCCGAACCCCTCCTGGGCAAAGCAGGTCTTCCCCGGCCTCGCGGAAGACGAAGCGGTCCGCAAGCTTGCCGATGCCATCTTCGCCGCATCGCGGGTGGATCTGGCCGACCCGGTCGCGGCCTGGGCCGAGCACAATGCCAATCTCGCCAAACGTTCGGCATGGCTGAACGGCGAGCGCTTCTCTGCGCTGCATTTCACCGGCCCCGGCACGGATGTGAAGATCGGCCTGGCGGACGGCCATGAATGGCATGGCGGCGCCTCCACCGCCAAGAATGGCGTGACCTGCAACCCGAATATCCCGACGGAAGAAGTCTTCACCACCCCGCATGCGCTGCGTGTCGACGGTTACGTCTCCAGCACCAAGCCGCTGTCGCATCAGGGAACGCTGATCGACGACATCCAGGTGAAGTTCGAAGCCGGCCGTATCGTCGAAGCCAAGGCTTCGAAGGGCGAAGCGGTGCTGAACAAGGTGCTCGACACCGACGAGGGCGCGCGGCGTCTGGGTGAAGTGGCGCTGGTGCCGCATTCCTCGCCGATTTCGGCAAGCGGCATCCTGTTCTACAATACGCTTTTCGATGAAAACGCCTCCTGCCACATCGCGCTTGGCCAATGCTATTCGAAATGCTTCCTCGACGGCGCTTCGCTGTCGCAGGATGAGATCAAGGCGCAGGGCGGCAACTCAAGCCTGATCCATATCGACTGGATGATCGGTTCCGACAAGGCGGATATTGACGGTGTGAAGCCGGACGGATCCACGGTTCCGGTGATGCGCAAGGGCGAATGGGCCTGACGACACCTATCTCGGCAACTGGCTGCGCTGACTGAGCCAGATGCTGAAAAGCACCGCAACGAAACCGGCGATCTGCGCTGGCGTAAGGCTTTGGCCGAGCGCCAGCCAGCCGAGCAGGGTTGCAACGACCGGGCTTAGAAAACCGAGCGATGCAGCCGCGGAAGGTTCGATGCGGGCAAGCCCGCGAAACCATAGAAAATAGGTCAGCGCAGCACCGATAAGTCCCAGATAGGCCATGCCGAGAATATTGGCCGCTGTCGGCGTCGGCAGGGCCGGTTCCAGGAAACAGGCGACCGGCAGCAACAGAAGGCCGCCCGCCGTCAATTGCCAGGCGGTAAACGTGAGGTTCGACACCGGCGGCCGCCATTTGCGGGTCAGCACCGTTCCGAAAGCCATGGAGACGGCACCGGCAAGGCCTGCCGCCACACCGATACCATCCAGCGCAGCGCCCGGCGCCAGAACCAGAAGCGCGACGCCGACAATGCCCAGAAAACCGGCCGCGATGGCCAGCGGCCGGACGGGTGCCGCGAGAAACAGCCGGGAAAGGCCAATCACGATCAGGGGCTGGACTGCACCCACGGTTGCCGCCACGCCGCCCGGCAGCCGATAGGCCGACACAAAAAGCATCGCCCAGAAGAACGAGAAATTCAGCGCGCCGAGAATGAAGCTGCGCGGCCACCAGATACCGTGCGGGAGCTTTCTTACGAAAAGCAGCAAAAGCACGCCGGCCGGCAATGCGCGCAGCATCGCGACATGAAAGGGATAACCGTGCGGCAAAAATTCGGTCGTCACGAAATAGGTGGTTCCCCAGACGGCGGGGGCAAGGGCGGTCACCAGCACATCGACGGCATAGGTCGTATTTTTCTTCATTTCAAGAATCTCTATATCAAGATAAATGCAATCTAGCCGATTTTATCTTGACGTCAAGACATCAATTGTTATGCCTTGGTGATGAACAAAGAACCGTTGGACCACGTCGATCACATTCTGGCGCAATGGCGCAGGGAGCGGCCCGATCTCGATGTCGGCCCCATGGGGCTGCTCGGGCGCCTGAACCGTCTTACCACCCATCTCGGCCGGGAGGTGGAGGCGGTGCTGCTGAAGCACGGGCTTTCCTCCTCCGCTTTCGATGTGCTGGCGACATTGCGGCGCTCCGGCTCACCTTACCGACTTTCCCCCGGCGATCTTTTGGCCATGACGATGGTGAGTTCCGGCACCATGACCAACCGGATCGACCAGCTCGAAAAAGCCGGGTTGGTGGAACGTATCCATAACCCGAACGACCGGCGCAGCGTCCTGATATCGTTGACGGAACGGGGATATGCCATTGTCGAGGAAGCGGCAGGCGCTCACGTCGAAAACCAGCATCGCCTGGTCGCCGGTCTCAGCGAAGAAGAGCGCGTGACGCTGAACCGGCTGCTGAAACGGTTTTTGCGGGATTTCGAAGAATAGGCTTTTCGGTCCGACAAACACACAATGGCTCCGTGATGGCGCTTGTTTCGCTCCCAAAAATCCTGTAAGCAATTTTCCATAAACCTGTACTACAGGTTGGAGGAAAAATGTTAACTGCCATTTCGCATGAATCCGGTCTCGTCAGCAGCACGATCGGCGCTATCACCCGCCATATCCGCGAAAACGAACTTGCACCGGGAGCGAAGCTCCCCAGCGAGCTTTCGCTCTCGCAGCAGCTCGGCGTTTCCCGCACCGTCGTTCGCGAGGCTTTCCGTTCTCTGTCGGCCATGCGGCTGATCGACGTAAGCGCCGGCAAGCGCGCCACTGTGGCGACGCTGGATCACGGTGCAATGTCATTGATGTTCGAACATGGCATTCACACCGAACAGATCAACATCCAGCAGATCTACGATGTGCGCCGCACGATCGAAGTCAGAACCGTGACGCTCGCGGCACTGAGGCGAACGGATGCGGAAGCGCTCACCATTCTCGACCATGCCAACAATATGGAGCGGGATTTCGGCGACAACGACAAGGTCATGGAACACGACCTTGCTTTTCACATCGCCGTTGCCAGAGCCTCCAAGAACCCGGTTTTCGAACTCATTCTCGGCGCTTTCCAGAACGTGACGCGCCAGACATGGCCGATCGGCTGGAAAAGCCGCACATCCGATGCGCAGCGCCATGCCGCAAGCGAGCTTCACATCGCCATCGGACAGGCCATTGCCGCCGGCGATCCGCAAACGGCTTCAACACTGATGGCGCGGCATTTCGATGAAAGCGTGCACGCGCTTCTGGCAGCCGGCATCGCCTGATTTTTCAAACACCGTTCCAGACGGAACACGACCTGCCTCTGGAGGAGGAGACACTTCATGAAAATCACAAAACTCGAGACCGTCCGCGTGGCGGAACGGACAAACTTGCTCTGGGTTCTGGTCCATACGGATGAGGGCATTACCGGGCTCGGCGAAACCTTCTTCGGAGCGGAGACGGTGGAGACCTATGTGCATGAATATATCGCACCCCGCGTGATCGGTCGCGATCCGCTGCAGATCGACCTTCTGGCGCAAGACCTCGTCGGTTATCTCGGCTTCCGTTCATCGGGCGCAGAAGTGCGCGGCAACTCCGCCTTCGATATCGCCCTGTGGGATATTTTCGGCAAGGCCACAAATCAGCCCATCGCCCAGCTGCTCGGCGGTTTCAGCCGCAAGGAAATCCGCACCTACAATACCTGCGCGGGCACCGAATATATCAAGAAGGCCACCGGGCAGCAGACGGCCAATTATGGCCTCTCCAGCGGCAGGGATTACGACGACCTCAACGGCTTCCTGCACCGCGCTGACGAGCTTGCCCATTCGCTGCTGGAAGAGGGCATCACGGCCATGAAGATCTGGCCGTTCGATGCGGCGGCGGAAAAGACGCGCGGGCAATATATCTCGATGCCGGACCTGAAAAGCGCGCTCGAGCCTTTCGAGAAAATTCGCAAGGCGGTGGGCGACAGGATGGATATCATGGTGGAGTTTCACTCCATGTGGCAGCTTCTGCCCGCCATGCAGATCGCCAAGGCGCTCACTCCCTACCAGACCTTCTGGCATGAAGACCCGATCAAGATGGACAGTCTTTCCAGCCTGGCGCGTTATGCCGCCGTTTCGCCTGCGCCGATTTCCGCCTCGGAAACGCTCGGTTCACGCTGGGCCTTCCGCGATCTGCTCGAGACAGGTGCTGCCGGTGTGGTGATGCTGGACATCAGCTGGTGCGGCGGGCTTTCCGAGGCGCGCAAGATCGCTTCGATGGCGGAAGCCTGGCATCTGCCGGTCGCCCCGCATGATTGCACCGGGCCGGTGGTGCTCTGCGCCTCCACCCATCTGTCGCTCAACGCGCCGAACGCGCTGGTGCAGGAAAGCGTGCGCGCCTTCTACAAGACCTGGTATCGCGATCTCGTCACGGCATTGCCTGAGGTGAAGAACGGCATGATAACCGTGCCTCCGGGCGCCGGCCTTGGCATGGAACTGCATCCCGATATCGAAAAGACCTTCACCGTCAGCCGGCGTTTTTCGGATGCGGCGTCGATCTGATCAAAACAGGCTACCCTGATTGCCCGGATCGGAAGAAGCCGGTTTCGCCGGCTTCTTTTTTGGCACTACAGGGTTATCAGGGGATGGCGTCCCCTCCCCCGTCGTGATGGCCGAGACGCGGCCATCGGCAAATTCCATCGACACCACAGCACCTGAAGCGACAGCGGCAGCGCGGGTCAGCGGCCGGTTTTCTTCATCGCGGATCACGGCATAACCGCGTTTCAGCACGTTTTTATAAGACAGCGATTGCAGGATGCGGTCATGGGCGGCAAGGCCTGCGCGGCTCTGCGCCATGCGGTGCAATACGGCTGTATCGGCCCGGCGCGCGCCGGTGACGACCCGCTCCTTCTGCCGCTCTAACTGGCCGAGCAGCCGGGCGGGAAGCGAACGCAGCGCGGAATCGAAGGCATCGACGCGGCCTTTTCCCTGCAGCAGACGGCGCTCCACCAGGGTCTCGGCCCGATGCATGCGCTCGGTAATCCGTTGCCTGTGCTGTTTGAGACCATTCAGCAAGGTTTCCGGCCTGAGACCCGAGGCGGATCGCTCAAAGGCGCGGCGCTTGTTCAGCGTGGTCAATTCCAGTCCACGCCCGAGACCGCTCGCGGCCTCGTCGAAACGGCGGCGCGGCAGGGCCAGAAGCTGATCGAGCGACGGCAACGCGCGCACCAGCGCCCGCACACCCTGACGGCGATTGTCCATCTGCCGCGATACCGAGCCTGAAAGACGCGCGGCAAGGCCGGAGAGCTGCGCTTCCAGTTCCGCACGCACCGGCACGGCCATTTCGGCGGCTCCCGTCGGTGTCGGTGCACGCACATCGGCGGCGTAGTCGATCAAGGTCGTATCAGTCTCGTGTCCGACGGCGGAAATCAGCGGGATTTCGCTTTCGGCAGCGGCGCGCACGACGATTTCGTCGTTGAAGCTCCACAGGTCCTCAAGACTGCCGCCGCCACGCGCGACGATCAGCACGTCGGGCCGCGCAATTTCCCCACCGGGCTGAAGCGCGTTGAAACCGCGAATGGCGTTCGCCACCTCCTCGCCCGAACCTTCGCCCTGCACCTTGACCGGCCAGACGACGACATGGACGGGAAAGCGATCCGAAATGCGGTGAAGAATATCGCGAATAACCGCGCCCGTTGGCGAGGTGACGACGCCGATGACATGCGGCATGAAGGGCAGCCGGCGCTTGCGGGTCGCATCGAACAGCCCTTCCGCCGCCAGACGCCGGCGGCGATCTTCGAGAAGCGCCATCAGCGCGCCAGCGCCGGCAGGCTCGAGGCTTTCTATGACGATCTGGTATTTCGACGAGCCGGGAAAAGTTGTGACCTTGCCGGTGGCGATGACTTCCATGCCCTCTTCCGGGCGGAACTTCAGCCGCGAGAAGGTGCCTTTCCAGATCACCGCATCGATACGGGCGCGGTCGTCCTTCAGCGAGAAATAGGCGTGTCCGGAAGAATGCGGCCCACGATAGCCGGAAATCTCGCCGCGCACCCGCACCTGCTCGAAAGCCGTCTCCACCGTGCGCTTGATGGAACCCGACAGTTCGGAGACCGAGAACTCGGCAAGATTGCTCAATGCTGCGTGGGAGAAGATATCGCTCATGCCCGTTTGTAACCAAAACCCGTCGATTCGGAAATGCCGGCGCCGGCCTGCCTCATTTTAACGGCGATGAAACCATATCCTCAACTAACGAGTTAGGAAAATGGGGATTGGAGGAGGAAACAAGGGTTCGTTAGGGAAAACGGCGTTACGTCTTGCCTCAGGCCCGACAACCAAAGAGGAGGCGGCATCATGATTTTTCTTACCGCCACAGCGCTCGGCGTAACCGCAGTTGCGCTTCGTTCGGTTTTCAGCATCGTTTTCATCTGCATGATGATTATCGGTGCCTATGGCGTGGCGATTGCACTTTCTTCCACGGCCGTGCCCTTGATGTCGCTGCTTCTGGCACTCGCCGGTTACAATTTCGGTGTCGTGGGTGTCGTCCTCGGCCTTCTGGTGCTGCAGCGCCCGCGTTCCACCCAGCCAACCCTCTAAAAGCCCAAGGCCTTGAGGCTTCCCCGCTTTGCGCTGACCGAGATTTGCGGACTGGCCGTCGACCTTGCCGTTACCTGTCTGCTTGTCTTCTATCTCGGTGTCGATCCGCTGGCCGCCCGTTTGCCGGGCGCAGCAACGGGGCTTGCAACAAGCTGGCGGCTGAACCGTGCAAATGGTGAGGCGTCAGCCAGGCTGAACAGCTTTCTGATGAATGCCGTCACACTCACCTCACGTATCGTCAGTGTCGGCCTGTTTGCCCTGCTGCAATGGCGCAATCCGCTCGTGCAGCCGCTCGTCCCGCTTGTCTTTTCAATAATCGCAGCACTGGCGCTGGCGCTCTACGGTTATTGGCGGCTTCAAAAGCAACGGCAAGATCAGGACTAAACCGTCTCCCAGCCATCCTTTTCCGCTGCCCGGTAAATAGCGTCGATGAAAAGCTGGTTCTTTCTCGAGCTTTCCAGCGTCACGACGTCGCCCTCACCCTTCGTCGCACGGGCAAAGGCCTCCGCCTCCAGCTTATATTGGCGGCTATCCTGAAACCGGAAGATTTGCGACTGGTTATGGGCTTGATTGGTCAGTTCGATCTCTTCCGCACCCCAGCGATTGGCGTTGAAGGGAGACTTGACCTCAATGTACCCCTCAGTGCCATGAAAAACCATGAGCTGACGGGCGGCAAGCTGTGTGGCCAGATAAAAACTCAGTTCGAAATCGCCGAAATCGGCCCTGACACTGGAATAGATATCCGTGCCGAATTCCTTATCGCGCTCGACGGTGGCCTGTACGCGCCGGGGCTCCGCGCCGGTAGCGAAGCGGGTAACGATGGTCGGGTAAACGCCGATATCCGGCAAGGCGCCCCCACCCAGTTCGGGAATATTGCGCATATTGCCTGGATCGCGGTTGAAATAGCTGAAAGCGCCCTGAACATGCTTCAGTGTGCCTATCGCGCCGGATGCCAGCAATTCCTTCACCTTCGCCCAGACGGGCGCGTAGGTGACCATGAAAGCTTCCGAGACGATAACACGGTTGCGGTCACGCGCGGCGATGAGGGCGTCGATCTCCTCTGCCTTCAATGCAATCGGCTTTTCGCACAGAACATGCTTGCCGGCATCGGCGGCCTTGATGGTCCATTCCACGTGCTGCGAGGTCGGAAGCGGAATATAGACGGCGTCGATCACATCCGAGGCCAGCATCTCCTCATAAGAGCCGAAGGCGTGTGGCACGGAAAAACGATCCGCCACCGCGCGCGCCTTGGCATGGTCACGGCTGGCGATGGCGCTGACCACGCAATTCTGCGCATCCTGTATCGCCGGAATGACGTGATCCTGTGCGATTTTCGCCGTTGAGATTATTCCAAAACGCAGCATTCCATTCTCCCGCTCTGCCATCCGTCGGAAACTTACCATCGTCACACGGTCTGGCAAGCCGCAGATGCATGACAGAACATGGTATGGCTGAATTTGTCCTGTCTTTGTCGGAATGCCTGCTTTTCTCCGAGCTCGATAAGAGGGATTATGCTATGCATGAACCCAATGGAGAAACATGAAATGTCCTCTTCTCATACAGCGCTGCTTGTCATCGACGTTCAGGAATCCTTTCGGCACGCCCCTTACTTCGAAGAAAGCGAGCTTACCGCCTATCTGGAGAAGCAGCAGGCACTGATCGACGGTGCAAGGGCTGCGGGCATTCCCGTCGTACAAATCTTCCATGTCGATGGCGACAGAGCCTTTTCAAAAGACAGCGGCTATATCCGGGCGCTGGAGGGTGTGCGGATTACCCCTGATGTCACCTTTCACAAGAACCGCCATTCGGCTTTTGCCGGCACCGGCCTCGAAATCTGGCTGACGCAGAAGGGCATCAATCGGTTGATCGTCTCCGGCATCCGTACCGAACAATGCTGCGAAACCACCACCCGGCACGCTTCCGATCTCGGTTACAGCGTCGATTACGTCACCGAAGCGACGCTGACTTTCCCGATGATACATGCTTCCGGCACCGTCTTCAGCCCGGACGATATCCGCAAGCGGACCGAGCTGGTGCTGGCCGGCCGCTTCGCGCGCATCGTGACCGTCGATGATGCACTTGCCACCGTGAAAGAGGCCGCCTGATGGATAAAGGCGGCACGCGCACCATTCCCTTTTATACGCTTGTGCCGCCACATGCGCTGTTGCTCGATATTGCCGGTCCGCTCGAAGTGATCCGTTATGCCAATGGGGAACAGCGGGACATCCATTTCGACTGCCGCTACATTGCTGCGACTGACAAACAACAATCTTCCATCGGCCTTGCGCTTTCAGGGCTGGAGAACTTGCCTGCGACCCTGCCGGAAAATGCTTTCCTGCTGATCTCGGGCAGCACATCACGCTTCGACAACGATCCGGAGACACGGCGAGAGCGGCAGGCGCTGGCGGCATGGCTGCGCCGCGCGGTGCGCCCCGATACGACAGTCATTTCCATCTGTTCCGGCGCGCTGCTGGCGGGCGAAGCCGGGCTTTTTGACAGACGCACTTGCACGACTCATGCCGACTGCGTTGAAGGGCTGCGCCGCATCGCGCCGCTGTCCCAGGTCGCCGAAAACCGCCTTTTCGTCGAGGATGGCAACCGCTTCTCAAGCGCCGGTATTTCCACCGGCATCGACCTGATGCTGCATGTGGTTTCCCGGCTGACATCCCCGGCGGTCGCGGCGCGTATTGCCAAAACAATGGTGGTTTATCTCAGGCGCAGCGGCAGCGACCCGCAAATCTCCCCCTGGATGACCGGCCGCAACCACATCCACCCCGCCATTCACCGGGTTCAGGACCGTGTGATGGCCGAGCCGGCGCAGGACTGGTCGCTGGAGCGGCTGGCCGATATTGCGGCGCTCAGCGAAAGGCACCTGTCGCGCCTGTTTCGCGAGCATACCGGCATCAGCGTCATCGACTATGTCAACCTGATGCGGGTCAATCTCGCCCGCGACATTCTTGCCAACAGCCGCCTGGATATGGAAGCCATTGCCGAACGGGCGGGCTTTGCCTCCGCCCGGCACCTGCGGCGCGTCTGGCAGCAGCATAATCGTTACCCTCCCAGCCATTATCGCGGTTTTCAGGCCTGATAATCTCAGACCCCGCTGCTTCCTGATGAATGCCATCAAAGGAATTGAATGGTTATGCGGATGAGCAGTTGCTAACCTTGCCACCAAGACAGCAACAGGAGCATTCCCCGTGGAAAAACGAAGCCTCGGCCGCACCGGCCTCTCCATCGCCCCGATCGTCTTCGGCGGCAACGTGTTCGGCTGGACAGCGGATGAGAAAACTTCCTTTGCCCTGCTCGACGCCTTTTTCGACGCCGGGTTCAACGCCATCGACACGGCGGATGTCTATTCCGCCTGGGTGGATGGGCATGAGGGCGGCGAGTCCGAAACCATCATCGGCAAATGGCTGAAGCAGTCGAGCGTGAAGCGTGAAGATGCGGTAATCGTCACCAAGGTCGGTTTTGACAATCGCGGCCAGAAGACCGGCCTCAGCGCCAAATGGATCGCAGAAGCTGTCGATGCCTCGCTGAAGCGGCTGCAAACCGACTATATCGACCTTTACCTCGCCCACAAGCCGGATGCGGAGGTGCCGCTGGAGGAGACGCTCACCGCTTTCGGCAAACTGAAGGAACAGGGAAAAATCCGCGCCATCGGCTGCTCCAATTATTCCGCAAGCCAGCTTCAGGACGCGCTGGATACGGCTGCGAAGAACAATCTTCCCCGTTATGACGTGCTGCAGCCGGAGTATAATCTCTATAACCGCGCGGATTTCGAAGGCCCGCTTGCCGAACTTTGCCAGAAGGAAGAGATCGGCGTCATCAATTATTACAGCCTCGCCGCCGGTTTCCTCACCGGGAAATATCGCGCCAAGGCCGATACGGAAGGCGTCGCCCGCAGCTATCGCGTGGGCGAATATGTCAATACGCGCGGTCTTGCCGTCTTAGGCGCCATGGATGCGGTGGCAGTGGAAACCGGCGCGAAGCTCGCAGATATTGCGCTAGCCTGGCTGTTGCGAAAGAAGGCGATAACCGCGCCGATCGCCAGCGCCACCAGCCTGTCCCAGCTCGAAAGCTTCAAACGCGCCGTCGAGTTAAAGCTGACGGATGAGATGATGACGCTGCTCGACAAGGCGGGCGCGTAACATGGAACTCAGAATTCGCGATGCGCAGCCGGCTGACCGGACGGAATGGCTGCGCCTGTGGAACGACTATCTTGCCTTTTATGATGTCGATCTTGCCGATGACGTAACCGACCATACATGGGCGCGCATTCTCGATCCCGCATCCCGCGTCTCCATGCGCGTGGCCATGCTCGACGACCGCATGGCCGGTTTCGCCATTCACCACTTCCATGATTCCACCTGGGTGAAGACGCCCGACTGCTATCTGGAAGACCTGTTCGTCGATGGCGAAATCCGCGGCAAGGGAACGGGCCGAGCGCTGATGGACGATCTTGTCGCCATCTGCAAGGACAAGGGCTGGTCACGGCTGTACTGGCATACCGGCGACGACAACCACCGCGCCCAGAAGCTTTATGACAGCTACGTGAAAAGCGACGGCCATATCCGCTATCGCATCAAGTTCTGATCAACTCCTGAAGCGGAAGAAATCCACGAAAGCCCTCAGCGCCGGCCGCATCTGCCGGCGCGAGGGATAATAGATATAGAAACCATCGAAGGGCGCGCACCAGTCCTCCAGCACGCGGATCAGCCTTCCCTCCCTGATATCGTCTTCAACACGCTGCTCGAAAACGAAGGCGAGACCTGCGCCATCAATCGCCGCCCTTCGAATAAGGCTCTGGTCCGACAGGATCAGCGGCCCCTGCACATCGACCACCAATGGCTTGCCATTCTTCTCCAGTTCCCAGCGATAGATAAGGCCGCTGGCGAAACGCCGGCGGATGCAGCGATGCCGAATAAGATCCCTTGGATCCTGCGGTGGTGAGTTTTCTACGAAATAGGCGGGGGCGCCAACAATCGCGCCGCGCCATGCGCCGCTCGCTTTCACCGCAATCATATCCGCATCGAGATGCTCCCCGAGCCGCAGACCGGCATCGAAACCTTTCGCGACAATATCCTCGAAACGATCATCCGTTGAAATTTCGAGTGAAATATCGGGATAGAGCCGCAGGAACTCGCCCAGCCGGGGGACGATGAGGTCCTCCGCGGCAAGTCGCGGCAGGGTGATGCGCAGGGGGCCAGCGGGTCTTCCGCCCTGCTCGGCAAGCGTCTCGATGACCGCATCGATATCGGCAAGCGCCGGGCCAAGCGTCTCGAGAAGCCGCTTGCCCTCCTCTGTCGGAGAAACGCTGCGGGTGGTACGATGAAGCAGGCGCAGCCCAAGGCTTACCTCCAGCGACGACACCGCATGGCTGACGGCGGAAGGGGCAATGGCAAGTTCGGCGGCGGCCTTGCGAAAGCTGCGGCCTTCGGCAACGGCGGCGAGAACAGCCAGCTGGGAGAGTTGCACACGGTTCATTGTTCTAAATGATAGAACAACCCAAGCGGATTTGCAGCGATTATTTTTACCGCCATGAGACGCTATTTTCTCATCACGCCCTTAGCGATGGGCGGTTCCTTATGGAAGGACGTACAGATGAAAAAAAGAACCCTTGGAAACAACCTTTCCGTTTCGGCGCTTGGCCTCGGCTGCATGGGCATGACACATGCCTATAGCCCGACCGGCGATGAGAGCAGCGCAATTGCAACGCTGCACCGCGCCGTCGAACTCGGCGTCACCTTTTTCGATACGGCGGAGGTTTACGGGCCTTACAATAACGAGATTCTTGTCGGCAAGGGTTTGAAGCCCTATCGCGACAAGGTGGTCATCGCCACCAAGTTCGGCTTCAAAATCGACACCAGCAAACCCGCTGGCCAGATGATGGTGGGCACCGACAGCCGTCCGGACAATGTGCGCGCCGTCGCCGAAGCCTCTCTCAAACGCCTCGGCGTCGATGAGATCGACCTGTTCTACCAGCATCGCGTCGATCCGAATGTTCCGATCGAAGACACGGTAGGCGCCATGGCCGAGCTGGTCCGGCAGGGCAAGGTGAAACATCTCGGCCTTTCGGAAGCGAGCGCCGAAACGCTTCGCAAAGCGCACGCCGTTCATCCCATTGCGGCAATTCAGAGCGAATATTCGCTGTGGACCCGCGACGTGGAGGAAAACGGCGTGTTGGAAACATGCCGTGAACTCGGTATCGGTTTCGTACCCTTCAGCCCGCTCGGGCGCGGTGCCTTGACTGGCGCATTGAAGACGCTAGACGGACTTGCATCCGACGATTTCCGCCGTGGGCTGCCGCGCTTCCAGAGCGAAAACTTCGACGCCAATCTGGCGCTCATCAAGCTTCTGGAAGACATGGCGACTGAGAAGGGCGTGACCGCCGGACAATTGGCGCTGGCCTGGGTTCTGGCCCAGGGCGACTTCATCGTTCCTATTCCCGGCACGACAAAAATCGCCAATCTGGAGAAGAACGTTGCCGCGGCGGAGGTGTCGCTGACGGCAGAAGAAGCCGCCAGCCTCGGCGCGCTGCTTTCGCCCGCAAAAGTCGCCGGCGCGCGTTACCCAGAACAGATGTCACGGATGGCCAACCGATAACAGCAAAAAGCCGCGGCAGCTGCCGCGGCTTTTTTCATTCCGACAGATGCCTTCAGGCTCAGGCGCGCAGGACGCCGCCCGTGGATTTCGCGACATTGCCGACGATCTTGGCGGTCAGGGCCTCGAAATCCTCGTCCGTCAGCGTCTTGTCGACCGGCTGGATCTGCACTTCGATGGCGACCGACTTGCGGTTTTCACCGAGCGATGCGCCCTCGAAAATATCGAAGACATTGACGCCGGTGATCAGCTTGCGGTCGGCGCTCGTTGCAGCCTTGATGATGGCGCCCGCCTCTACCGACTTGTCGACCACGAAGGCGAAGTCGCGCTTCACCGCCTGGAAGGGCGAAAGCTCGAGCGCAGGCTTGGTGCGGGTCGCCTTCTTCTTCGGCTCCTGCATGGCGTCGAGATAAATCTCGAAACCGCAATAGGCGCCGGAGACATCCAGTTCGGACAGCGTCTTTGGATGGAACTCGCCGAAATAACCGAGCACGACCTTCGGCCCCATCTTGATGGTGCCGGAGCGGCCGGGGTGATACCAGCCGGGGCCGCCGGCTTCGATCTGCACATTGGCCATGGGCAGGCCGCAGGCTTCCAGCACCGAGAGCGCATCGGCCTTGGCGTCATAGACATCCACGGGCTTGCCGCCACCCTTCAAAGCATTGGACCACATGCGGCCGCTGCCTGCGAGCGAGGCCGTGCCACGGCGAACACCGCCGGCAACGCGGCGCTGCTTCTCAGGCGTATCGCCCTCATAGGTGCCGGAGACCTCGAAGATCGCGACATCGCCATAGCCCTTGTCAGCATTGCGCTGCGCGGCGGTCAGGAGACCGGGCAACAGCGAAGGCCGCATGTCCGACATATCGGCTGCGATGGGGTTGGCGAGTTTTAGCGCGGGTGAACCACCGCCGAACAGCTTTGCCTGCGCTTCCGGGATGAAGGACCATGTGACAGCCTCCAGCATGCCGCGGCTTGCCAGCGCACGGCGCGCGGTGCGGGTGCGGATCTGCAGTGTGGTCAGGATACGGCCGTTGACGGCCCCAAAACTTTCCAGCGGCTCCGGCTTGATATTGTCGACGCCATGGATGCGCATGACCTCTTCCACCAGATCGGCCTTGCCATCGACATCAGGACGCCAGGACGGGACGGTGACGGAGACGCGCTCGCCCGTTCCCTCTACGCCGAAGCCGAGACCCTTGAGAATGGCGAGGCTCTCTTCCGCCGAGACTTCCAGACCTGTCAGGCGCTTCACTTCCGCCAGCGGGAAATCCACGACCTTGGGCTGATGGCCCTTGTAACCGACGACCCGGGCTTCGCCGGCGACGCCGCCGCACAGTTCGAGGACCAGTTCGGTGGTGCGCTCCAGACCCGGGACCATATATTCAGGATCGACGCCACGTTCGAAACGATAACGCGCATCGGTGATGATGCCGAGAGAACGGCCGGTCTTGGCGATGTTGATCGGATCCCAGAGTGCGGACTCGATCAGCACGTCGACGGTGTTGTCATCGCAGCCGGAATGTTCGCCGCCCATGACGCCGCCGATGGATTCGAGGCCCTTCTCGTCGGCGATGACGACATTGTTCGGGCCGAGCTTGTATTCACGCTGATCGAGCGCGAGGATGGTCTCACCCTCTTTTGCGCGGCGAACCGTCAGATCGCCCTTGACCTTGGCGGCGTCGAAGACGTGCATCGGCCGGCCCTGATCGAAGGTCATATAGTTGGTGATGTCGACAAGCGCATTGATGGGGCGCAGGCCGATTGCCAGCAGGCGCTGCTGCATCCACTTCGGGCTGGGGCCATTCTTCACGCCGCGCACGACGCGCAGCGAAAAGCCGGGGCAGAGCGCCGCATCGTCCAGCTCAAGCTTCACGTCGACGGGCGTTGCGCCTTCCACCTTGAACGACGGCGCAGGCCTCGTCTTCAGCCTGCCGAGACCGGAAGCGGCGAGATCGCGGGCAATACCGTAGATCGAGGTGCAATCCGGCCGGTTCGGGGTCAGGTTGATTTCGATGACCGGATCGTCGAGCCCGGCATAGGTGGCGAAAGAGGTGCCGACCGGCGCATCTTCCGGCAGGTCGATGATGCCGTCGTGATCGTCGGAAATGTTGAGCTCCTTTTCGGAGCACATCATGCCATGGCTTTCGACACCGCGTATCTTGCCGATGGCCAGCGTGACATCGATACCCGGAACATACATGCCCGGACGCGCGAGCGCGCCAACGAGGCCGGCGCGTGCATTCGGCGCGCCGCAGACGATCTGGACCGGCTTGCCGTCGCCGGCATCGACGGAGAGAACCTTCAGGCGGTCAGCTTCCGGGTGCTTCTCGGCGGAGAGCACCTTGGCGATGACGAAAGGCTTGTAGGCCGCCTTGTCGTCAACGTCCTCGACTTCGAGGCCAATCGCCGTCAGCCGCTCGCAAATCTCGTCCAGCGTCGCATCGGTATCGAGATGCTCTTTCAGCCAGGAAAGAGTGAATTTCATGTCTTTGCTCCTTGGCTAACCGGATTAAACGCTCAAACCGCCGAACAGCGTCGGCATGTCGAGCGGGCGGAAGCCGTAGTGGTTCATCCAGCGGACATCGGCGTTGAAGAAATCGCGCAGGTCCGGCATGCCGTATTTCAGCATGGCGATGCGGTCGAGGCCCATGCCCCAGGCAAAGCCCTGATATTCATCCGGATCCAGACCGCCGGCGCGCAACACGTTCGGGTGCACCATGCCGCAGCCGAGGATTTCCATCCAGTCCTTGCCTTCGCCGAACTTGACGATGGGGCCGGAACGGTCGCACTGGATGTCCACCTCGAAGCTCGGCTCCGTGAAGGGGAAGAAGGAGGGGCGGAAGCGCATGACGACGCTGTCGACCTCGAAGAAGGTCTTGCAGAATTCCTCCAGAATCCAGCGCAGATTGCCGACATGCGCCTTCTTGTCGATGACAAGGCCTTCGACCTGATGGAACATCGGCGAATGGGTGGCGTCGGAATCCTGGCGGTAGGTCTTGCCGGGAATGACGATGCGGATCGGCGGCTTCTGGCTTTCCATGGTGCGGATCTGCACCGGCGAGGTGTGGGTGCGCAGCACCTTGCGCTCGCCGTTTTCATCCGGCTGGAAGAAGAAGGTATCGTGCATTTCGCGGGCCGGATGGCCTTCGGGGAAATTCAGCGCCGTGAAGTTGTAATAGTCGGTTTCGATATCCGGACCTTCGGCGATCGAGAAACCCATATCCGCGAAGATCGCGGTGATTTCATCGACGATCTGGCTGATCGGATGAATGCGGCCGCGCTCGGCCGGAGACTGGCGGACTGGCAGGCTGACATCCACCGTTTCGGCCTTCAGGCGCGCAGTAATGGCGGCGTCCTTCAGCGCATTCTTGCGCTCGCCGATGAGGTCGGTGATTTCGGTCTTGAGCTGGTTGATGGCAGCGCCGCGGGTCTGGCGCTCTTCCGGCGTCATGCTGCCAAGCGTCTTCAGAAGCTCCGAAACCGAGCCCTTCTTGCCAAGCGCGGAAACACGCACGGCTTCGATGGCCGGCTCATCGCCAGCCGTGGCGATCTCCGACATCAATTGCGATTTCAAGGTATCAAGTTCAGTCATCTTTTCCTGCCTTGCCGGTCTTTTTAACAGCGGCTTCGGGGTTCACAGCATTCATCAGATAGTCGGTCGCCATGATAAAGCGTCGCAGATCACTACCCATCCGCACGCGCCCGATCAACCGGGCAACCGGTAAAAAACGCCCCAGAATGCCGGTCAGACGGCACAATTCTTCCAGCGCCCGGGGCGGGGCGTTTTCGCGCCAGCGGGCGAAGGCGGCATCGCAGGTTTTCCGCGCATCGCAGGCGCGTGTCGCGACCTGCAGAAACAGCAGCCAGATATCGCGGGCCTGCGCCGTCTCGAGCGGCATGACTTCCTGCGGGCGCTCCTCGAAATCCATGAAACCGACGCGGCCATGTTCGAGAAAAAAGTCGCGCACATGCGGTCGCCCATGGCAAAGGCCTGCCGCATGCAATTCGCCGAGTGCCTCGGCAGATTTGACCAGCAGGGCATCATGTTCCGCTGGTCTTGCGGTTTTTATCGCGTCCATATGCTCCATGATGGTGGGGCCGACATCACCGAGGACAACGGCCGTCAACGAAGAATAGATGATGGGCGGAACGGGAAAACCGCGGGCCTTGAAGACCTGCAATGTTTCGAGTTCACGGCGCATCAGGCCTGCGCCATCGAGCGGCGGCGATGGGCGCATGAAAGTGTAGGGAAGCAGCTTTGCGAGAAAGGTCTGCAGCTTTATCCACCAGGACGGCGTTTCCGTGCCCTGGCGCTTGACCCAGACGGTTGTTGTGGAAAGCTCGAGTTTCTGCACGCGGCGCTCGCTTTTAAGCAAAGCCCGCATCAAGGCTGCGATATCGCCATCTTCGAGATGGACGTGGAAACCCTTCGCCTTTTCCGCCTCGCTTGCGGCAACCAGCATTTTCCGCCCCCAATGGAGCCCGCCGACCGAAAGCCGGATGCCCCACCCTTTTGGCAACCTCGGCGCAAAAGCGTTCCACGCCTTTGCCGAAACTACCGTGAATTCCAAAAATGAAAACCCGCGCCGGAGAACCGGCGCGGGTTTCAAATGAACAACAGATTGTCCGCGCCGTAATTACTTTACAGCGGTTTCAAACTCGTTGGCCGTACCAGCATCCTTGAGGTACTCAAGCGCCTTCTTCGCTGCTTCGACGAGCGCGCCGAATGCTGCCGGCTCATGGATAGCCATGTCGGACAGAACCTTGCGGTCGACTTCGATGCCAGCCTTGTTCAGGCCGTCGATGAAGCGGCCGTAGGTCAGGCCGAATTCGCGAACAGCAGCGTTGATACGCTGGATCCACAGAGCGCGGAAGTTGCGCTTGTTGACCTTGCGGTCGCGGTAAGCGTACTGCTTGGAACGATCCACGGCAGCCTTTGCTGCGCGGATGGTGTTCTTGCGGCGGCCGTAGAAGCCCTTGGCTGCCTTGAGTGTCTTGGTGTGCTTGGCGCGGGAAGTTACGCCACGTTTTACGCGTGCCATGTCATGATCTCCTTAAAGTGTCCAAATGTGCGGAAAAGTCTCAGAGACCGTTCGGCAGGTAGTTCTTGACGACCTTCTTGCCGTCAGCGTCGGCGAGAACCATGGTTCCGCGCGCGTCGCGAATGAACTTGTTGGTACGCTTGATCATGCCGTGGCGCTTGCCGGCGGCGGCTGCAACAACCTTGCCGGTTGCGGTGATCTTGAACCGCTTCTTTGCAGCGGACTTCGTCTTCATCTTGGGCATTTTGCTACTCCGTTTTTGTATCGAAACAGGCAGACGAGGCCTATTTCAAGCTATTCAGGAACGGCCTCGGCATGCCCTGCCGGACCGTTCGGACGCGCGCTTATAACCGCAGTCGGCTAAAAGCGCAACGGGGAATGAGAATTTCCCCTTGCGGTGGGATACGCGCCGGTGATGTGAACGCGTAAAAAGATTATTTCGGGGCGAGAACCATCATCATCTGACGGCCTTCCAGCTTCGGCTCGGCTTCCACCTTGGCAATCGCCTGGGTGTCTTCCTTCACCTGGAGGAGAAGCTTCATGCCGAGTTCCTGGTGGGCCATTTCGCGGCCGCGGAACTTCAGCGTTACCTTCACCTTGTCGCCATCGTCAAAGAAACGGCCCATCGCCTTCATCTTCACGTCATAGTCATGCGTGTCGATGTTGGGGCGCATCTTGATTTCTTTAACTTCGACGATCTTCTGTTTCTTGCGCGCTTCAGCGGCCTTTTTCTGGGTCGAGTACTTCAGCTTACCGAGATCGAGGATCTTGCATACCGGCGGTTCCGCGTTCGGCGAAATCTCAACGAGATCGAGACCGGCCTCCTCCGCCAGTTTCAAAGCCTGATCCGTCGGCATGCTACCGAGGTTCTGGCCCTCTTCATCAATAAGCTGAACTCTGGGAACCCGAATTTCCCGGTTGGAGCGCGGCCCCTCCTTGACGGGGGCATCGGCTTTGAAAGGTCTGCGAATGGTCGTATTCTCCTGATCTGTTTCTGGATCACGTCAGCAAAAAACAGCTTGTTTGGTACAAGCGGCGGAAATGTCGTTATTGCCGTGGCGAAGTCAATAGCATATCTGCCCGAAAAGATCACCTGTTGTCACGGTTTTTGCAAATACGCCGCCGTTGTTGCACCAAAATCAGGAGAATTGCATATACATGACCGAACAAGCCGCTGAATTCCTGCGTGTAGGCCCCGACAACGACACTCGCGACATTGCTTTCCTTCATCGCCCGGCGGCTTCGGGCGAGAATACGCCAATGCTGGTGTGGCTCGGCGGCTATCGTTCCGACATGACCGGAACCAAGGCGGTTGAACTCGATCGCTTCGCCGCTGAAAACGGCCTTGCCTGCCTGCGGCTCGACTATTCCGGCCATGGCGCCTCCGGCGGCGACTTCAGGAAGGGCACGATTTCCTGCTGGCTGGAAGAGGCGCTTGCCGTGGTGCGCGCAAAGGCGCCGTCGCGCGTCGTTCTCATCGGCTCCTCCATGGGCGGATGGATTGCGCTACGCATGGTCGAGGAGCTGCGCAAGGCGGGTAGCGCGCCATCCGTCGCCGGTCTCGTCCTCATTGCGCCAGCGCCGGATTTCACGCAGGAGCTGATAGAGCCCAGCCTTTCGGAGGCGGAGAAAGCCTCTCTGACGGAAAAGGGTTATTTTGAGGAACATTCGGAATATAGCCCCGAGCCCAACATCTTCACCCGCGCGCTGATGGAAGACGGGAAGCAGAACCGCGTGCTGCAGGGTATCATCACCACCGGTTGCCCCGTTCACATCCTGCAGGGCATGCGCGACCCCGATGTTCCCTATCAGCATGCGCTGAAGCTTCTCGAACATCTTCCGTCCGACGACGTCGTGCTGACGCTGATCCGCGACGGCGACCATCGGCTTTCCCGGCCGCAGGATATCGAGCGGATGCTCGCCGCGGTCAAAGCCCTTGCAATATAGGCATTTGCGCAACGCTCTTAACCATATTCGACGAGTCTTGCGCGCCGCCGATTGCTAGCGATTGACTCAAGACCCCTATCCCTCTTAACTTTTCGTTAAGAATTAAGGGACGGGTTTCATGATGAACGCACCGCTGGCGCGTGCGCTGCTGTTTGCAGTTGCCGCCGGGCTAATGACTGCTGCCTCCGCCACGGCGGAAACCAAGGGAAGCCCTTCCATGGTGACGGGGGGGATTACATCCCAGCCGATCGGCCATTATGAGTTCTGTCAGAAATATGCCGACGAGTGCAATATTCGCAGCAAGGCGACGCCGCCGCCGCGCGTCACGGATTATGGCTGGGATGTCATTCGCGAGGTCAATACGTCCGTCAACACCACCATCGTGGCGATGACCGATCAGGAAATCTACGGCAAGGACGAAGTCTGGGAATATCCGACGACCGCCGGCGACTGCGAAGATTTCGTGCTGCTGAAGCGCAAGAAGCTGGTCGAGCGCGGTTTTTCCGTGGCTGATCTTCTGATCACCGTCGTGCGTAAGCCGGATGGTGAGGGCCATGCCGTGCTGACCCTTCGCACCACCGACGGCGATTATATTCTCGATAATCTCACCGACGACGTGAAGCTGTGGACCGACACCAACTACACCTATCTGAAGCGGCAGGCGTCCTTCAATACGGGCCGTTGGGTTTCCATTGAGGACGGCCGCGACGTGCTGGTCGGCGCATTGCGCTAACGCCTGGTTCCACGTTTGATGGATTGAGAGCCCGCTATTGCGGGCTCTTTCTTTTTTCAGCCATTGCCGATGATGATACCGGCCGCGAGTACCAGCGAGCCGCCGAGGACCACCTGAAACACTGCCCGCAGGAACGGCGTTTCCATGAAGCGGTTCTGAATGAAGGCGATGGCCCAGAGTTCGACGAAAACGACGACGGCGGCAATCGCCGTTGCCGTCCAGAAATGCGGAATGAGATAGGGCAATGCGTGGCCGAGACCACCGATGGCCGTCATGATGCCCGAGGCCAGGCCCCGCTTTACCGGAGAACCGCGGCCAGAAAGCTTGCCGTCATCGTGGGCGGCCTCGGTAAAGCCCATGGAGATGCCCGCACCGACAGAGGCCGAGAGACCGATAAGGAAGGTCTGCCAGGTATCCTGCGTGGCAAAGGCGGCCGCGAAAATAGGCGCAAGCGTCGAGACGGAGCCATCCATAAGCCCCGCAAGACCCGGCTGAATATAGGTCAGAAGAAATTGCCGTTTTGCGGTTTCCGCCTCTTCGGTCTTGCCGTTTTCATCCAGGTGTTTTTCTTCCAGCATCTGCGCGATGTCTTCGTGACCCCGCTCCGCCTCGGCCAGATCGCCGAGGAGCTTGCGCGTCGAGGCATCGCTGGTGCGCTTGAGGGCCTCATCATAGAAGCGGATCGCCTGGGCTTCCATCAATTCGGCCTGGGCGCGGATTTTTTCGAGCGACAGGTTCTTCACCAGCCAGTCCGGGGTACGCTCGTAAAAACCACGCACATGTTCACGGCGTATCAGCGGGATGGTTTCTCCGAAACGACGGCGATGCATGTCGATCAGGATATTTCGATGCTGCTGCTCGACTTCCGCCATATCATCGAAGACTTTCGCCGATTGCGGATATTGCGCACGCAGATGATCGGCATAGGAGCGATAGATACGGGAATCGTCTTCTTCGGATGAAATGGCGAGCGCGAGGATTTCCTGTTCGCCGAGGGAGGAAAAGGGACGTTTGGACAGGGAAAAAAGACTGCGAAACATGGCTGAAACCTTTTTAGAATAATTCTAAATACATCCGCATCGCACTGGGATCAAGCCTTCTTAGAATAATTCTAATAAGGCAAAGGGTCGCATTGCAGGCCACATCGCAGCGGGGTAAATTCGCAAAAAAGGAAACACCATGCAGAACGACGTTACGGCCAGAGCCGCCCACAGCGCGGAAATTCAGGACAGGGCGGAAAAAGCCATGGCGGAGATCGGCGTCGATGCCGGTTTCATCGATTTGCTGGTGGAAACATTTTATGGCCGCGTTCTTGAACATCCCACGCTCGGCCCGGTTTTTGATGCGCGGCTTGCCGGGCGCTGGCCGGAACATATGGCCAGGATGAAACAGTTCTGGACGGCCGTCGCCTTCAAAAATGGCGGTTATGGCGGCAAGCCCGTGCAGGCCCATCTCGGGGTAAAAGGCATGTCGGCGGAGCTTTTTCCGCAGTGGCTCACGCTGTTTTCCGCCACGCTTGATGATATTGCGCCGAGCAAAGAGGCACATGACTGGTTCATAGAAACGGCGCAACGCATCGCCAGAAGCCTGACGCTTTCGCTGTTTTACAATCCTGCAATGGATGACCCGGCCTTAAAGCGCAGCATGCCTTAACCGCAGCCGCGCCGAACAGCGAAAGGCCGTACAAGCAACAATTACCAAGCCGTACGTAAGATCACGCAAGTTTCAAACATTCCCTCTTGATGGCCACAGGGATAAATGTTTAGTAGCCGGCGGGAGGCGTACCGTGCGGTTCGCCTGTAATATGCAGACATAGCAGGGCTTATCGACATGGATCGCAGATCATTTATCCGCAAGGCAGGCGCGCTCGGCGCCGGTGTTACCGCAACGGCGCTTGCCGCTCCGGCTATTGCGCAGGAAAACCCCAAGATCACCTGGCGCATGACATCGTCCTTCACCAAGGGCCTCGACATTCTTTTCGGCGCGGGCCAGATCGTCGCCGACCATGTCAAGGAAGCCTCCGGCGGCAACTTCGTCATTCAGCACTTTGCCGGCGGCGAAATCGTGCCGGCGCTGCAGGCGGCGGATGCGGTGACGGCCGGGACCGTCGAAATGGCGCATACCTGCTCCTATTATTACGTCGGCAAGGACCCGACCTTCGCGCTCGGAACCTCGGTTCCTTTCGGCCTCAATGCACGGCAGACGAATGCCTGGTTCAATCAGGCCGGCGGCAATGAGCTGCTCAATGAATTCCTTGCCCAGCACAATATCTACTCGATCCTGCTCGGCAATACCGGCGCCCAGATGGGCGGCTGGTTCCGCAAGGAAATCAACACCATCGATGACCTGAAGGGCCTCAAGATGCGCATTGCCGGCCTGACCGGCCAGGTGATGCAGAAGGTCGGTGTCACGCCGCAGCAGATCGCCGGCGGCGATGTCTATGCGGCGCTGGAAAAGGGCACGATCGACGCCACCGAATTTGTCGGCCCCTATGACGACCAGAAGCTCGGCTTCTACAAGGTCGCGAAATATTATTACTATCCGGCGTGGTGGGAAGGCGGCCCGGCCGTGCATGCCTTCGTGAACCTGCAGAAGTTCAATGAGCTGCCGGAGAACTACAAGCGTATCCTGAAGGACGCCTGCGCCGCCGGCAGCGCCAGCATGCTGGAACGTTACGACGCCCGCAATCCGAAGGCGCTGAAGGAACTCGTGGCGCAGGGCGCCATCCTGCGCCCCTTCAGCCAGGAAATCCTTGATGTCTGCCACAAGGCGGCGCAGGACACCTATGCGGAGATTTCGGCCAAGAACGAGAACTTCAAGAAAATCTACGAGAGCCAGCAGGCCTTCAAGAAGGACGCCTATCTCTGGGCGCAGATCGCCGAATATACCTATGACACCTACATGATGATCCAGCAGCGCAACGGCACGCTTTGATCCCCATCATTTCCCGACGATCTTCAAACGGTCATCCGGCATCTGCCGGGTGGCCGTTTTGTTTGGCGAGACCAGATTCCACACTTCACGCTCCCGCCAGTCGACCGGGCTCATGCCGGTGACGCGACGAAATTCGCGGTTGAAGTTGGACTTGGTCTGGAAGCCGGAGGACAGCATGATCGTCGTCACCGATTGCTCCGTCTCTTCCAGCAGCCGGCAGGCTTCGCGGATGCGCAACTGGTTGACATATTGCGAGACATTGACGCCGAGCGAGCGGTTGATCGCGCCGGATATCTGCCGGCTCGGCAGGCCGAGGCGTCTTGCAAGCCGCGACAGGTTGAGGTTCTCATCACGGTAAAGCGCCTGCGTCTCCATCAGCCGATCAACCCTTGCAATGATATCCCGGTCCTGTTCCGATGGCTCCGCCGACGCTGACAATTCCGCGACAGGTTCTACGGCTGTTTGCGGCGCCTTGCTCTTGCCGGCCAGCGCGGCCATGAGGCCAATCAACAGCAGGCCGAAAAGATTGGCATTGCTGACCAGCGCTGCAACATTCTGCCCATGCGCCCATTCGAAATCGAAAAACACCAGAAGATCGAACAGGGCAGAAACACAAAGAGCGATGGCAGCGATAATAAGCGCCCGGTGCGCCGACGCGACGCTGGCAAATTGCGCCTCGTCCAGCCCATCCGGCCCCTTTCTGCCGAGAAGAAGCAGGGCAATGGCGTGGCCGACGAAGATGACGATCAGCGCAAGATCAATCGCCATCGGCCAGGTGAATTCCATGATGACGACGAGCAAAGGTGAGAGGACGAGGTTGGCAAGCATCGCTATCCTGCTCTCGGCCGCCACTCTCATCAGCCCGCGAAAAGCAATGTAGACGAGCGGCGGCAGGCAGGCAGCGAGGACCGGCAAAACATAACGCGCTTCGCTGACGCCATACCCCCAGCGCAGTCCGACAAGGACGGATTGCAGGGCACAAAGCGCGATCAGCGTCAGAAAGGCCCGATTGGTTCGCACATCGTCTCCGCCTCGAACGAAAACGATGAACATGACAACCAGCAGAAGCGCCACAACGAAAGGCAGCGGAATGAACAGCACGAATGAATATCCCCAGAACAACGGCTTATATCGCCAATTCATGGACCAGATCGCGTTTCGGGACGACCTTTAACACGATCAAGGACGCAAAAAACATGTAGCGGCGCAGATTGAACCCCGTTCTTTCCAACCGCACGAGGTTTTCATGCGCCCTGTCACCACCATCACGACCATCCTGTTTTCCGCTCTCGTCACCCAGCCGGTTTTTGCAGGCGAGGCTGTCGGCGTCAGCGAAACCACCATCCATTCGCCAGCACGCGGCAAGGACCTTGCCGTCACCGTCTGGTATCCCTCCGACGGAAAGGGCACGCAGACGCTTTCCGGCGATGACCGGATTTTTCAGGGCACGCCAATGGTCAAAGATGGCGCCGTGAAACCGGGTCGGCTGCCGCTTGTGCTTCTGTCTCACGGCTCGGGTTCACGAGTGTCCGGTATGGCATGGATCGCCGCGAAACTTGCGAGCGACGGTTTCATTGTGGCGGGAGCCAACCACCCCGGTACGACCAGCGGCGATTCCACACCCGCCGACACGCCGAAAATCTGGGAGCGAACGGACGATCTCTCCACGATTGTCACTGTTCTAACGGCGAAGGGCAAATGGTCGAGTGCGATCGACACGCAAAGGATCGGCGTGCTCGGCTTTTCGCTCGGCGGCAGCGCGGCGATGGAGATTTCGGGCGCGCGCGCCGATCTTGACGCCTATGCGCGCTATTGCAAAGACTATTCCACGATGATGGATTGCCAATGGTTCGCCGGTGGCCGGGGTTACCTTAATGGCGAGCCGGTCAGCGTGCCGAAGTTCGATCTCAGAACCATCGACAAGGCTCAATTCGAGCAGCAGAACCGCGATCCCCGTATTCGGTCCGCCGTGCTGATCGATCCCGGTCTGGCGCTGGCCTTCAAACCGGAGAGCCTGAAAGAGATCGATATTCCGCTGACCTTCATCAATCTCGGCAGCAAGGGCAAAATTCCGCCGGCCGTGCTTGCGGATAAACTCGCGGACGAAGTGCCCGGCGCGACCTATCAGCAAGTGGATGAGGCCAATCATTTCAGCTTCCTGCCGCTGTGCAAACCGGATGCAGATGCGTTCCTCAAATCCAACGGCGAGCGCGATCCGATCTGCGAACCGGCCGGACCACGGGACCGTGCGGATATTCACGCACAATTGGAGACGATGATCGCTGCCGCCTTCAACCGTACACTGAAGCCGGGTCAATAAGACGGCAGTCTGAAAGGCCTAGCCGATCCGCTTGTAAAACAGGGTCGTGCCGCAAAAGCGTCCATCCGGAAACAGGGCGTAATCGGGGATGACGCCGACCCGCTCCCAGCCGAGGCGAGGATAAATCGCCTCGGCATCGCTGCCCGTGGCCGTATCCAGCACCAAAAGGGTACGACCACGTTTCGCCGCCTCCTCTTCCACCTTTTGCATGAGTTTGCGGGCAAGCCCGAGGCCTCGCGCGGACGGGTGCACGAGGAGCTTCATCAGATCGCCGCGATGCGGCTGGTTGGCTTTGGAGGCAAGGCCGACCTGAACGGTACCCACCACCCTGCCATCAACCTCCGCCACCACGTGAATGGTGCTGCCCTCGCCTGCCGCTTCTGCAACGGCCTGCCAGAAAGGCTGCGCATCCTGTGGGGAAAAGGGCAACATGAAACCGACGGAGGCACCGCCGTTCACGCAGGCAGCCAGAACCTCACAGAGTTCGGGCAAGACATCGATGGTCTCTTGTCCGTTCAATACACGGATGGTGGTCATATTAACTCCTGTCGGGGAAATCAGCGCTGTCTTTGGTCCAGCACGACGGCATAACGGGCGGGTTTTCCGGAGGGGTTGTGGAAAACATGTCCCTCGCCGACCGGCATGAAAAGGCAATCGCCGGGCTCCAGCCGGTGAACGTCTCCACCGCTCGTCATTTCCAGCACACCTTCGAAAAGCCAGACATATTGCGTCATCCCCCGGCTCGCCGCATGCGGTGGGAAACCCACGCGCGCGCCGGGCGGAAATTCGACTTCGACGATGTCGACATCGGATCCCACACGCGGCGGGGAGATGGCGCGGCGCACATAACCGGTCTCCGGATCTTTCCAGAGCTGCTGATCGCGCTTTTTCATAAGCGGGGAAACAGCCTCTTCGTTTTCGGCGAAGAAACCGGAAAGCGACAGACCAAGGGCTGCGCAGATACGGGCCAGCAGGGAGGCCGTAGGGCTCGCCTCGCCTCGCTCGATACGGGAAATCATGGCGCGGCTGACGCCGGATTCGGACGCGAGACGGTCCAGCGTCAAACCGTTTTCGGCCCGCAATGTTTTGATCCGCGCGCCGATAGAGCGTTCAAGAATATGATCTTCGTTTTCCATCATATGAGAATTGCACTCTCATATGATGGAGTCAATATCCACGATAATGGAAACTATCATCTTCTTTGCCGCTGGTCGCTTTGCGGCAAAAGGGCGTCTCAGGCGCCGACCTGGGCGATCCAGTCGTTCAGATTATAGTAGTTCGTTACTCGGCTAACTTTACCGTCCTTCAGGTCGAAAAAGGCACTGGCCGGCAGTACGTATTTCTGGCCATTCGCCTCGGGCAATCCCTCGTCGGTCTTGAGATATTCGCCATTGACGATGAATTCCGCGGAAGCACGCTTACCATCTTCGCTCGCCATGATCACCATATCGGTGAGGTTTTCCTTATAGCAGCGGTTCATATGGTCCATGAAGGAGGCGAAGGCGGCCTTGCCGGTCTGGCGCTCGCCCTGATTGATGTCGTGCACGACCTCATCGTGAAGAAGCGCCAGAAAGGCATCCATGTCCTGACGGTTGAAGGCATCGTAGTAAGCGCGGATGGTCTCTGTGGCGGTCATCGTCTTCTCCGTTCAATGCTTGCGCGGGTTTTCCATGACGGTATAACCAGTGCAACCGAAAGTGAAAATGCCCATGACCGTCGAAATCAAGTCTCTTTCCGGCATCGACGCCGCGCCCTATTTCGATGACCTCGCGCGCCTGCGGATCGAAATATTTCGCGCCTTTCCCTATCTCTATGACGGCTCGCTGGACTATGAGCGCAACTATCTCGCGACCTATGCCGATACGGACGGCGCGGTTTTCGTGCTGGCGCTCGATCACGGCAAAGTGGTCGGCATGTCGACCGGCATGCCGATGGCGGCAGAGACCGAAGAGGTAAAGACGCCCTTCGTCAAAGCGGGTTACGATCCGGACCGGATATTCTACTTCGGTGAAAGCGTGCTGCTGCCCGGCTATCGCGGCCACGGAATCGGAGTGCGCTTCTTCGAGGAGCGGGAGGCGCATGCAAAGCGGCTCGGTTTCGACAGGTGCACTTTCTGTGCTGTGGAGCGACCCGCAGACCATCCACGACGGCCGGCGGACTACGTTCCGCTGGACGCCTTCTGGGAAAAGCGCGGTTATAGCCATCACCCGGAACTGCGCACCAGTTTCACATGGCAGGACCTCGACGAAAGCGTTGAAAGCCCGAAACCGCTGTCCTTCTGGATGAAGACCATTCTTGCCGGAGACGGAGACAAATGACACGCCTCGCCGCCAGCCAATATGCCATCGAGCTGATCGAGACATGGGAGGCTTATGCCGCGCATCTCTCCGCCGTCGTTCGCGAGGCGAAGGAAAAAGGCGCGGAGTTGCTGCTGCTTCCTGAATATTCGGCCATGGCGCTAACCGGGCAATTGCCGCCCGCCGCGCGCTCCGATCTGCACCGTTCCATCGAAGAGATACAGCCGTTGATCCCTTCCTGGGTGGAGCTTTGCGAGGAGCTGGCGCGGCAACATCAAATCCTCTTCCAGCCGGGCAGCGCGCCGGTGAAGGATTCGGACGGCAAGTTTCGCAACCGCGCATGGCTGTTCGGCCCGGATGGGCTGATCGGTTATCAGGACAAGCAGATCATGACCCGCTTCGAGCGGGAGCAATGGAACATTCATGCCGGCGTCGAGGGCCTGAAAGCCTTCGAGACGCCGATAGGCAGGCTCGGCATCCTCATCTGTTACGACAACGAGTTCCCGATGCTCGGCCGCAGGCTGGCGGAGCTGGGCGTCGAACTCGTGCTCGCGCCGAGTTGCACCGATACGCTGGCGGGTGCTTACCGGGTACGCATCGGCGCGCAGGCCAGGGCATTGGAAAACCAATATGCCATCCTCTCCTCCCCCACCGCGGGCGAGGCCCCATGGTCTCCCGCCGTTGATGAGAATCGCGGCCGCGCCGCCCTTTACGTGCCGTCCGACTACGGCATGCCTGCATCCGGTATCGTGGCGGAAAGCGAAAGCGATGCGGTGACACAGAGCACGCTTTTGATTGCCGATATTGATCTTGCCGCCGTCGCAAGGCTCCGCACCGAAGGACAGGTGGCCACCCGGCGCGACTGGCCGGAGCAATTTGCGATCTGAAAAGCCCATTTTAAAGGGCTTTTAACCAAATTCCCGCTTTGCGGTGTGACAAGCCCCTGCTATAGCGCGGGACATGAGCACAAATTCGACCCGCACGCCCCTGGACCATATCCGCAACTTCTCGATCGTTGCCCACATCGATCATGGCAAATCGACGCTGGCCGACCGGTTGATCCAGTCGACGGGCGGCCTTGCCGAACGCGACATGTCGGAACAGGTTCTCGATTCGATGGATATCGAGCGCGAGCGCGGCATCACCATCAAGGCCCAGACCGTACGCCTGCACTACAAGGCGAATAACGGCGAGACCTATGTGCTGAACCTCATCGACACGCCCGGCCACGTCGACTTCGCCTACGAAGTGTCCCGCTCGCTTTCGGCCTGCGAAGGTTCGCTGCTGGTGGTCGACGCATCGCAGGGCGTGGAAGCCCAGACGCTCGCCAACGTCTATCAGGCCATCGACAACAACCACGAGCTGGTGACGGTGCTCAACAAGATCGACCTGCCGGCGGCCGAACCCGACCGTATCAAGGAGCAGATCGAAGAGGTGATCGGCATCGACGCCTCCGACGCCGTGATGATTTCCGCCAAGACCGGTCTTGGTATCCCCGATGTTCTGGAAGCCATCGTCCATCGTCTGCCGCCGCCGAAGAGCGAAGTCGGCGAAAACGGACCGCTGAAGGCGCTGCTGGTCGATAGCTGGTACGACACCTATCTCGGCGTTATGGTTCTGGTGCGCGTCATCGATGGCGTGCTGAGCAAGGGCCAGCAGATCCGCATGATGGGCTCGGGCGCGAAATACAGCATCGAGCGCGTCGGCGTGCTGACCCCGAAGATGGTCAATGTCGACAGCCTCGGCCCCGGCGAGATCGGCTTCATCACCGCCTCGATCAAGGAAGTCGCCGATACCCGTGTTGGCGATACCATCACCGACGACAAGCGCCCGACGGCGCAGGCCCTGCCCGGCTTCAAGCCTGCGCAGCCCGTGGTGTTCTGCGGCCTCTTCCCGGTCGATGCGGCCGACTTCGAAGATTTGCGCGCGGCGGTGGGCAAGCTTCGTCTCAACGACGCCTCCTTCTCCTTCGAAATGGAATCGTCCGCCGCCCTCGGTTTCGGTTTCCGCTGCGGTTTCCTCGGCCTGCTGCATCTCGAAATCATTCAGGAACGCCTCGAGCGCGAGTTCAATCTCGATCTCGTCGCGACAGCGCCTTCCGTTGTCTATGAAATGACGCTGACGGATGGCACGGAGAAGGAACTTCACAACCCGGCCGACATGCCCGACGTTGTGAAGATCAAGGAAATCCGCGAGCCCTGGATCAAGGCGACGATCATGACGCCGGACGAATATCTCGGCGGCATCCTGAAACTCTGTCAGGACCGGCGCGGCCTGCAGACGGAGCTGACCTATGTCGGCAACCGTGCGATGATCACCTATGAGCTACCGCTCAACGAAGTGGTGTTCGATTTCTACGACCGGCTGAAATCCATCTCCAAGGGTTACGCCTCCTTCGACTACAACATCATCGACTATCGCGAAGGCGATCTCGTCAAGATGTCGATCCTCGTCAACGGCGATCCGGTGGATGCGCTCTCCATGCTGGTGCACCGCTCGGCGGCTGACCGGCGCGGACGCGGCATGTGCGAAAAGCTGAAGGAACTCATTCCGCCGCACATGTTCCAGATTCCGATCCAGGCGGCCATCGGCGGCAAGGTCATCGCCCGCGAAACCGTGCGCGCGCTGCGCAAGGACGTGACGGCGAAGTGCTATGGCGGCGACGCGACGCGTAAGCGCAAGCTTCTGGACAAGCAGAAGGAAGGCAAAAAGCGCATGCGCCAGTTCGGCAAGGTGGAAATTCCGCAGGAAGCCTTCATCGCCGCCCTGAAGATGAACGACGAATAAGCGGCAAAATCATATTGCCATCGCTATGGAAGGGAGGCCCATCGCCTCCCTTTTGCGTTTTGGCTTCTATCACGCGTGCAGCTTTGCGCCCTTGGTGATCTTGTCGACGATCTTCCTGTCGGCCCTCAGCGCCATGCCGACCACCTTGGCGTTGTCAGGAGAAAACTCCGAAAATACCTGGCGATTGGCGACATCGTGCCCGGTGGCGAACATTTCCTCGATATAAAGCGATGTCGTGACGTCGCGCTCGAGGGATCGCTGGTGGATTTTGCGCAGCGCCTCCTGATCCGTGGCCATGACGACAATCGGCTGGATGGACAGGGGATTATAGACGTTGCCCGCCCCGTCGCGGTATGGTTCTCCAATGATCTCCCTGGTCTGGGCGACGATCCCGGACATGAGAAATGCGGTAACGTTCAGTTTTTGCCACACGGCAAGGTCATCGCGAAGGATGACGGCGATCTTGGTATCAAACATGCGAACTCAATCTGGCTGTGGTTACGAAAGAGAAGCGATCCTAACGCCTCGGGGCGTCGGCGATCTTGAACGTTCGTGCAGATTCGAAGGGATCGTGCAGGCGCCCTCCAGCGAAGGCATAGAACGCATCGAAGCGCGCTTTCATGGCAACGCCTATGCGCCGCACCGTCATGATACCTATGCGCTGGGTGTCACGCTTTCCGGCGTCCAGACATTTTCCTATCGGGGGAAATCGCATTTCAGCACGCCCGGAAAGGTAATCGTGCTGCATCCGGACGAAGTTCACGATGGCGGCGCAGGCACCGATGAAGGCCTGCGCTATCGTATGCTTTATCTTCCGCCCGAAAAAGCGACTGAGGCGGGATATAATGCGCTGCCCTTCGCCCAAAATCCCGTCATCGAGGATGAGGAATTCCGGCAATGCCTCATCGAGGCGCTTGGCAATCTGGAAGGCGAGCCGGACAATCTGCTTCTCACCGACTGGCAATCGAGACTGGCGGATTTGCTCTGGAAACATTCAAACGGAAGCGCCAGAACCATCAAACGGATCGACCGGATCGCCGTTTTACGATGCCGGGACTATCTGCTGGAGAATAGCGCCGACACCGTCGGCTCTGAAGAGCTGGAACGGATAAGCGGGCTCGACCGCTTCACGCTCTTTCGGCACTTTCGTTTCCTGTTCGGCACCAGCCCGCACCGTTATCTCATCATGCGCCGACTGCAAAAATGCAAGGACATGATGCGTGCGGGTGCGGGCCTTGCGGAAACGGCATTTGCCTGTGGTTTTGCGGATCAGGCGCATTTTACCCGGCATTTCAAAAATGCCTTCGGCATGCCGCCTGGACGCTGGCTCAACCTTGTTTCGCATTGATCACTCCGGAAACAGGATCGACCGGTGAGCCGCAGCACCCGCCATGGCGCCGTCTCCCACCGAAAGGGCGACCGAGCCGGCAGGCCTTGCCACATCACCGCAGGCGAAGATGCCGCGGGCGGTGGTCTGTTTCATGGGATCCGTCACGATGGTCGATCCCATCGGCCCCTCCTCCACGGCGCAGCCAAGTTTTTCCAGCCAGTTCGAGGAGATACGCAATTTCGGCTGGGTGAAAAGGCCAGCCAATGCGATGCTGCGTCCATCCGCCAGAACGACATCCGCATGCCCCGTAATTTCCCGGATGCGGGTTGTTTCCACCCGCACGCCCCGGTCCGACAACAATGCCTGCCGATCCCCATCCGGCTCGAATACGCCATTGGTGAAAAAGGTCGTCTCGCCCCAGTCGGGCAGCATCAATGCGTGGTGAATGGCCAAAGGTGAAGCGGCGATGACGCCGATCTTTTCCTGATTGAGCTCGTAACCATGGCAATAGGGGCAATGGAAGACCGAAGAGCCCCAACGCTCTTTCAGCCCGGCAATAACAGGCAATTCATCGGTGACGCCCATGGCGAGGATCAGCCGGTCCGCTGTCTCACGGCGTTTGCCGTCGATCTCGACTACAAAATCGCCGAAGGAGCCTTCGGCATCGGTCACCCTGCCCTCAGCCCAATCTATTGTCGGGTAACGTTCGATCTGGCGGCGTGCCTCGGCGATAATTTCACCCGGCGTCTTTCCATCCTGGCCGAGAAAACCGTGGGAATGGCTGGCGAAACGGTTTCTCCGTTCCCCAGCGTCCACCACCAGAATGTTTTTTCTGGCGCGTCCAAGCTGCAGGGCGGCCGAGAGGCCGGCATAGCTGCCGCCGATAATGATGACGTCGAATTTCATGATGCACCCATCGTTTCAGGAAAGAGGCGGACGTGCCCGTTCATTTCACGATACTTATATTGTTACGTGATTTTCGGAGTCAATAGTCACGCAACTTATATTGTTACGTCATATCGAAAGTGATAGCGTTGGTGTAAACAGACGGGTTTGGACAATGAGACACGACACGCGGCTTTCACGGGTGCTGCATATTCTGATCCATATGGAAAATCATAAGGGTGCGGCGACATCCGAGAGCATCGCGGCGATGCTTCAGACCAATCCGGTGGTGGTGCGCAGGACGATGGCCGGCTTGCGCGAGCATGGTTATGTCTCGTCGGAAAAAGGCCATGGCGGCGGGTGGGTGCTGGCGCGGCCGCTCAGCGAAATCACGCTGCTCGATATTTACCGGGCGCTTGGCGCACCGGAACTGTTCTCAATCGGGCTGGCGGGCGACAACCCGAACTGCGTCATCGAACAGGCCGTCAATGCAGCACTTTTCGAGGCCATGAAAGAGGCGGAAAACATTCTGCTGTCCCGTTTCGGAAGCATTGCCCTTTCGCAACTGGCACAGGAGTCCATCAGCCGCTGGTCCAGGGTTTCCAATCACCCTTCCGCGATGGAGCAGCTTTAGGGCGCGAATAAGGGCCGCAAAGAAAAACCGCCTGCCCGGAGGCAGGCGGTTTTATCATATCAGTAGGCCCGTTACGGCTGGGTCTGCGTGCCGCCCGTATTCGGGCTTGCCGGTGCGGTGTTGTTCGCAGGCGGTGTTGCCGGAGCGGTCGGAGCCATGGGCGCCGGTGCCTGATCCGTTGCCGCAGGCGGCGTGGTGGAGGATGTCGTGGCCGGATCGGTGGTCGGGCCGCTCATCTGCGACCAGGCGAAAACGCCCACCAATACGACGACGATGATCGCCAACCACGGCACCCAGGACGACGACGTGCGGGCACGCGGTTCATTGCTGATATTCACTTCCGGACGAAGATCGCGGTCCGGACGCGGGTTGTTGGGATCGAATGTCATGGTGTTTCCTCCTCTTCATTCTGCGGAGAAAACGACGTTCACGGGATTTTGTTCCGATTCCTTCCAGAACGCTTACAACCGACGAGGTTCGGGCGTTTTCTGAAGCGCCTCCGCCAGCACCGTCATGACCTGCGGACCTGCCATTTGCGAGACATTGAAACGCATGAAACCGGAGGCGTTCTGCGAGGAACTGAACACATTGCCGGGGGCCAGCACCACCTGACGCGAAAGCGCCCGGCGCGCCACATCGGCGGCATCAACCCCGTCTGGCAGGCGGCACCATAAAAACATGCCCGCCTGCGGTTCGATCCACGGCACACATCCGACCGACCTCAGACGCGCCGCGACCTCCGGCATCGTTGCCGCAAGACGTTGCCTCAGCGCCTCGACATGCTTGCGGTAACTGCCATCGGTCAAAAGCGACAGGATCAGCGCCGCCGAAAAATGCGTTCCGCCAAAAGTGGTGGCGATCTTGAGATCGGTCAGGGCTTCCACCCAAGCCATGGGTGCCGCAATGAAACCGCACCGCACGGAGGCCGACAGTGTTTTTGAAAAGCTGCCTATCTGGACGACGCGGTTCAGACCATCGAAGGCCGCCAGCCTGGGCGCAGCCTGGGTTTCGAAATCGGCAAAAATATCATCCTCGATGATGGTCAGCCCCACCTGTTCGGCGAGCATCAGCAGGCGATGGGCGGAAACGGCGGAAAGCCTTGCACCTGTCGGATTATGGATTGCGGAATTGGTGATATAAAGCCGGGGCTGATGGTCTTTCAGCGCCTGCTCGAAAAGCACCAGATCCGGTCCGGTCGGCGTATAGGGAACACCGACGATCTTCACCCGATGCGCCCGCAAGAGGGCGTGGAAATTGAAATAACAGGGGTCATCGACAACAACCGTATCCCCCGGCTGCAGCAGGAAACGGCACAGAAGATCGATCGCCTGCGTGCCGGAATCGGTAAGCATGATCTGGCTGGCGCCCGCCTGCACCCCGTGTTCGGCCAGCCGGCGTGCCAGAAGCTGGCGCAGCGGCAGCAGCCCCATCGGGTTGCCATAATCCGTCAGCAGGGCGGCGTCGGCGCGGACAAGGCCGCGCATCGCCCGCCTCAACGCCTCCTGCGGCATCCACGATGCGGGAAGCCAGCCGCAGCCGGGTTTGGCGAGAACGGAACCTTCATCCAGCGCCTGCCGCGAGACCCATAAAGGATCCACCGCCCTATCGAGCTGCGGCTCGATATCGGCGAGCGACAGGGGCGCAAGCGGGCCCGAAACAAAAAAACCGGAGCCGGGGCGCGAGCTTATCGTACCATCCGCCACGAGCCGGTCATAGGCCTCGACAACGGTGGAGGTGGAAACCTGCATGGTCTTCGCCAGCGCCCTGACCGACGGCAGGCGCGCGCCCGGCACGAGGCTGCGCGATGCGATGCGTTGCCGCACACTTGCCATCACCTTTTCTATGCGCGTGCCCGCAGCGACTTGTCCGTCCACACTTTCCTCCAACTGTATCGCTTGCGATACCATAACAGTTTGTTGAAATTGTATATGATTGTCGCTGTTCCTGCCAGCCATTCCGGATCAAGAAAGGCAAAACGCAGGAGTTGACGATGGACAAGACGACGAGCGGCTGGCTGAGCGGCCTGACAGGCGTGGTGATATTCAGCGGGTCGCTGCCCGCGACACGCATTGCGGTAACGGGTTTCGATCCGGTGTTCCTGACCGTCGCCCGCGCCAGCATTGCCGGCCTGCTGGCGCTGGCGCTGCTGTTTCTGTTCAGGCAAAGGCGCCCGGCGCGCGATGACCTGACATCGCTTTTCATCGTCTCGCTCGGTGTCGTGGTGGGCTTCCCGCTATTGACCGCGCTCGCCCTGCGGCATGTCACCTCGGCGCATTCCATCGTTTTCGTGGGGCTCTTACCGCTCGCAACAGCAATCTTCGCCGTGCTGCGCGGCGGAGAACGCCCACGCCCGGTGTTCTGGCTCTTTTCCTGTCTTGGAAGCGCGCTTGTTGCGGGGTTTTCGCTGTCGAATTCGTTTGCCGCCGGGATCGAGGCCTCACTGGCTGGCGATCTTCTGATGCTCGGCGCAATCATCGTCTGCGGGCTCGGCTATGCGGAGGGTGCTGCCCTTTCCCGCAAGCTGGGCGGCTGGCAGGTCATTTCCTGGGCGTTGGTTCTTTCCCTGCCGGTAATGGCGCCGCTTGCTTTCTTCACCGGGCCGGAAACGCTTGCTGGCATCGACCCGCAGGCCTGGGCCGGCCTTGCCTATGTTTCCCTGTTCAGCATGCTGATCGGCTTCATCTTCTGGTATCGCGGACTGGCGCTTGGCGGCATCGCAGCCGTGGGCCAGCTGCAATTGCTTCAGCCCTTCTTCGGGCTGGCACTTGCCGCGACCCTGCTGCATGAGGAGGTGAGCCCGGCCATGATCGCCGTTACGCTTGTGGTGGTGCTCTGTGTTGCAGGCGCGCGAAAATTCGCGCGCTGACGGCCGCCATCGTCAGCTCGAACGGCGGTCCACCCAGCGATGCCATGCATCCTCACTGCCGTTGAAGACATTGAGATCGATGCGGCCATCGACGCCATGCGACAGGCCGGAACCGGAATATTGCCAGAACAACCACTTGCGGCCGGGATAAACCACCGACGGATGCTGGGCGACGGCGCGCAGCCAGAAGGGATAATCCTGGAACTCGCCCTGGAGGTTGTCCTTGTAAAAATCGGGCGCCGTATAAATGATCGGCCGCTGGCCGTAATGGCGCTCGAGCTTGTCCATGAAGACGCGCATCTTTTCCAGAACGCGTTCGCGGGAATGGCGCATCTTGCAGCTCGATTCGCCGTTATATTCCACGTCGATAACCGGCGGCAGGGCGTCCGGGTCGCGCGGTACATTACGAATGAACCAGTCCGCCTGTTCGCTGGCGTTGCGGCACCAATAGAAGAAGTGGTAAGCGCCGCGGCGAATGCCCGCTTCCTTCGCGCGCTGCCAGTTGGTGCGGAACATCGGATCGAGATGGTCGCCACCATCCGTCGCCTTGATGAAGGCGAAATTGGCGCCGCGCGTGCGCAGCTGCGGCCAGTTTATATTGGCCTGCCAACGGGATACATCCACCCCGTGGACCTGAAAGTGACGCGGCTGGACCCTGCCGAAATTGATCGGCTTGGCATCGCTGAAGCTGGAGCGGAAAATGCGCGAGCGGATCTGCGCACCGGCGCTCGCCGCCGGGGCCGCAGCCATAGCCAACTGTACCGGACGCTCCATCTGGTTGATCGTGGGGCGCTCCGCCGGCCGCACCATTCCCGCCGCCTGTGACGGAACCGGCAAACGGATTTCAGGTGCATTCTGCGTTAACGACGCCCTGGGGGTAACAGCGGAAAAGGCCTTGGGTTCGTCAGGCACCGGCCCGCCCCATGCCAGAACTTCCTGCCGTGGCTGAGCGGCGATGGCCTGGGTACCGACGCCTGCCTGCGGCACCGGTGCGGATGGCGTGACCGAACTCGTCGTTTCCTTCGAGGGCAAGCCGGCCATCAGGCTTTCCGGCCCGGAACTGGACGTGCAGCCTCCAAGCAGGAAGCAACCGAAGAAAAGTGCTGGCACAGCCGATGAACGCATGAGAACCCGTACGCAAAACAAATCGGGGGCACTCTGATGCCGCCCGGAGACCTCGAAATATAAATGCTAACGGAAGATTATCAAAAAAGACTGAATCTTATCTTTACGTCGGCACCCGCCGATGCGCCCGTCATTTCTGGCAGGCGAAACGGTTCGAGTTCTCGCGCGGCGGCGCGGCTCAGGCCGTCATGGCGGTCAGATCGACAGTGTCGGCACCGGGGGAATTTCTCTTGATCGATTCGATCGCATGGATGGCCGACGCCTTCGCCTTGTATCCTTCCGACGAGAACATTGTTTCCCCGTTGGATGCCTTGAAGCGGAAACGATATTCGCCGGCCTTGTCCTGATAGATTTCGAATTTGTACATAATCTTTGCGCCTCCTTTCGCGCGGTAGTCCATCAGCCGCAACTCTGTTCGGCCTCGATCACTTTCGCAACGGAAAATCGCCTATCTCAATGAGCCGCACCCAGGCTCGAGCAATTTCCAGCCCGGCTGCATCCGCCATTTCTGCGCGCAAGCCACGGTGGTCACGATAATTCTCCAGCCAGCCCGGCGACATTCTTTCGACGGAAGCAGGAAACGCCTGACACCAGCCGTCAACCACGGCGGTGGAGGCCTCGAAATGGAATTGCGTGCCATAGACTGCCCGGCCGATGCGAAAGGCCTGATTTCGTGTCGCGCCATTGGTCGCAAGGCGCGTGGCGTCCGGCGGAAGCGTAAATGTATCGCAATGCCACTGAAAAATTGGGAATGTCTTTTCCAGCCCGGCCAATAGCGGATCGGACACGCCCTCTTCCGTCAGGGATATATCCTGCCAGCCGAATTCCGGCGGCCCCGAGAGAATATTCTCTCCCCCATAGGCACGCGCCAGCAACTGGCTGCCGAGGCACACACCCATGACCGCTTTACCAGCATCGCCAAAGGCTTTCATGAGAAGGGCGAGATCGGCAAAATAGGGATAAAGCGCATCGTCAAGCGCGTTCTGTTCGCCGCCCAGAACGACAAGCGCATCATGGTCGGCAGCATCCCTTGGGAGAGGCTCATCCGCATAGGCGCGGATGACATGGATTTCCGCCGCCGCTTCTTCCAGCGCTACGCCGAGCTGCCCGTGCGGCGTACCCGCCATGTTTTCTATGATTGCGACGCGCATAAGACCTCGTGGAGACGACAATGGATTCAACCGGCCAAGAGTGCCGATCGAATCCAGCTTCACCACGAGAAAAATCGATTTTCAAGAGCCGCGACATCGGCAGTGCGACGACAAGCGGATGACCTGACCTGGTGCGCCTTAGAATTCACGCGCCAGCTTGGCGTCAGCCGAATGCCGGTTGCCGCCGCGAACGGCGAAGAACAGGAAAATCGCGGCCCACAGAATCGATTTTTCCGCGCCACCCAGACCTTCCGCCTTTACGATGCCGTGAAAATAAACCGTTACCAAAAGAACGATCATGGCCGCGAAGGATGCCGGACGTGTGAACAGCCCGATGGCGACCAGAATTCCGCCGAAAAATTCCGTGGCGGCAAGCAGCGGCGACCAGAAGACGCCGGGATAAAAACCGAGGCTCTCCACCATGCCGACTGCGCCGAAAGGATTGACGATCTTGCCGAAACCATGGGTGACGAGAAGAAGCCCGGCCGTGACGCGCAGGATCGTCTCCACCAGATCGTGTGTCGCATTATAAAGCGGTGCGACCGCCGGAACGAAAAGACGCTGACGATTATTCTCGAACTGGGCCATAGGATCTCCACATTTCAACCTTCGACAGCTTCTTTGTTCGCAAAGCCGCATGATATGAACAAGCGTACGCCCGGTAAAAACATGAGTGTTATAGTTGACATTATCGTGAACATTATTGCCGCTGGGCGGTGAAGGAGACGTGAGGATGACCGAGACCAAACCCCGCATAACCATCCGCTATTGCACGCAATGCAACTGGCTGCTTCGGGCAGGCTGGATGGCGCAGGAAATCCTGCAGACCTTCGCTTCCGATGTCGGCGAAGTCAGCCTCGTTCCCGCAACCGGCGGTCTGTTCGAGATCACCGTGGACGGCACGACCATATGGGAACGCAAACGCGATGGCGGTTTTCCCGGCCCCAAAGAACTCAAACAGAGAATCCGTGACATCATCGACCCGGAGCGCGACCTCGGTCATGTGGACAGAACGAAGCATGAAGGGCTCGACACCTGACCCGGCGACATGTTTCAACAGCCCCAACCAAGTTTTTTCCCTTTAAAATCAATGATCGTCATAAAAGTTCAAAAAGCCTGTTGACACCGGGCGGCTGCCCTCGTACATCGCTCTCCGTCGCCCAGATGGCGGAATTGGTAGACGCGCCAGCTTCAGGTGCTGGTACTCGCAAGGGTGTGGAGGTTCGAGTCCTCTTCTGGGCACCATTCCATTTTTGATCTTAGCCAGATCAAAAACTTAGCCGAAAAAACAGCAACATATAGCCGACCGGTAAACGCCGGGAAGCGTGTTGCTTTTTCGTCTTTTCCACTTACAGAAAAGCTACGAACAGGCCGCTTCCGTTTTTTGTCGGAAGGCCTGTTGTCCTGTCTGAAATATGATCGACCTTGTCTGTTATGGCTGAGCGTCTTTGTCGCCACTATTTTGCGAATGCTGTTCGCAATTCGGCGTACAGGACAGAACGGTCCGCTCCGTCTGCCGGAAAACACGCACCGTATTGCCCTCGTCGATGGAGACGAGAATGCGTTCATCCACGATTGGATTGCCATCGGCATCCAGAAGCACGAGATTGGTCGTGCCGAAACTGCGACCTGTCAGAACAATTGTGGTGGCATCGGCAACCGTGGCATCGGCGACTTTGGAGTTGCCGACGATAACCTTGCTGACGGCGCGGTCGAGACGAAGGACACGGGCGTGATTCATCGAAACGCGCAATATGTCATCTTCAGCAAAAGCGGGCTGCAGCGAACCCGATATAAAGACGGACAAGCCGACCACAATTTTCGCCAGTTTTCCGGATGACACGCGTTTGGCCCTTGCTCACTATCCGCACTTTATTGTTCCACAGAATGCGCGGTTTTAGTGAATGAAGCGTTAAATGGCGGAAATCAGCAACGCGGATGGTAACCATTCGTAATGTATTGATATTTTCACGTCTCTCCGCCCCGCGTCAAAACTGAACAGCTGCGCCTCTTTCAAAGGAAACTTTGCCGAAAGAGAGAAATGGTCAGCGCCTGAATATATTTTTTTATCAGCAAATATAAAAATGCAGACAATACTTTTTGCTTTTATTTACCAAGAGAAACTCATCCTGCCGTTTACTTTGAGTTAATCGTTTTTTTTAAGCGCTTGGAAATCGCTCGGCTGTAGTTTGAACCCAACCGAACAACGGAGAACAGTTGTCGGCGTGCTGAACCAACACAAGTTAGGAGAGACCCTATGACCAAGATTTTCGCTCGTTTCCTGAAAGACGAATCCGGTGCCACTGCAATCGAGTATGGTTTGATTGCTGCACTTATTTCCGTTGGCATTATCGGTGGTACAACGGCAGTCGGCGGTAAGCTGAAAGACACTTTCACTTTCATCAGCACCTCGTTCACGAACTCGAAAGCCTCCACCGGCGGCGTTTGATTGATAAAAAGTATAATGCAGGTGATTTACCCAGAATTGGGAAATCACCTGCATTTGCTATTCTTCCAGCTGAATTGGATAGATTAAGGCAGGGTAATCATGATCGTCGCAGCGATTTTTCTTATTGTCCCGCTCTGCCTCAGTTTCGCGGCCTTGAACGATCTTTTCAGCATGACGATCCCCAACTCGATAACCGTCGTGCTCTTGCTGTCTTTCGCTTTCGTTGCGCCCCTGTCGGGAATGGATTTGCAGACTTTTATCTTAAGTCTCGCAGGCGGCCTCGCCGTTTTTCTCTGCTGTTTTGTGCTCTTCGCTGCCAATGTCATGGGTGGAGGGGACGCAAAACTGTTGACTGGAGCGGCAGTCTGGTACGGCTTCAACATTTCTCTCATAGAATTTTTACTTGCGGTGACGCTGATCGGCGGCGCATTGACAGTTGGCATACTACTGCTGAGGTCACGGTCCCAGGAAATCATAGCCATCGGCATACCGATCCCTGATTCCCTTATGGTTGCAAAGAAGATTCCATACGGTATCGGTATCGCTGCAGCGGGGCTCCTGACCTATGGGAATTGCCCCCTCGTAAAAGCGGCGATCACAAGCCTATACTAGATCAGGATTTCGATCCCAATCGTTTATAGAATTGTTAACTACAAATCCAAGCACACTATTAACCATAATTATACCAATCGCACGCCATCCTCGGGGAAGAAGAATCTGATTCCCTCAAGGATCGAGCATGAAACCGTCGCGTATCTTTATTCTTTCCGTTGCTCTGGTGGCCGCCGGTCTTGCCGGCCTTGTCGCCATGCAGATTTCCGGCGCGAAGCAGGTCATCGAAAAAGCAGAAACGATCATCCAGAAAGAACCGACGGTCAACGTTCTCGTCTCTTCGGTCAATCTGCCCGTCGGTAGCCGCCTGAACGACAGTTCCGTGCGCTGGACACCGTGGCCACAGGGCAATGTGGTCGATAGTTTCATCACGGAGGCGAAGAGACCCGACGCCATCACCGAACTCGCGGGCGCTGTCGTGCGGTTGCCTTTGTTCGAAGGCGAGCCGATCCGGCCCGAAAAAGTGGTCGATTCCAGCACGCGCATCATGTCCTCCCTTTTGCCGGCTGGGAAACGCGCTGTCGCCACCGAGATTTCCGTCTCGACAGGCGCAGGCGGTTTCGTTCTGCCGAATGACCGGGTCGATGTGATCATGGTCCGCAAGGGCGACAACAACAACTTTCTGACCGAAAATGTTTTGAACAATGTTCGTGTCCTGGCAATCGATCAGCAGATCAAGGAAGGCGAGGACGGAACGTCGGCCGTGGTCGGCGCAACCGCTACACTCGAACTGACCCCGGAACAGGCGAAGATCATAACGGTGGCGCAGCAAATGGCGGACCGTCTCACGCTTGCTTTGCGCTCCGTCGCCGATGCGCAGGAAAACGATACGCTTTCGGCTGGCCATCTTCTCAGCGGCGGTTCCGGACAGCCGGAAATTCAGGTGATCAAATCCGGCTCGATCGTGAAGAGCGGTCAGGGAGCATCACAATGACCGGGAGGCTCATGACAAATCGTCTCAACCAACGCCTGCGTTCATCGATGGCGGGTGGGCTCGCATTCTGCCTGGCCTTTTCAGGCGTTCCCGGCCAGCATTCTCCCAAGTTTCTGCGCGTCAGCGAAGCGGAGGCGCAAAGCGCAAGCATCGTGCGGATTACCGAAAGCGGCACAGGCATTCGCAAGCGCTTAAAGCTGGGTTTAAACAAGGCGCTGGTCATCGACCTGCCCGAAGATGCACACGACATTCTCGTTGCCGATCCGAGCCTTGCCGATGCCGTCACCCGCACATCCAGACGTATTTATCTTTTCGGTAAAACGGTAGGACAGACCAACATTTTCATTTTTGGTGAGGGCGGCCGGGAAATCGTCAGTCTCGATCTGGAAGTAGAGCGGGACATCGCCGGACTCGAGGCGAATATTCGCCGGTTCATTCCCGAGTCTGATATCAAGGTAGAAATCGTTTCGGACAACATCGTTCTTACAGGATCGGTGCGGACACCGCAGGACTCCGCACGCGCCGTTCAACTTGCCGACGCCTTTCTAAAAGGCGGTGAGGCCACCACCCGTAATATATCTCTGACAGGCGGTGACAATGGCGGCGATGCAGCGATTTTTGCGGAGCGCCGGCAGGTATCGCAAATTGTCAACATGCTGACGATTGAGGGTGAAGATCAGGTAACACTGAAGGTTACCGTCGCCGAAGTGAGCAGACAGGTTCTGAAGCAACTCGGCTTCAACGGCTCCATCAGCAGTTCAACAAGCGGTAATGGTTTCGAATTTGCGAATCCGTCTAATCTTGGCAATGTGATCGATGGCGCGTCAAGAATTGCCAGTGGTGCGATAGGCTCGGGGTCTCTCAGATTCGCTTCTTATCTCACTGCAATGGAGCAGGCGGGCGTCATGCGTACATTGGCGGAACCAAGCCTAACGGCTATTTCCGGAGAGCAGGCAAAGTTCTACGTCGGAGGCGATTTCAGGATTGCCGGAGAACAGGAAGTCGACATCGACGAAGACACCGGGCGGCCCACTATTACGCGCACGACCAATACTGTCGATTATGGCATCACGTTAAACTTCAAGCCCGTGGTGCTTTCGCCAGGCCGAATAAGTCTCAAAATTGAAACCAATGTTTCCGAGCCCACCTACGAAGGCAATGTTGTAACCGGTAATTCGGGCCGCACGGTCCCAGGTTCGACCTACATGTCGGTCAGAAAGCGCGAAACCTCCACAACGGTCGAGCTTCCCTCGGGGGGATCGATCGTGATCGCAGGTCTCGTTCAGGACAATGTCCGTCAGGCCATGTCCGGGCTTCCGGGCATGTCGAAGATTCCGATTTTCGGCACGCTTTTCCGCAGCAAGGACTTCCTCCGCAACGAAACCGAACTGGTCATTATCGCAACGCCCTATCTGGTGCGGCCCGTTGCCCGCAATCAGATCGCCCGGCCAGACGATAACTTCAATCCGGAAAACGATGCCGCCATGTATTTCATGAACCGCGTCAACAAGGTCTATGGCCGCAAGGATCAGGTTCAGGCGGCGCCCTATCAGGGATCAGTGGGATTCATCTACAAATGACGACATGCACACAAAATCCCCTCTTCAAAGCAAGCCCGGTCAGGGCAGGAAGCGTCATGAAGGAACCCTATTCCTCCTTTTCCCCCTACCTTTCCGGAAGACGGACCGGCCTCGTCGTCGTTGCCGCGCTTGCCGCCGGCCTTTTGCAGGGCTGCGCACGCGATCCGATGACCACCAACGCCATTCCTGACGATTATCGCACACGCCACCCGATTACCCTATCGGAAGCGGAGCATTCGCTGGATATTCCGGTCTCGGCCAGCGACAGCCGGCTGACCACAGCGATGGCGGATAATGTTCGCGGTTTTGCCCAGAATTATGCGTCTATGTCGACCGGGATCATCAATATTCAGACCCCGTCGGGATCGGCCAATTCGGCGGCCGCATCGCGAATGGCGAAACAGATTCGCTCGACGCTTTCCGGCGCGGGTGTGGCGCCGGGCAAGATCATGGAGACGCGTTATGCCGCTTCCCAGAATGGCGACGCCTCCCCCATCCGCCTGAGCTATGTCGCCGTTACCGCCATGACTGGCCAGTGCGGCCAATGGCCCGAGGATCTTTCGGATAATACCTTCGCCAACAAGAACTGGTACAATTTCGGGTGCGCTTCCCAAAGCAATCTCGCGGCGCAGATTGCCAATCCCATGGATCTGGTCGGCCCGCGCGGCATGAGCCCGATCGATGCCGAGCGCCGTGCGGTCGTCATCGACACCTATCGCGGCAAGACTTCGACCGCAACAACAGATTGATGCAGACCCAACATTTGTCACGGCAGGAACGACGATGAGCGCTGTAGAATATGATATCAAGCCAAGCGGCGGCACAGAAGCCGAGCCGCCCGTGCGCGCTTCGGATATGGACCACCTGCGGCCCCTGCCCCGCATTTCCGTTCACGCTTTCTGCGTCAGCGACAATATGCAAGGCGTCATGGACGCATTGTCCAGCGACCGGCGCATGAGCAAGGTCACCTTGCGGGTGACCAAGGGCGATATCAATGCGGCAGCCACGATGTTTTCGACGTCGCCCACGCCCAATCTCATCATTCTCGAAACGGCAAGCTCACCCGCCTCGCTGCTGGACGATCTCGCGCCTTTGGCGGAGGTTTGCGATCCCTCCACGCGTGTCATCATCGTCGGCCGACACAACGATATAACGCTCTATCGCGATCTCATCCGCAATGGCATTTCCGAATATCTCGTCGCCCCGGTCAATATGGCCGACCTCCTGGCTTCGATCGCCGCGATCTTCGTCGATCCGGAAGCGGAGCCGCTGGGCCGCAACATCGCCTTCATTGGCGCCAAGGGCGGCGTAGGCTCGTCCACCATCGCGCATAATTGCGCCTTCGGCATTTCGAGTCTTTTCTCCACGGAAACCATTCTGGCGGATATGGACCTTGCCTATGGAACGGCGAATATCGATTTCGATCAGGACCCTGCCCAGGGCATGGCTGAAGCGGTCTTTTCGCCGGAGCGACTGGACGAGGTATTTCTCGACCGTCTCTTGACAAAATGTTCCGATCATCTGTCGCTTTTGGCAGCGCCGTCTCTTCTCGACAGAACCTATGATCTCGATCGTCAGGCCTTTCTACCGATCCTCGAGGTTTTGCAGCGTAGTGCCCCGGTTGCGGTTCTCGATCTTCCACACCAGTGGTGCGACTGGACGCGGGCAGTCCTTGCGGAAGCCGATGAGGTGGTCATAACGGCGGTTCCCGATCTGGCAAATCTGCGCAATACGAAGAACCTCTTCGACGCACTGATCAAGCTGAGACCCAACGATAAATTGCCGCATCTCGTTCTCAATCAGGTCGGCATGCCCAAGCGCCCGGAAATCGCGCCGGTGGATTTCCTTGAGCCGCTGGAAATCGAGCCGATCGCGATCATCCCATTCGACGCACAGTTGTTCGGAAATGCCGCCAATAGCGGACGCATGATCAGCGAGATGGATGAAAAATCCCAGACGGCGGAAACCTTTTCGCAAATCGCCCATACCATCACAGGCCGTACCGTGCTGCGCAAAAGCAGGCGCGGCGGTCTGGAAAAACTGAAGAATATTCTCAAGCGCAAGTAGGCCTTCTGCCTGCGTCCTTAGACGGAAACGCCGATGTTCGGAAAACGCGGGCCTGAAGGCCCAGCCAGAAGCACGAAGCCGGATCTTGCTGCACCTGCGCCCATGCAGGTGACGGCGGCGCCTGAACCTCGTTCTGCTGCAATTGACACTCTTGAACCCGGCCAATCACCGGCAATGCGTCAGGCAACTGCAAACACCCCGCCCGCGCAGAGAAAACGTGCCCGCACGGAAGATTACTACAACACCAAGAGCCAGGTATTTTCCGCACTTATCGATACGATCGACCTATCGCAGCTCGCCAAGCTCGACGCGGAAAGTGCGCGCGAGGAAATTCGCGATATCGTCAACGACATTATCACGATCAAGAATTTCGCCATGTCGATCGCCGAGCAGGAAGAGCTGCTCGAAGATATCTGCAACGACGTTCTTGGTTACGGGCCACTGGAGCCGCTTCTCGCACGCGACGACATTGCCGATATCATGGTCAACGGTTCCGGCCAGACCTTCATCGAAGTCGGCGGCAAGACCATCGAATCCGATATCCGCTTTCGTGACAATGCGCAGTTGCTTTCCATCTGCCAGCGCATCGTCAGCCAGGTCGGCCGACGCGTGGATGAGTCGAGCCCGATATGCGACGCACGCCTGCCGGATGGATCGCGCGTCAACGTCATCGCTCCGCCGCTTGCCATCGACGGTCCGGCGCTGACGATCCGAAAATTCAAGAAGGACAAGCTGACACTCGACCAGCTCGTACGTTTCGGAGCGATTACGCCCGAAGGCGCGACATTGCTCAAGATTATCGGTCGCGTCCGCTGCAATGTCGTCATTTCGGGCGGCACCGGCTCGGGTAAGACGACGCTTCTCAACTGCCTGACAAGTTTCATCGACAGGGATGAACGTGTCATCACCTGCGAAGACACCGCCGAACTGCAGCTGCAGCAACCGCATGTGGTGAGGCTCGAAACGCGTCCGCCCAATATCGAAGGGGAAGGCGAGATCACCATGCGGGATCTGGTCAAGAACTGCCTTCGCATGCGGCCCGAACGCATCATCGTCGGCGAAGTGCGCGGACCGGAAGTTTTCGACCTTCTCCAGGCCATGAACACCGGTCACGACGGTTCGATGGGAACACTTCACGCCAATACGCCACGCGAATGCCTCAGCCGTATCGAATCGATGATCGCCATGGGCGGCTTCACCCTGCCGGCCAAGACCGTGCGTGAAATCATTTCGGGATCGATCGATGTCGTCATTCAGGCGGCGCGTCTGCGTGACGGCTCGCGCCGGATAACGCAGATTACGGAAGTGATCGGCATGGAAGGCGATGTCATCGTCACCCAGGATCTGATGCGATACGAAATCGAAGGCGAAGATGCGAACGGCAAGCTGATCGGCAGACACATATCGACCGGCATCAGCAAGCCCAATTTCTGGGATCGTGCACGCTATTATGGTGAAGAGAAACGCCTGGCGGCCGCGCTCGATGAGATGGAAAAGACATCCTAAGGGAAAGCGACTGCCATGGACCCGACAATAGTGTTACTGGCCGTACTTGTCGCCATCTCGGCAGGAGCACTCGCCTACGTCTTTCTTTTCCAGCAGATAGAGGTCGAGAAAAAGACCACGAGCCGTTTCAAGCGGGTGCAGGCCGCAGAGACGGATCACGTAAATATCAAAGCCGCACGCGATCGCGTCCAGGAACTCAGCAAGCGTCGCAAATCCATGCAGGACAGCCTGCGGGATATGGAAAAGAAACAAAATGAAAAGGCGAAAAAAGCGAAGAATGTCAGCCTGCGCGATAAACTGGTGCAGGCTGGGCTGACAATCTCCGTTCGGCAGTTTCATCTCCTGAGCGCAGGTGCTTCGGCTTTCGCCACTCTCATCGCACTTCTATATGATCTATCATTAATAACCGCCCTGCTCATAGGCGCAGTGGTAGCTTTAGGGCTGCCCCGTTGGGTATTGGCGTTTATCCTCAAGCGCCGGCAGAAAAAATTCCTTGAGGAGTTTCCCAATGCGCTGGATGTCATGTGCCGCTCGATCAAATCCGGATTGCCGCTGAATGACGCCGTGCGACTGATCGCGTCGGATGGTCAGGAGCCGGTGAAAACAGAGTTTCAACGGGTCGTAGACGCGCAGCAGGTTGGTATCGGGATTCCCCAAGGGATAGAACGCATGATGCTGACCATGCCGCTTTTCGAAGTCAGCTTCTTCAGCACCGTCATCAATATCCAGGCACAGGCAGGCGGCAATCTTTCGGAGGCTTTATCCAACCTTTCGAAGGTATTGCGTGACCGAAAGAAAATGCGCGCCAAAGTGAACGCTCTGTCGATGGAGGCAAAAGCGTCGGCCGTCATTATCGGCGCATTGCCTTTCATTGTGATGCTGCTGGTGCACTTCACATCGCCCGACTATCTTGCAGTCCTCTTCACGGATATGCGCGGGCACATCATTCTGGGTGCATCCGGACTATGGATGCTCATCGGAATTTTCATCATGCGCCAAATGATCAATTTCGATATTTGAGGTCACCGATGACGGGAAATCTCCTTTCAGACCTGACGAATCCGCAAACTATCATTGCGATTCTCGTAACAGTGGCAGTTTTCGCCACCCTTTATACGCTCATTACGCCTTTCTTCGAACGAAAAGACTTTGCCAAGCGCATGAAAGCCGTATCGTCGGAGCGGGAACTTATTCGCAGCCGCGAGCGCGAGCGTCTGGCAACTGCAACCAGAGACGGCAAGGCCTCCCTGCGTGGCAACAACAACAAGTCCGCACGGCGAATCGTCGAAAAATTCAATCTCCAGGAAGCGCTCGCCGACAAGAACACAATGAACAAGCTGCGTGCAGCCGGTTTTCGTTCGCAAAATGCGCTTAATACATTTCTTGCTGCCCGATTCATATTGCCGTTCATTTTTCTGGCCGTAGCATTCACTTGGATTTTCGTTCTTGGAAACCTTGCGGATAAAGCCTTCTTCATTCGACTGATGGCCGTTCTTCTTTTCGGCTATATCGGCTTTTATGCTCCCAATATCTATGTTTCTAACCGCATGACCAAGCGACAGGCCTCGATCAAGCGGGCTTGGCCAGATGCACTTGATCTGATGCTGATCTGCATCGAATCCGGTGTGTCGATGGAAGCGGCTATGCGCCGCGTGGCGGAAGAGATGGGCGAACAGTCGCCTGAACTCGCGGAAGAAATGATCCTGACGACAGCGGAATTGTCCTTCCTTCAGGACAGGCGTGTCGCGCTTGAGAATTTTGGTATGCGCACCCAACTGGACGGTGTCAAAAGCGTGGTGCAGGCCCTCATCCAGGCGGAACGATATGGCACGCCGCTCGCACAGGCTCTGCGCGTTCTCGCGCAGGAAGGTCGAGACGAGCGAATGAATGAAGCTGAGAAAAAGGCCGCAGCGCTGCCGCCCAAACTGACTGTACCGATGATAGTGTTCTTCCTGCCGGTTCTCATCGCCGTTATTCTCGGGCCTGCCGGCATTCGTGTCGCCGACACGTTCTAACGACGGAAACGCGCAGAAGCGGAACAAGAAATCGTTCGATGAGGGCGCAACCCTTCTATGCCTGCAAAAGCGTATCAGCCGGCCGGCTTGCCGTCCTTTTTCGCCAGTTGCTGCCAGGAGTTCTGCTGCGAAAGCATGGCACGCAGATAGGTGAGGTTTGCCTGCGCCTGCTGTGGCGAGAGTTCCTGAACCGCGATGCGCTCGGCTTCGGCAAAGCGGCCCTGTAGACCGACCACGAGCGCGAGGTTCTGGCGAACGCGGCTATCGGCGCCCGGCTGGGCGATGGCGGATTGCAGATATGTTTCGGCAGTGCGCGGATCGCTCGACAGGACATAGGACATGCCGAGGTTGGACAATACGCTCGGATCGTTCGGCTTCAGGTCAAGCGCCTGCCTGTAGCGGGAACGCGCCTCGTTCGAGCGTCCAAGCTGATCGAGCACGGCGCCCTCGGCGGAATAAAGCCGCCAGTCGGGCCGGTCCGGCGTCTGCGCCCGCTGGATGGTCGAAAGCGCCTGCTCCAGCTGACCGGCGGCGGCCTGCGATTTGCCATAGGCGGCAAGGACATCGCGGTCGGCTGGATTGGCGATGGCGATCTGCTGCATGACGGCGAGAGCCTGTGTGTTCTTGCCGGTCATCATCAGCACGCTGGCATAATTCATGCCGATCGATTTATCCTTGGGACTGCGTTCATAGGCTTTGCCGGCGCTCTCCTCCGCCTGCCGAAGCTGCTCCATGTTCATGTGATCATAGGAGCGTGTGGCGGCGGGAATGGAGCCGGTGGACATGCGATCGGGCTTGTTGGTGCCCGCGCATCCTGAAACCGCAAGAACCAATGCGGCAAGACATGCTCCGCGCAGCAACCCTGTCCGGCCTGTCTCGCCCAAAGAAAATGCAGTCATGGCAGCGCCCCCGCCCAAGAATGATCAATCTTGCGCCCGACACACGACAGACTCACATGACGCAACTTTCGCTTAAGCAATAATCTGTTAACCCTAACAGAGCGTTAATCACACCGATTCTCGACATTTACGGAAGCATACAATGGCGCCCTATCAGTTCATCGAACGCCCAACCCCTTTCAGCTCCAAGGCCGGCAGCACATTGCCGGTTTTCGCCGTCACGCCGGCCCATATCGAACAGGGCGCCATCGATCCTGTCGCTCTGGACTGGGCGAAGAAGGCGGGGTTCAAGGCGGAGGCAGGCGCCATCCTCCTCGTTCCTTCCGCCGATGGTTCGCTGGGCGGCGTGCTTCTCGGCCTCGGCGGCAATCCCTCGGAAATCCCCTTCATCACCGGGAAACTCGCCCGTGAGCTGCCGGAAGGCGAGTGGCACATCGAGACCGCACCACTGACGGCCAATCGCCTCGCTCTCGGTTTCGGTCTCGGCAGCTACCGCTTCGACAAATACAAGACCACCAAGACGAACGGGGCAAAGCTCCTTATTCCGCAGGACGCGGAAGACGGCGAGATCAAGCGCGTTCTGGCCGGCGTTTTCCTTGCGCGCGACCTCATCAATGTTCCGGCCAATGATATGGGACCGGATGAGCTTGAGATTGCCTTCCGCGCGCTTGCCGCCCATTACAAGGCGAAGGTGAAGGTCACCACCGGTGACGATCTGCTCAAGGAAAACTTACCCCTGATCCATGCTGTCGGCCGGGCCAGCGAAAGCGCGCCGCGGCTTCTGGAGATGAACTGGGGCAAGAAGGGCAATCCGCGCCTCACCCTCGTCGGCAAGGGTGTCTGCTTCGATACAGGCGGCCTCGATATCAAACCCGCCGCTTCCATGGCGCTGATGAAGAAGGATATGGGAGGTGCGGCCAATGTGCTCGGCCTTGCGCTGATGATCATGGATGCGAAGCTGCCGGTCGATCTTCGCGTTCTCGTGCCCGCGGTCGAAAACTCCATCTCCTCCAATGCCTTCCGCCCTGGCGATATCTACCGCAGCCGCAAGGGGCTGACGGTGCAGATCGACAATACCGACGCCGAAGGCCGTCTTGTTCTGGCGGATGCGCTGGCCTATGCGGACGAAGATGCGCCGGACCTGATGATCGACATGGCGACGCTGACGGGTGCCGCACGCGTCGCGCTCGGCCCGGATCTGCCGCCATTCTACACCGATGACGAGGATCTGGCGCATGATATCGCGGAAGCCAGCATCGATACGGACGATCCGCTGTGGCGCATGCCGCTCTATATGGGCTACGACAAGGATATCCGCTCACGCGCAGCCGATATCACCAACGCGCCTTCGGGCGGCATGGGCGGATCGATCACCGCCGCCCTGTTCCTGAAGCGTTTCGTCACCAATACCAGGCGCTGGGCGCATTTCGATATTTACGGCTGGTCTCTGAGCGAGAGGCATCACTCATCGATCGGCGGGGAAGCGCAGGGTATCCGCGCACTCTTCCATTACATCGCACACCAGTTCGCGAAGTAATCTGCTGAATCGGTGCAGGCTTCCACGGGCGCTTCCTCAACCGGAGCGCCCGTTCTCAATTTAGAGCATTTCCGGGCGGAAAACGGGGCTCCACTTTTCCTGGAAAAGCTTTAAACCAGAACTTTCTGCTCCTTGTGGTCCTCTTCGCCGAAGAACTTCAGGTAACGCTCCACTTCGGCCGGGTCGCCGGTGGCCTTTTGCGGATTGTCCGAGAGCTTCACGGCCGGCCGGCCATTGGCGTCGCTCACCTTGCAGACAATGGAAATCGGCTTGAGGCTGGCGATGGTTTTTGGCGCGCAACCGGCAAAATCATTGGTGAGGTTGGTGCCCCAGCCGAAGCTCATACGAACCCGGCCTTCGAAGTGCCTGTAGGTGTCGATGATGGCGTCGACATCGAGACCGTCGGAGAAGATCAACATCTTCTTGCGCGGATCGCGGCCCATCTTCTGCCACCACTCGATGATCTTTTCGCCACCTTCGATCGGCGGCGCACTGTCGGGACGGAAACCCGTCCAGTCTGCCACCCATTCCGGCGCATTGCGCAGGAAAGCCGCCGTGCCGAAGGCGTCCGGCAGCACGATCAGCAGGTTGCCGCCATAAAGCCGGTTCCAGTCCTTCAGAACCTGATAGGGTGCTGCAGCCAGCTCCTCATCCGTCTGCGCCAGCGCCGCGACCACCATCGGCAGTTCATGCGCGTTCGTGCCAACGGCTTCGAGATCGGAATCCATGGCGAGCAGAACGTTACTCGTACCGGTAAAGGCAGGCCCGATGCCTTCCTTCAGCGCTTCGACGCACCAGCGTTGCCAAAGGAAGCTGTGGCGGCGGCGGGTGCCGAAATCGGAAATGCGCAGGCCCGGCAGTTCCCGCAGCCGCTCGACCTTCTCCCACATCTTGGCCTTTGCCCTGGCATAGAGCACATCGAGCGTGAAATAACCGAGCGAGCGCATGGCGCTGCGCGAGCGCAACTCGTTGATGATGGCGAGCGCCGGGATTTCCCAGAGCGTCGTATCCATCCAGCGGCCATGAAAATTCAGCTCATATTGCCCGTCGCGCTTGAAAAGCTCATATTCCGGCAATTGATAGCTCGACAGCCAGGAGAGGAATTCCGGCTCGAAAATCTGCGAGCGGCCGTAAAACGTGTTACCCGCAAGCCAGATGTTTTCCTTCTTGGAAAGACGCAGGGTGCGTGCATGATCGAGCTGTTCGCGCAGCTCCATCTCGTCGATTTCTTCCGCCAGCCGCACCGTCTTCGTACGATTGATCAGCGAAAACGTCGCATCGACTTCCGGATAGAGCTTCCAGATCATCTGCAACATCAACAGCTTGTAGAAATCCGTATCGATCAGGCTGCGGACGATAGGGTCGAGTTTCCAGGTATGATTATGGACACGCGTGGCTATATCGGTCTTCGTCATACTCGCATTCCCCAATATCGGCCAAAGGTCAGAATAGCCGATGTCACTCCGCACCCCGGCAGGTATCAACCTGTCATGCGGAAGATTTATCTGAAAAAGCGACAACAAGTCCAGAGCACCGGCCAGGCAAATGCCCGCCGCCACCGCTCACGCATCGATTTTCCGAAGAGCGCAATGGGGTTTTCGGTCCGCTGCTGGAGCGATGCCGCCTCAGAAGGTCGGGTCTACGGGGTTTATGCCGGGATACCAGTCCTTGGAAACTGGATTTCTGCCGCCGAAGCTGGAAATTCCGTTTTCATCGGTGCAACGGTAACCCTGAACGGGAAGTCCACGGCTGCCGAAAACATTCCGGTAGGAGCCGCGCGAATATCCGGTCGAGCCAAGTGCGCTGTGGCAGTTGTAACGGACCTTTGGTTGCAGCGTGCGTGGATCCTTGACGCCGGGCAGGTTTGCATAGGCATCCGGCGCGGGGACAAAACCATTCTGGAAAACAGTCTGCGCCTGCGCCGACGCGCTCAGCAAAACCGCCGCAAAGATCGCTGCCAATCGTGTCGCCGTTCTTGTCTTCATCGATGCCGGTTCCGTACCATTATCCAACCGATGTAGGCTGTCGGCGGCTCTCGCACAAAGGGCCGCACAGGCACAATTTCGTGAAAGCCGCCTTTTCAGTCTTCCAGGCGGCGGAAAGCCGTCGGCTTTTCGTAAAGCCAGCCGATGCGCTCGATGGCCGCATCGAGATTTTCGCGTGCGACATTCATCGTATGGCCATTGGCATGCAGCAGTGTTTCCTCGTTTTCCATGAGGCCGACATGGCCCTTCCAGAAGACGAGATCGCCGCGGCGCAATTCATCCCGCTCTATTTCCACGCCGAGCGACTTCACCTGCATGTCGGTATCGCGCAGAACCCGCCGACCCGTCATGGCCATGGAAAGCTGCACGAGGCCGGAACAATCGATGCCGAAGCCGGAGCGGCCGCCCCAGAGATAGGGGGTCTCGATAAAGCGCAGCGCCACCGCGACATAATCTTCCTCAAGCGCCGCATCGACGGCGCGGCAATGGGCGGCGATGATGCCTTCGCCCTTTTCGGTCAGCAGGTAACGGGTGCCGCGTGTCTCCGCCTCACCGACGATGCGAATGAGACTGCCCATGGACAGCGCTGCGACCGGCGGTTTGCGCAATTCAGCGGCTGGATAGAGAAAAGTGCGCGGTGCAATCACCCGATGGGTGGCGACAACGACATCGCCAATCGCCGTTTCCGGCACATAGCCGGCATAACCATCCGCATCCGCCTGCACCCATGCCCAGCCGTTCGCCCTGTCGAAAACACGGATGGTTTCGCCAGACAGCAGCTCGGTATCGATGCCGGCGGCAAGGTCCGGCGTCGGCCGCAGGCCAACAACCGGCACCGCGATCTGCGCAGGCGAGCCGCTGACAAAACGTTCGGCCTGCACCACGCCCTGCAGCTTTTCATCGGCGAGATCGGAGCGGAAGACATTCAGGCGGCGGTCGAGCATCATGGGTTTCACATCCAGAGGTTAGATCTTGCGCGCCTGATCAATAATCAGATCGCCGAATTTTTCCAGATAAAGCGCACCGGCCACGGTGCGTTTTATCACGACATTGCGCTTGTCCCGCTCATCCCGAACCCGATCGACCAATCCAAGAGCACCCAGACTGTCGAGGGCGCGGGTAATAACCGGTTTGGTCACACCCAGCATAGCGGCGAGACCCCGCACGGTGTGCGGCGGCGGCACGAGATAAATCTGCAGCAGGATGGCGGTTTGACGCAAGGTCAAATCCGGCTGATCGTCAATGACCTGCGCCGTGGATACACGATGCCAGAGACCCAGGGCCTCCGTGGGCGACAATTGTGCAGGCAAACCGTGACCCTTCCAGTCGTTGTCTTATCGTTTTCATTCAACCGAACGGAAAACTCAAGAACCATCCCGCACAAACAGAACCGCCGCACGGCGCAGATCAGAAAGATCGCGCGGCGCGGCGGTATTTGTTGACCCGTTTTCGAGCCATAGTGTCCCCTCTGGACTTGCAGAATGAGATGCAGGAAGCGTGCCAGTTTTGATGCAGCGCACAAATACGCGTAAAAACAGCAACTTAAGGCAAAAATTCCGCCTTGTGGCGAAATTTTTCGCAAAGGATAAACAGCAACAAAAACAGGCAAAAAATAATTCAATGCTTAAAAACTGCCTTCCGCCGCGACAGCGGAAGGCATGAGTAATTGCGGATCAGATCTCTGCGCCGCGCGCGGCATCGACCGCATCGGCATTCTGTCGCCGGTTATAGCGGATCGACGACCAGAGCGAGATGCCGATCAGGCCCGCGCCGCCAAGGCCCGTGATGACCTCCGGAATATGCACCATGGTCTGCACGTACATGATGACGGACAGGATGAGGATTGCATAAAAGGCGCCGTGCTCCAGATAGCGATATTCGGCCAGGGTTCCCTTCTCGACCAGCATGATGGTCATCGAACGCACATACATGGCGCCGATGCCAAGACCGATGGCGATGATGAAGAGGTTCTGCGTCAGCGCGAAAGCGCCGATAACACCGTCGAAGGAGAAGCTGGCATCCAGCACTTCGAGATAAAGAAACGCACCGAAGCCGCCTTTCGCCGCGCCTTCCAGCATTTCCTGGCTGCGGTCGAGAATACCACCGACGACTTCCACCAGCAGGAAGGTCAAAAGACCCCAGATCGCCGAATGGAAGAAGGTGTTGGCCGCGACCGGGCCAAGTTCCGGATTGTCGCTAGCACCGATAATGCGGGAAAAGATCAGCATGACGACCAGCACGAAGGCAATCTCGATGCCCTTGACGGAGGAATAGGTTGCAGCCTTTTCCTCGATCCAGCGCACCCAGTGCACGTCTTTTTCATGGTCGAAGAAGAAGTTGAGACCGACCATCATCAGGAAGGTGCCGCCGAAAGCCGCAATCGGCAGATGGGCGTCACGCATGATTTCCGCATAACGTTCCGGCTGCGTGGCCGCCATGACAATCGCCGTCCACGGGCCGACATTGGCCGCGACGACCACGATGAGCAGCGGGAAGACGATACGCATGCCGAAAACAGCAATCAGGATACCCCAGGTCAGGAAGCGGTGCTGCCAGACCGGTGTCATATCCTTCAGCTTGTTGGCGTTGACGATGGCGTTGTCGAAGGAAAGTGAGATTTCCAGCACCGCCAGCACGACGCAGATAAAGAAGATCGTCGCCGTGCCGCCCACCGTTCCGGTCATTTCCCAACCGAGATAACCGCCGAGGATCAAACCGACCACGGTGACGATAAAAGCCCACTTGAAGTAGGTAAGCGTGTTTTTCTGGGCAGCGCTCATGTCCGGTCGCCTCCCATAACGAGGGCGTTCACGGACCGACGCAGGGCGTCAGGCCGCACGCAGAAAGCACGCGCGCGAAGCACATTCAGGTTTTTCATAGTTTTTAATCCGCCGGCCAATTTTTGCAGGCGGTACCGACATCGCGAGAGCGCCGTAAAACTCTCGCCAGAGGGGCCCGGCACCTTTGTTTCCTCTGCCGTTGCGAGACAAATCATCGCAGGGCTCTTTCTTACTCCCCGAAGATCACGCCTTCGTCAAGTCCCGTGATCGTGATCAAGGCCCTGAGAAAGATCAAACCTGCTCCACAGCCAGTCCTTCAGCGGTTTCGCGGCGGCGTTTGAGAGTATTTTCGCGGAAGAAGATATAAAGGCCGGAAAGAACGATCAGGCCCGCGCCGACGACGATACTCGTCTGCGGCACATCGCCGAAGAACAGCCAGCCGAAAATCACCGCCCAGAGCAGCAGCGTATATTGCAGCGGCGCGACGGTTGCGGCATCGGCGAGTTTAAGCGCGCGGTTGACCAGCACATGCGCCGTCATGGCGACGACGCCGAGCAGGCCGAGGAATGCCAGATCGAAACTGGACTGAACCGGCAGCCATCCCGATGGCGTGAGGAATACCGCGACAATGCCCGCAAGCGCTGCACCGATGATCTGCCAGAAGGCAAGCACCGTATCCGGCGTATTGCGCAGCTGGCGGCCGGATAACATCATGAAAGCGAAAGCGGCACTGCCGAGGATGGAAAAGAGTGCGGCGGAGGTGAGGCTTGCCGAACTGGGCTTGAGCGCAATGAGAACGCCGACAAAACCGATGGCGATGGCCGTCCAGCGACGCCAGCCCACTTTTTCTCCGAGCAGAAACGGCGAGAGCGCCGCCACATAGATTGGGGCGGCCAGCCAATAGGTCATGACATCGGCGAGCGGCAGGGCCGCGACCGCGAAATAGAAACAGAAAAGCTCTGCGGTGGAGAAGAAGACGCGCGCAAACTGAAGGCCGGGACGCTCAATTCTGACAAGGCCAGAGAGGCCGGCACGCCAGACGATCGGAACGAGGATAATAAGCGCCGCCGCGCTGCGAATGAGGATCACCTGACCCTGGCTATAGGTGGCTACGAGCCATTTCCCCATGGCGTCGTTCAGTGCGAAAAGCAGCATTCCAAGCAGCATGACGGCCACGCCGAGGCCAGTCGGCGAAAGCTTACGTATCATAGACATGTCAGTTCCGATCTCTCCCAATGGCTGCATTGGTCGTCCAGCCAGCCATCCTTTGTCAAGCCCCGAACGGCCGGGCCCGAACAATTAATAGTACTAATAATATCGACATGTGGGATGTCAGGTGAAGATTCGCCGTTCTTCGGCTACGAGTTCCTGAAGAAAATCGACCACCGTGCGGACGCGGACCAGTTGACGGGCGGATTCGTGATAGGCCGTCCAGTAGGACCGGCTGATGGTGAGTTGCGGCATGATACGCAGCAGTTCGGGATATTGCCCGGCGATGTAATTATGCAGGATGCCGATACCCGCACCGGAACGCACCGCCTCGGTCTGCCCGGTGGCGCTGGAGATTTCGAAGGCGGCGTCCCAGTCGCGCATGATCTCACCGGTAAAGTTCAGTGAAGGCGAAAAGATCAGGTCCTCTACGTAGCCGATCCGCCGGTGGCGCTTCAGCGCCTCGACATCATCAGGCGTTCCATAATCGGCCAGATAATCCGCCGAGGCATAGAGGCCCAGCGAATAATCGGTGAGCTTCGAAAACATCAGCCTGCCCTGCTCCGGCCTTTCGATGGTGATGGCTATATCGGCCTCACGCTGCGACAGGGAGAAAGAGCGCGGCACCGGCACGAGCTGGATTTTCAGATCGGGATAACGCGCCGTCAACCGGCCGAGCCGCGGCGCGAGGAAGGAAACGCCGAGACCATCCGGCGCGCCGATGCGCACCGTTCCCGCCACCGCCGTATCGACGCGGCCGAGATTTGCCTGGGCATTCAGCATTTCGGTTTCCATGCGCTCGGCCCCGGCAAGAAGGCGCTGCCCCTCTTCGGTCAGCTCGCAGCCATTGGTGCTCCGCAGGAAGAGCTGCGTGCCGATGGCCGCTTCCAGTGCGGAAATGCGCCGGCTGAGGGTGGCATGGTTGACGCCAAGCTTTCTGGCCGCCGAAAGAAACTGGCCGCTTCGCGCCACGCTTAGAAACAAACGCACATCATCCCAGTTCATGGCACCCTCCTTATGTCTATTTTTGCACAATGGATGCTTATTTCAGGCGATTGATTTGTGCAAATCGAAAGGTAATGCTGCGCCATCACATTCTGGAGGAAAACCCATGAAGGAAATCGGTCATTTCATTAACGGCAAGCATGTGCCGGGCACCAGCGGCCGCACATCGAATGTCTACAACCCGGCCACCGGCGAAGTTCAGGCAACTGTCGCGCTTGCAAGCGACGCCGAACTGCGCGCCGCCGTGGAGAGCGCCAAGGCTGCGCAGCCGAAATGGGCCGCTACCAACCCGCAGCGTCGCGCCCGCGTTTTCTTCAAGTTTGTCGAACTTCTGAACCGCGACATGAACGAGCTGGCGGTGCTGCTCTCCAGCGAGCATGGCAAGACCGTTGAAGATTCCAAGGGCGATATCGTGCGCGGCCTTGAAGTCTGCGAATTCGTCTGCGGCATTCCGCATCTGCAGAAGGGCGAATTCACCGAGGGTGCAGGCCCAGCCATCGACATGTACTCGATCCGCCAGCCGGTTGGCATCGGCGCGGGTATCACCCCGTTCAACTTCCCCGGCATGATCCCGATGTGGATGTTCGCCCCGGCAATCGCCTGCGGCAACGCCTTCATCCTCAAGCCTTCCGAGCGCGACCCGTCGCTGCCGATCCGTCTTGCCGAACTGATGATCGAAGCCGGTCTTCCGGCCGGCATCCTGAACGTCGTCAACGGTGACAAGGGCGCCGTCGACGCCATCCTGACCGATCCCGATATCGGCGCGGTCTCCTTCGTCGGCTCAACGCCGATCGCCCGTTACGTCTATGGCACGGCCGCCATGAACGGCAAGCGCGCGCAGTGCTTCGGCGGTGCGAAGAACCACATGATCATCATGCCGGATGCCGATCTCGACCAGGCGGTAAACGCGTTGATGGGCGCAGGTTACGGTTCGGCAGGCGAGCGCTGCATGGCTGTTTCCGTTGCGGTTCCGGTTGGTGAGGAGACGGCAAACCGTCTCGTCGAAAAGCTCATTCCGCAGATCGAAAGCCTGAGAATCGGACCCTATACCGACGACAAGGCCGATATGGGCCCGCTCGTCACCAAGGAAGCGCAGACGCGCGTCAAGGGCCTGATCGACAGCGGCGTCGCACAGGGTGCGAAGCTTCTGGTCGATGGCCGCGACTTCAAGCTGCAGGGCTATGAAGACGGCTATTTCGTCGGCGGCTGCCTGTTCGACCACGTGACCCCTGACATGGACATCTACAAGACGGAAATCTTCGGACCCGTTCTCTCCGTCGTTCGCGCCAAGAATTACGAAGACGCGCTGGAACTGCCGATGAAGCATGAATATGGCAACGGCGTCGCGATCTATACCCGCGACGGCGACGCCGCCCGCGACTTCGCAAGCCGCGTCAATATCGGCATGATCGGCGTCAACGTTCCGATCCCGGTTCCGCTTGCCTATCACTCCTTCGGCGGCTGGAAAGCTTCGAGCTTCGGCGACCTCAACCAGCACGGGACGGATTCGATCAAGTTCTGGACGAAGACCAAGACGATCACCTCGCGCTGGCCGTCAGGTATCAAGTCGGGCGCTGAATTCGTGATGCCGACAATGAAGTAAGCGGGCAGAGCCCTCTACATTACAAAGAGCCTCGCTGTTTTCACGGCGGGGCTTTTTCGATTAAAAGATAACTTAAAAAATCAAGTTTTTTCCTTCAAAATATTTCCACTTAAAGCTGTTATGGCGTAAGAGAACCGTGCGGCGTGGGGACGCTGCCAAACCGACGATAACGGGGAAGCCTGCAAACTCAATCTGCCCGGAGAGGGGCATGTCATGAGGGACTATTATGAGTGATATCTCAGTGAGTGCGGATCAGCGCGCGCTTGAACGCGGCTCGTTCAGCGGAAATGCCAAGGAATATTTCGGAATCTGGATCGTCAATATTCTGCTGACGATCATCACCATCGGCATCTATTCCGCCTGGGCAAAGGTGCGCCGCAAGCGTTATTTCAATGGCAATACCGTGCTGGCCGGTCGTGCCTTCGGTTATCACGCCACCGGCGGGCAAATCTTCAAGGGCCGGCTGATCGCCTTTGCCTTCATCGTCGTCTCGCAGCTCGTCGGCCTCATCCATCCCTTCCTGGTTTTCGTGCCGGCAATCCTGCTGATGATCTTCTTTCCATGGCTGATCACGCGCAGCATTCGGTTCAATGCGCGAGTGACGAGCTATCGCAATGTGCGTTTTGATTTTGTCGGAACGGCATGGGGCGCTTTTGTCTCCATCCTGCTTGGCAGCCTCGTTGCGTTCTTCTCCTTCGGCATTCTGGCGCCGCTGTCCAGCCGCTGGGCGAACCGCTATATTTTCAGCAATCTGCGTTACGGCGACCGGCCTTTCAGCGCCGATCCCAGAATCGGCAAGCTCTACCGGGTCTGGATCATTCCCGCGATCATGGTGGTGATCGGCGGCATCGTGGTCGGCTTTTTCGGCATTGCCGCCTTTGCGGCCAATAGCGCTATGCTCGAAGACGAGACGGCAGCCATGGCCACGGCGCTGGCTTCCCTTTATGTCGGAATTTTCGGCGCGTTTCTGGTCTATGGTCTTGCGGGTGTCGTCTATCGCACCGGCGTTCGCAATGTCGTCATCTCCTCCATGCTGCTGGACGGAAAGCACGACCTGCACAGCGATCTTCATCGCGGCCGCTACCTGTGGATCGTCATCTCCAACCTCATCGTCACCGTCTTCACGCTTGGCCTGATGCGGCCATGGGCGGCGGTGCGCGAGGCGCGTTATACCGTTGAACGCACGGCAATCCGTTTCAATGGCGATGTCGGTGAGGTTCTCTCCTCGATGGAGGCGACAGGCGCCGCCGTCAGCGCCGAATATATGGATATGGAAGGTTTCGAATTTGGTTTCTGATACCGGAGAAACCGTTGCGGGCGAGTGGCATGCCGCTCGCTCCAACCTTTCCAACGCCGCCAGGTTGAAGCTTGGCGGCACGGTCCTTCTCGTGCTCGACGCGAAGGACAACCACGTCAGAACCCAGGCCGAGATAAAAACGGTCGAGATCAGCCACCGGGTCGGCACCATTCCCCGGGAGTTGCATTTTCCCGACGGGTCGCTGTTCGAAACCCGTGACAATGACGGCGTGGACCGGCTGCTTGGCCAACACATTACCAAGCGTTCCGGTTTCGTGCACTGGCTGGAACAATTCCGCCCACGACTGATCGGCATCACCGCCGCAGCCGTTCTTCTGGCTTACGGCACCTACAAGCTGGCGCTTCCGGCGCTGGTGGAACTGGCGGTCGCCGTAACGCCGCCCATCGTTCCGCAGGTCATGTCGGCCAGCACCATGCAGGCCTTCGACCAGGCTGTGTTTTCTCCAAGCGAACTTCCGCAGGAAGAGCAGGAAGCCATCCGTGCGGAATTTGCCCGGATCGTCGCCCATGCGGAAGGTTCGCCCGAGGACTACAAGCTGAATTTCCGCAAGGGCGGTTATATCGGCCCCAATGCCTTTGCGCTTCCCGATGGTACGTTGGTATTGACGGACGAGCTGGTGGAACTCGCAGGCGACGACAGGCAGATGATCACCGGGGTTCTCGCCCATGAAATCGGCCATGTGGAATATGAACACAGCCTGCGGCAGCTTTACCGCGCCGCCGGGGTTGCGGGTCTCGTCATGCTGATTGCCGGCGATGTCGGTTCGGCCATGGAAGATATTCTCACCCAGGGTGGTGGTCTTCTGGCGCTATCGCATTCGCGCGATGCCGAGCGGCAGGCGGACCAGCGCTCCGTCGAACTGATGCGCAAGGCCGGGCTCGACCCAACCGCCATCGAACGGTTCTTTGCGCTGCTGGAGGAAAAGCTGGGCGACAGGGACGGCACCAGCATCGTGTCCACCCATCCCGGAACACCGGAAAGGCGCAAGGCCATTCTCGATTACAACGCTTCCCTGGACAACAAACCGGCGGGTAACTGACCCGCCGGTATCGCGACTCTCAGAGTTCGATCAAGAGCAAACTCAGTTGGTCGGACCGTCGTTGAAACCCACTTCATCCACCAGTTCGGACGCCTGCTTGCGATGGGCGGCTATGTCCGTCAGCGGCAACTTGTCCGGATTGATGGGGCCGAAGCCCTTCACGACATCGGATGGCTCCGCGCCGGGCAGCACCGGATATTCGAAGACCTGCTTGGCGTAGATTTCCTGCGCCTCGCGTGAGGCCAGGAATTCCATCAGCTTCAGCGCATTGTCTTTGTTGGGGGCATATTTCGTCAGCGCCATGCCGGAGATATTTACATGTGTGCCGCGATCGCCCGCATTGGGAAAGATCACCCGCACCGATCCGGCCCATTCCTTTTCTTCCGGCTCGCGATCATTGGTCAGCATCAGGCCGACATAATAGGTGTTACCGAGCGCGATATCGCATTCACCGGAAAAGATCGATTTCGCCTGGCTGCGGTCGGTTCCGTCAGGCTTGCGAGCGAGATTGTTCTTCAGGCCGGTCAGCCATGTGCGGGTATAATCGACGCCGTGATGGGCGATCATCGAGGCGATCAGCGCGATATTATAGGAATGCTGGCCGTCGCGAATGCAGATCTTGCCCTTCCATTTCGGATCGGCAAGCTCCTCATAGGTAATATCCTTCTGGGTCACCCGCTCCTTCGACGCATAGACCACCCGGCCGCGCGTGGTGAGACCAAACCATTCGCCCTCGGGATCGCGCAGATTGGCGGGGATATCCTTTTCGATGACGGGATCGTTGAGGACCGGCTGGGTAACCTTGCCCTCCTTCGCCTCGACGAGACGGGCGATATCAACCGTCAGCAGCACATCCGCGGGCGAATTGACGCCCTCGGCCTGAATGCGTTCCACCAGCCCCTTATCGAGAAAAAGCACATTCGCCTCTATCCCGGTTTCTTTCGTGAAGGCATCGAGCAGCGGCTGGATCAATTCAGGCTGGCGATAGGAATAGACGTTAACCTCCCCCTCTGCCAAAGCGACGGGCGCGGCGACAAGGATCGTCAGCCCTGAAAAAACGGCAGCGGAAAAGTATGATTTCAAGCTTGCCATTATGAATGCCTCCATTACATTCCGATTCTTGACTTGTTTGTTCATGAATCATCCGGACGGTCAACAAGGCTGTTCGAGAAATATCGGACGGGTGCCAGTTTTTTCAGTTTCTGGAATTGTTCTAAACTGAAAAAGAGACTATATAACTCCACATTGAGAGTTAGGAGACCAGCATGCGCTTGACCAAACAGACCAACTATGCCGTTCGCATGTTGATGTATTGCGCCGCCAATGAAGGCCATCTGAGCCGCATTCCCGAGATCGCCAAGGCCTATGGCGTTTCGGAGCTGTTCCTGTTCAAAATCCTGCAGCCGCTCAACAAGGCCGGCCTGGTGGAAACCGTGCGCGGTCGCAACGGCGGCGTGCGCCTTGGCAAACCCGCCGAAAAGATCAGCCTGTTCGACGTGGTGAAAGTGACGGAAGACAGCTTCGCCATGGCGGAATGCTTCGAGGACGGTGCTGTGGAATGTCCGCTTGTGGATAGCTGCGGCCTCAACTCGGCGCTTCGCAAGGCGCTCAATGCCTTTTTCGACGTTCTGGCGGAATATTCGATCGACGATCTCGTCAAGGCGCGGCCCCAGATCAACTTCCTGCTGGGCCTCGATACGGAAATGCCGAAGATCGCCGCCCTTCCGGCTGCCTGACCGTCCCATTGCCGCATCGGCCATTGCCATAGCCCGTGTCCTTGAGGCCACGGGCTTTTCTTTTATAGAATACGCATGAAATGTAATATTTTTGATCCTGCGTGTTGACGTCGCGGATGGAAGCGGCGCATTTGGTCGCGAGCTTTTTCAAGCAACCAATCAGCGTCGCAATGATCATCAAGCCTGAATTCCATACATTTGCGCTCACAGCGCTCGTCGGCAGCATAGGGGCGCTACTCGCCAGCCTCATCGATATTCCGGCGCCTTTTCTTTCCGGCCCGGCGCTTGCCGTAACGATCACGGGGCTGGCCGGCATAAGGCTTGGCGTTCCCGCCTTCATCCGCAATGCCTGTTTCGTCGTCGTCGGCATTTCCATGGGAACGAGCGTGACGCCCTCCGTGATCGACGCGGCAAAGACCTGGCCCGTGAGCTTCGTCGTTGTGCTCGTCGCTGTCGTTATCATGCTCTATGTCGCCTACTGGATCCTGCATTACGGCTTCGGTTACGACCGGACAACGGCGATGCTGGGCGCCTCTCCCGGTCATCTCAGCTATATCATCAGCCTCGGCGCAGAGACGAAAAGCGACCTGGCGACCGTCAGCATCGTGCAAAGCGTGCGGGTGCTGGCGCTGACGCTTTCCGTGCCGCTGATCGTCGAATATTTCGATCTCGTCAGCACGGAACCGCTTGTGGCCAACCCGCCGATGGGCCTTTTCACGCTGGCGCTGACCATCGGCGCATCGCTTCTGACCGGCTGGCTTTTCCTGCGCTGGAAGTTTCCGGCCGCGCTGCTGCTTGGCGGCGTCGCCATTTCCATCGGCACCCACATTACCGGCCTTACCGAAGGCGGCGTTCCCACCTGGCTCAGCCTGCCCGTCTATGTGCTGATCGGCTGCCTCATCGGGACGCGCTTTTCGAATGTCTCACTGATGGACGTGCGGAAAGGCTTTCTGGCGGGCTTCGTCGTCACCATCGCCGTGATGCTGATTGCCGGCAGCATTGCCTGGATGATTTCCAGCTTGACCGGCGTTCCGCTAAATGCCGTCATGATCGCCTATTCGCCGGGCGGCCTGGAGACCATGGCGGCGATGGCGGTGATGATGCATGCCGACACCGCCTATGTCGGCTCCCACCACGTCATCAGACTCCTGTTTCTTTCCGTTCTCATGCCGCTCGTCATGGGCAAGGACGCACGCAAGCGCGACGGCGAAACCTGACCATCGGCGTGTAGCCGGAGCCATCGACGCGAAAACGCAGATGGCATGCAACCATTTTTCCTCCCGGCCGTTTATATTCCGCCGCAATTGCGGCGGCGATCTTTCGCCTGTTCGGCAGGCTGACCCACCGGAGGAACATTCATGAACCGCTTGATGACGTTGACGGGCGCCGGACTTGCGCTTGCCCTTTCTGTTTCCATCGCTCAGGCGCAGGTGGTCGTGTCGTCGAAGATCGACACGGAAGGCGGTGTTCTCGGCAACATCATCCTTGCCGTCCTTAACCAGAACAAGATCGAAACGACGGATCGCATCCAGCTTGGCGCCACGCCGGTTGTGCGAAAAGCGATAACGGCCGGTGAGATCGACATCTATCCAGAATATACCGGCAACGCCGCATTCTTTTTCTCCAAGGCGGACGATCCGCTCTGGAAAGATGCAGCCAAGGGCTATGAAGAGGCGAAAACACTCGACTTCGACGCCAACAAGATCGTCTGGCTGACGCCATCGCCGGCCAACAACACCTGGGCCATTGCGCTGCGCAAGGATGTCGCCGACAAGAACAATCTGAAGACGCTTTCCGATTTCGGCAAATATGTTGCCGATGGCGGCGAAGTCGTCCTTGCCGCTTCTTCCGAATTCGTCAACTCCGCCGCCGCGCTCCCTGCATTTCAGACCACCTATGGCTTCACCATGAAGCCTGACCAGCTGATCACGCTTTCCGGCGGCGACACCGCGGCCACCATCGCCGCCGCCGCCAACCAGACCAACAACGCCAATGCCGCCATGGTCTATGGCACGGATGGCGGCATCGCGCCTTCAGGTCTCGTGGTGCTGGAGGACGACAAACATGTGCAGCCGGTCTATCAGCCAGCGCCGATCATTCGCGAAGAGGTTCTGAAAAAGCACCCGAATATCGAAGAGCTGCTGAAACCCGTGTTCGAAAAACTCGATCTGGCAACGCTGCAGGATTTGAACGCCCGCGTACAGGTCGGGGGCGAACAGGCCAAGACCGTGGCGCTCGACTTTCTGACAAAGAACGGCTTCGTCAAGTAACCGCTCGCGGCTCCGGAGCGGGTTGCGGGAACCGGTGCGTTCCCATGATCCCGTCCCAATTCAGAGTACACGGGCCAGAAGACAGGGGAGCAGGATTTGACGAAATGGCCTGACAAAGTGGGCGTGGTGATTTCATGCCTGCTTCTTTATGCGCTTTTCGCCTCGCCTTTCATGACATTCCGTGCCAACCGGATCGTTCAGGGCGAGACACGGACGATCTTCGAAGCTCTTCCGGGTTCGGCTGCAACTGTTCTCGCCACCATCGTTCTTCTTTCGGCCTTCATCGCCTTTTTCCGCTTTCCTACGCGATTGAAGCTCGCATTCGCGCTGGTCGGTCTTGCGGCACTGGCGGTTTTCGTCGGGAAGGCGGCTTCTTTCCTCACGCCGGAGGGTAACGGTTTTGCCCGCGTTTCACCTGCCAGCGGCTTCTGGCTGATATTTGCCGGTCTGGCTCTGCTCGCCACGGATTGCATTGCGCGTCTTGAGCCGAAGCCCGCTGCCCGGATTTTGCTGCTGCTGGTGGCCATTGTCGCGCTCGCGGCCGTGCTGACAAGCGGCCTCTGGAACGACCTCTCCATCATCAAGGAATATACCGGCCGGGCCGATATATTCTGGAGCGAGGCTTTGCGGCATGTGGAACTTGCCATCGGCTCGCTGATCGCGGCGACCGTAGTGGGCATTCCCCTGGGGATACTCTGTTACAAGGTCGAGCGGTTGCGCGCAGGCGTACTGAACAGCCTCAACATCGTTCAGACCATCCCCTCCATCGCCCTTTTCGGCCTCTTGATCGCCCCGCTCGGGTGGATCGCGGCCACTGTGCCGGGTGCCGCGAAAATCGGCATCGCCGGCATCGGCATGGTGCCCGCTTTCGTGGCGCTGTTTCTCTATTCGCTGCTGCCGGTGGTTTCGAACACGGTGGTCGGTCTTTCCGGCGTTTCGCAAGCGGTTCGGGAAGCGGCGCGCGGGCTTGGTATGACGCCGGTGCAACGGCTGCTGCGGGTAGAATTTCCGCTGGCCATGCCGGTCATCCTCACCGGCATCCGCATCGTGCTGGTGCAGAATATCGGCCTGGCGACGATCGCCGCCCTGATCGGCGGCGGCGGCTTTGGCGTTTTCGTATTTCAGGGCATCGGGCAGACAGCGATGGACCTCGTGCTGCTCGGCACCGTGCCGACGGTTCTTCTCGGCTTTGCCGCTGCGATAACACTCGACGCCCTCATCGACAGCAATCTCTTCAGCGCAGGCGGAAGGCAAAAGGCATGATCGAAATCGACACCATTACGAAACGATATGGCGGTGCAGCCGTGGTGGATCAGGTATCGCTAACCGTCCCGCCGCGCACCGTCACCGTCATCGTCGGCACCTCCGGCTCGGGAAAAACCACCCTGCTGCGCATGATAAACCGGCTGGTGGAGCCGACCTCCGGCACGATCCGTATCGACGGTGAGGATGTCAGCGCCATACCCGGCTTCAAGCTGCGCCGCCAGATCGGCTACGCCATTCAGGGCCATGGCCTGTTTCCGCACCGGACGGTGGCCGAAAATATCGCGACCGTTCCGCAGCTGATCGGCTGGGATCGCAAGCGGATCGAGGCGAAGATCGACGCGCTGATGCATCTCTTCCAGCTCGATCCTGCGCTTTATGCCGACCGTTTCCCGCATGAACTCTCAGGCGGTCAGCAGCAGCGTGTCGGCGTGGCGCGTGCGCTCGCCGCCGAGCCGAACATTCTTCTGATGGACGAACCCTTCGGCGCGCTGGACCCGGTGATCCGCGCCAAGGCCCAGAACGATCTTCTCGATATCCAGAAAAAGCTCGGCGTGACCATCGTTCTCGTCACACACGATATGGACGAGGCCTTTCATCTGGCGGATCGTATCGCCGTGATGGACAAGGGCCGCATTGTGCAGGACTGCCCGCCGGCCGAACTGGTGCTGAAACCGGCGACGGATTTCGTGCGCACCATGATCGGCGAAAACGAACGGGCGCTGAAACTGCTGTCCGTTCTCTCCGTCGCCGATGTCGTGGAACCGGGAAACGCAGAGGGCGAACCGCTCACCGAACATACGAGCCAGCGCGACGCCCTGTCGGCAATGTTATGGGCGGGCTGCGATGCCTTGCCGGTCGTCAAGGACAATGGGCAACCCGCCGGCCGGGTGCGGCGTGACGTTCTCCTCCAGCGTGCCGCCGGAGCCCCATGAAAAACGCCTTATCCTTCTTTGCCCTCGGTTTCCTGACGCTGGCGCTGGCCATCTTCCTTGCCGTGCCGCAGGTCTTCGCACCGGTGTTTCGCCCTCTCGTGCAGGCCAATGCGCCGGCAATCTACACGCAGGCCAATCTGTTTTCCCTCACGCTGTCGCATCTAACCATCGTGGCGATTGCCACGGGGCTCGCCACGCTCACGGCGGGAGCGCTTGCAGTTCTCGTCACCCGGCCATTCGGGGCGGATTTCCTGCCGCTGTCGCGCAGCATCGTCAATATCGGCCAGACCTTCCCGCCCGTCGCGGTGCTGGCGCTGGCCGTGCCGATGATCGGTTTTGGCGAGAAACCCACGCTTATTGCGCTGTTTCTCTATGCACTTTTGCCGGTATTCGAAAATACGCTGACGGGTCTTACGACCCTGCCCGCCACGATGATGGATGCCGCGAGAGGCAGCGGCATGACCGGCTGGCAACGCCTTGTCAAAGTGGAGTTGCCGCTTGCCCTTCCAGCCATTCTCGCCGGCATCCGGCTTTCGGCGGTCATCAGCCTTTCGACCGCGACCATCGGCTCGACCGTCGCGGCGCGTACCCTCGGCGAAGTGATCATTGCCGGCCTGCAATCCAACAATCTCGCCTTCATTCTTCAGGGCGGGCTGATCGTTGCGGCGCTGGCGATCCTGATTCACGCTGCCTTTTCCGCCCTGGAAAAGAGTGCGGCGCGCAAAACCGGGCACTGACACAGGCAAGCCCCGCATTTTTATATTCCCGATACCTGCCGCACATGGTAGGGGCTGACCGTCGAAACAGAAACATTCGAGGTTCGGGTGACACAGGCAATTGTCGTGATGGGAGTGAGCGGCTCCGGCAAGTCCACGGTCGCGGAAGCAGTAGCGGAAAAACTGGGCGTTGCCTTCATAGAAGGCGACAAGCTTCACCCGAAATCCAACGTCGATAAAATGTCCGAAGGTATTCCGCTGACGGACGAAGACCGTTGGCCCTGGCTCGATCTGATCGGCGCGGAACTGCGCAAGGGCAGCGAAAGCAATGGTGTCGTCGTTTCCTGCTCGGCCCTCAAGAAAATCTATCGCGACCGGCTTCGCAAGGCCACCGGCGGCCCGCTGGCTTTCGTCTATCTGGATGGCAGCCTGGAGCTTCTCAGCCGGCGCATGGGCGAACGCAAGGGCCATTTCATGCCGCTTTCGCTGCTGCAGACCCAGCTTGCCACGCTGGAAGTGCCGACCGGCGAATCCGGCGTCGTGACCGTCAGCATCGATGCCACACCGGAGGATATTGCGAAGAACGCACTTTCCGGTTTGAAGACAGTGACGTTCTAAAATCCGAGCCTGTCGCGCAGGCCGTACCACCATGCGCCAAGCACGGTCAGCGGCACCCGGAAGGTCTTGCCGCCGGGGAACGGATAGTTCGGCAGCGAACTCCAGATATCGAAACGTTCGGCATGGCCGGCAACGGCCTCGCCCAGTATCTTGCCGAGCAGATGGGTTGTCGTAACACCATGGCCACTGTCGCCATGCGAGAAATAGATATTGTCCGACAGCCTGCCCATATGCGGAATGCGCGTCAGGGTCAGCGCGAAATTTCCACTCCAGGCAAAGTCGATTTTCGTTTTTTCCAGTTGCGGGAAGGTTTTGAGCATGTTCGGACGGATCACACCCGTCAGATCGGCCGGATCGCTGCCGCCATAACCGATGCCGCCCCCATAGAGCAGGCGATTGTCCGAGGTCCGGCGATAATAGTCGAGAATGTAGTTGGCATCTTCAACGCAATAATCGGCAGGCAGAAGAGCCTCGATCAGATCGGCATCGAGCGGTTCCGTCGCCATGACCTGGCTTGAGACCGGCATCATCCGGTCGCCGATTTCCGGCAAGAGTTTGCCGAGATAGGCGTTGCCGCAGACGAGGACATATTTCGTCTTGACGCTGCCTGTCGCCGTGCGCACCACGGGGTTTGCGCCCTGCTCCACCGCAATGACCCGCGAATTTTCGAATATGCGCGCACCGAGGCTTTCGGCCGCCGCCGCTTCGCCCTGCACCAGATTGAGCGGGTGGATATGCCCGCCGAAGCGGTCGATCATGCCGCCGGCATAACGATCGGTCTTCACATACCGGCCGACATCCGCCTTCGAGACCATTTCGAGACCGCCATGGCCGTGTTTTTCCCAATGGGCCTTATGGGCCTCCATCTCGCGGATCTGTTTCGGGGTAAAGGCGGCAAAGAAACCGCCATCGACGAGATCGCAATCGATGGCGTATTTGGCGATGCGGTTGCGGATGATCGCGCCGCCTTCAAGCGACATTTCGCCGAGTTTCACCGCCTTGTCATGCCCATAGCGGCCAGCGATGGTTTCGAGATCGCGGCTATAGCCGTTGACGATCTGGCCGCCATTGCGACCCGAAGCGCCGAAGCCGACGCGGACACCTTCCAGAACGATGACGGAATAGCCGCGCTCACTGAGTTCCAGCGCGGCGGAAATGCCGGTGAAGCCACCGCCGATGATGCAGACATCGGCGTCCAGCGCGCCTTCGAGTGTCGGCCGCACGGTTTTGACATTGGCGGAGGCCGCATACCATGACGATGTGTGGCCGGGATTAGGGATGTTCGTTACCTCAGCCATTTCACACCGTCCTGATATAGGCGTCATATTCGACGTCGGTTACACGCAGGGAAAATTCGGAAAGCTCCTGCTGTTTGCAGGCGGAAAACAACGTGCGGTACTTCTGGCCGAGCGTCGCATAGGCAAAGCTCGACCGCGTGAAGCGCTGCAACGCATAGTCCCAGTTGGTGGGCAGCGGCTCGTGATTGATCGCATGGCTGTCGCCGGCAATCGCGCCGCCCGGTTGGCGCTTCTCCTTCATGCCGGCCAATGCGGCGCTCAGGATCATCGCGACAACGAGATAGGGATTGGTATCGGCGCCCGCGACCCGATGTTCGATACGGGTCGCCGCCTTGCTGGCAACGATGACGCGAACCGCCGCCGAGCGGTTGTCGATGCCCCAGGAGGCGTAGGTCGGTGCGTGTTCGCTGGGTGTCAGGCGACGATAGGAATTGGCATGGGGGGCGAAGATCGCCATGCTTTCACCCATGTTTTCCAAGAGGCCGCCGACCGAATGCATCAAGGCATCCGATGGGCCGTCCTCCCCGGCGTAGATGTTCCTGCCGTCCCTGTCGAGAACGGAAAAATGCACATGCATGCCGTTGCCGGCCTGCAACCCGTAAGGCTTGGCCATGAAGGTGGCGTCGAGGTCATGCCGCCGCGCCACGCCCTTGACGATGCGTTTCAGGAAGACCGCGAAATCGGCCGCCTGCAATGCATCCGGCACATGGTTAAGATTGATCTCATATTGGCCGGGACCATTCTCCCGCAGCGTCGTATCGGCAAGCACGCCCTGTGCGCGGCAGGCCGTGGCAATATCATGGAAGACGTCCTCGAAATCCTGCAGTTCGGAAATCGACAAAACCTGTGTTTGGCCCGTATGCCACCGACCCTCGCGGCTGTGCGGCGGACGAACGGGATCGAGCGCGGAGCGGACGGGATCGATCAGGTAAAACTCGAGTTCGGTCGCCACGACCGGCGTGAGGCCGGCCTTTTTATAGGCGCCCAGAACCTGCGCCAGAACATGGCGCGGATCGCCATAAAAGCCGGTTCCATCCGGATTTTTCATTGCCAGCAGAACCTGTGCCGTCGGGCGGCCAAGCCATGTAACCCGCGACAGCGTGCCTGGAACGGGGAAACAAAACCCGTCCGGATCGCCCGTGCCTTCCGCAAGACCTGCGGCATGCACATCCCGGCCCCAGATATCCAGCGCATAGACCGACCGGGGAATGGCCATTCCCTTTTCAAGAACGTCGATTGCCCGTTCGCGCGGAATCCACTTGCCACGCGGCACGCCGTTCGCATCTATGACAAAAGCTTCGAGAATTTCGATATCGGGGTTATCTGCGAAAAATTTCTTTGCGTTTTCAATATCATCCATCATGCACCAGCAAGCCGTTTCCATCTCGTTTCATGCGCAGCGAGTTGCGCTAACGAAAGTCGTCCTGCTGCTGATAGATGAGAAACCTCGCCACCATGATGACGTTTCGCCCCTTTTCCCTTTGCATGCAACCATGTTACGTGGCCTGTCCCCGGAAGGCCAGCGGATTTAGCTATCAGGGATTGAACCTTTCCGGGCGATAGGCGTCGATGGCGATAACCGGCGTTTCGCCCAGCATGGTTTCCGCCAATACACGGCCGGTGATCGGCCCAAGTGTGAGGCCATGGTGGGCGTGGCCGAAAGCAAACCACAATGTTTTATGGCGCGGCGCTTTACCGATGATCGGCATCATATCCGGCGTGCAGGGCCGCGCACCCATCCACGGTTCCGCATCCAGCCGGCCGCCGAGAGGAAAGACGGTGCGCGCCACCCGCTCCGCCCGCTCTATCTGCACGGGAGATTTCGGTGCATCGCGTTCGGCAAATTCCGCGCCCGTCGTCAGGCGGATGCCCTTTCGCATCGGCGCGAGGAAATAACCGCGCTCGGCGTCGATCAGCCAGTTATTGAGCTTCGTGCCTTCCTGCGGCGCATAATGCATGTGGTAACCGCGCTTCACACCAAGCGGAAAGCGGTAACCCAGCCGTTCCGTAACGGTATCCGCCCAGGGGCCAAGCGCCACGACGGCATGTTCGGCCTCTACCGCGCCGGTTTCGGTGCGCACCGTCCACCCGCTCACCGTCTGGCTGAGGGTGGAAGCATCACCCCTGACGAAGCTTCCGCCGAGGCTCTCGAACAGCCGGACATAAGCGAGCGTCAGCGCATGCGGATCGCGCACCGACCAGGGATCGTTCCATTTCAGGCCACCGACGAAATCATGGCTCAGATGCGGTTCGGCTGCGGCAAGCTCCTCGGCGTCGAGTTTCGTATGGGAAATGCCGTGGTCGCGCGCCAGACGCTCGGCGAAAGCAAAATCGGCATCCCGCCTTGCGGCGGTTCTGTAGGCCTCCATCCAGCCGTTCTTGACGATCAGATCGCCGGCCTTCGCCTCGTCAATCAAAATGCTGTGTTCGGAGACCGAATGCTCGATCAGCGGCGCATAGGCGCGGGCAATTGCCGCGTGGCGCGTGGCTGCGGAATTGTACCAGTAACGGCCGAGAAAAGGCGCGATCTTCGGCAGGGCAAAGAGGTGATAGCGGGCATCGATGCTGTTGTTCAGGGAATAGCGCAGCAACAGGGCGAGATCCTGCGGGAAGGCATAAGGCACGACGCCTTCTCTCTGGATCAGCCCGGCATTGCCGAAGGAGGTCTCCTCACCCGGCCCGCGCCGGTCGACCAGCACCACCGACTTGCCCCTGCGGGCCAGCTGCAGGGCGATGGAGACCCCGATGATCCCCGCACCCAAAACGATCACATCCGCTGCCATGGCAATCAATCCGTTTCCGCATCACATGCCCCTCAACATGGGTCGGCATTTTCCGCGAAGCAACAGAAAAATCATCACCTTAACAGAAACAGCAATGCGGCCTACTGGCTTATCGCCTTCGTTTTCATCGCCTCGATGTTGAAGGCAGCCGCCAGCAACGCCTTGGTATAGTCCTGCTGCGGGTCAGCGAAGATTTCCGCCGCCGGGCCGCTCTCCACCACCTTGCCATGGCGCATGACGATCAGGTCGTTAGCGAGCGCCTTCACCACCTTCAGATCGTGGCTGATGAAGAGGTAAGCGAGTTCGTGCTTGGCCTGAAGATCGCGCAGCAGATCGACCACCTGCGCCTGCACGCTCATGTCGAGCGCGGAGGTCGGCTCATCCAGCATGACAAAACGGGGTTTAAGCACCATGGCGCGGGCAATGGCGATGCGCTGGCGCTGGCCGCCGGAAAATTCGTGCGGATACCGCCAGCGCGTCGCGGGGTCCAGACCGACCTCTTCCAGCGCGGTAGCGACACGCGTATCGCGCTCATCGGCGGAAAGTGACCGCTCATGCACCTTCAGGCCTTCGGCGACGATCTCGCCGACCGACATGCGCGGGCTGAGCGACCCATAAGGATCCTGAAACACCACCTGCAGCCGGTTTCTGAGCGGCTTCATCATTTCATAGGAATAGTGGTCGATCGACTGGCCGATGAAGCTGATACGCCCTTCAGACGCAATCAACCGCGAGAGGGCCAGACCGAGCGTCGTCTTGCCGGAGCCGGATTCGCCCACCACGCCCACAGTCTGGCCGGCGCGAAGGGTGATATCGATGCCGTCCACCGCCTTCACATGGTCGACCACCCGGCGCATCAGCCCCGCTTTGATGGGGAACCAGACCTTGATATCGTCACCCTGCATGACCACCGGTTTGGTCGCGTCGGAATGCGGCGGCTCGCCCTTCGGCTCTGCCGCCAGAAGATGGCGCGTATAGGCGTGCTGCGGATCGGTAAACACCTGCTCCACCGTGCCGGTCTCGACGATCTTGCCCTTGGTCATGACGCAGACGCGGTCGGCAAATTTGCGGACAATGCCGAGATCGTGGGTGATGAACAGCATGGACATGCCGTGCTTCGTCTTCAGATCACTCAGAAGCTCGAGGATCTGCGCCTGCACCGTCACGTCGAGCGCCGTCGTCGGTTCGTCGGCGATCAGCAGTTTCGGCCGGTTGGCAAGCGCCATGGCAATCATCACGCGCTGCCGCTGGCCACCGGACAATTCATGCGGATAGGCCTTCAGGCGCTTTTCCGGTTCACGGATACCCACCTGCAGCAGCAGTTCCAGCGTGCGCGCCCGTGCCTGCGCTCCGGTGATTGCCTGATGCAGTTCCAGAATCTCGCCGATCTGCCGCTCGATGGTGTGGAGCGGATTGAGCGAGGTCATCGGCTCCTGGAAAATCATCGTGACGTCGTTACCGCGGACCGCGCGCAGGGAGCGTTCCGGCAAAGTCAGCATATCCTTGCCGTCGAACAGGATTTTTCCCGAAGGATGGCTCGCCGCCGGATAGGGCAGCAATTTGAGAATGGAATTCGCCGTGACCGATTTGCCGGAACCGGACTCGCCGACGAGGGCGACGACCTCGCCCGGCATCAGATCGAAGGAGACGTGGTCGACAGCGATGCTGGTCGCGCCGCCCTGATGGAAGGCGACGGAGAGATCACGGACGGAGAGAAGCGGCTGAATATTTGTTTCCGTCATGGCGATCACCGGAACGTCTTGCGTGGGTCGAAGGCGTCGCGCACCGCTTCACCGACGAAAATCAACAGTGAGAGCATGATGGACATGGTGAAAAACGCAGTGAGGCCAAGCCAGGGGGCCTGAAGGTTGTTCTTGCCCTGCGCGATCATCTCGCCCAGCGACGGCGATCCCGGCGGCATGCCGAAGCCGAGGAAATCGAGCGAGGTGAGCGTCGTGATCGATCCGGAGAGGATGAAAGGCAGGAAGGTCAGTGTCGCCACCATGGCGTTTGGCAGAAGATGCCGGAACATGATTGTCCAGTTGCCGACGCCAAGGGCGCGGGCGGCGCGGACATATTCGAAGTTTCTGGCGCGCAGGAATTCGGCGCGCACGATGCCGACGAAGCCGACCCATGAGAAGAGCAGCATGATGCCGAGCAGCACGAAGAAGCCCGGCGGCAGGATGGCCGCGATGATGAGCAGGATGTAAAGCACCGGCATGGAAGACCAGATTTCGATGAAACGCTGCAACAGCAGGTCAGTCCAACCGCCGAAATAACCCTGGATCGCGCCGGCGGTGACGCCGACAAGGGCCGACGCAATGGTCAGCGTCAGGCCGAAAAGCACGGAAATACGGAAACCGTAGATCATCCGCGCCGTGACGTCGCGCGCCTGATTGTCGGTTCCGAGCCAGTTGAGATTGCCGAGGGTGCAGCCGGGATCGGCATCGCCCTGCGGGTAAGCCGAGCAGCGATCCTTTTTATCCATCAGCCAGAAGGGCGCGGTGGGTGCCGAATGCGGAATATTGGAGTTGACCGTCTGATAGGAATAACGGATCGGCGGCCAGATCATCCAGCCATTGGCGTTGATCTCGTCCTGAATGAAGGAGGATTTGTAATCGGTCTGGGCCAGGAAGCCGCCGAATTTTTCCTCCGGATAATCCACCATGACGGGCACCAGCAGCTCACCCTTGTAGGAGGCAAGGACGGGTTTGTCATTGGCGATGAATTCCGCGATCAGGCTCAGGAAAAACAGGAGCAGGAACAGCCAGAAGGACCAGTAACCGCGCCGGTTTGCCTTGAAATTCTGCCAGCGGCGCTTGGTGGTCGGCGAAAACCACGGGCGCTTCGGCTTTGCCATCGTTTCGGTTGCGGCGGTATGGGCAAGCGTCATCACACGTCCCTCCGCTCGAAATCGATACGCGGATCGATCCATGTATAGATAAGGTCGGAAATGAGGCCGACCACGAGGCCCATCAGCGAGAAGATGAAGAGCGTGCCGAAGACGATCGGGTAATCGCGATTGACGACCGAGAGATAACCGAGGCGGCCGAGGCCATCGAGCGAGAAGATATTCTCGATCAGCAGCGATCCGGTGAAGAAGGCCGAGATGAAGGCGCCCGGAAAACCGGCGATCACGATCAGCATCGCGTTGCGAAAGACATGACCATAAAGAACCTTGCGCTCCGTGAGCCCCTTGGCGCGGGCGGTGATGACATATTGCTTCTTGATCTCGTCGATGAAGGAATTCTTGGTCAGAAGCGTCGTCGTCGCGAAGGCCGAAAGCGACAGTGCGATAAGCGGCAGGGTCAGATGCCAGAAATAGTCGATGATCTTCTGCCACCAGTTCAGTTGCGCGAAATTATCCGACACAAGGCCGCGCAGCGGGAACCAGTCGAAGAAGGATCCACCGGCGAAGAGGACGATGAGCAGAATGCCGAACAGGAAGCTCGGAACGGCATAACCGATGATGATGATGCCGGAGGTCCAGACGTCGAAGGTCGAGCCGTCGGACACGGCCTTCTTGATGCCGAGCGGAATGGAGATGATGTAGGAAATGATCAGAATCCAGAAACCGAGCGACGCGGACACCGGCAGCTTGTCGATGATGAGATCGATAACAGAGGAATTGCGGAAGAAGCTGTCGCCGAAATCGAAGCGGATATAATTCCACATCATTTCGAGAAAACGGGTGAGCGGCGGCTTGTCGAAGCCGAACTGCTTTTCGAGCTTGGCGATAAGTTCCGGATCGAGACCCTGCGCGCCGCGATATTTCGAACCGCTATCATCGAAACCGCCGGATTGGCCCATGAGATCGCCGCCACCCGATAGCCGGTCGGAGGCATTGTCGCCCTGCCCCGTCAATTGCGCGACGACCTGTTCCACCGGCCCGCCCGGCGCGAACTGGATGACGAGAAACGAAATGCCCATAATGCCGACGATGGTCGGGATCATCAGCGCCAGACGTCTGAGGATATAGGCGCCCATCAGCCTCTGCTCCCGGCCGATACGTCAGCGGTTTTCGTTTCTGTCAAACCCGGTCCTTTCCTGAAAGCGCTGCCTGCGCTTTGAGCGATTCGTCTCGCCCTATGTGAATCAAGCCTTCGCCACGAAAGCAAGGCCGGCGTCAATTCGCGGCCTGACTGGACCACCATGCTTCCGGAAAACCGACACCATATTGGGGCAGGTTTTCCGGACGGATAAGCGTGTTCCAGTAGGCGATGAACATCTCACCGCGATAGAATTGCGGGATGACATAGCTGTTTGCCAAAAGCACGCGGTCGAGAGCGCGTGCGGCGGCCACCTGTTCATCCCGGTTGGGCGCAAATATGACCTTCCTGACCAACGCATCGACGGCAGGGTTCTTGATGCCGGCAATATTGTTGGAACCCTGCCTGTCGGCGGCGGCCGAGCCCCAGAAATCCGCCTGTTCGTTTCCGGGGTTCGCGGAAGTCGCCCAGAGCTTGACGATCACGTCATAATCGAAGCTGCGGGTGCGGTTGGTATATTGCGAGGCGTCGACGGTCCGGATCGTCGCGTTGATGCCGATCTTCTTCAGATTCTGGACATAGGGAAGGATGGTTCTTTCCATGCCGGCGGAATCGATCAGAAACTCCATATCGAGCGGCTGTCCGGTTTTCGCATTGACCATGCGGTTGCCGCGCAGCTCGTAACCGGCCTCTTTCATCAGCTTGACCGCCTCGCGCAGATTGTCACGCTGCTTGGCCGGATCACCCGCGACCGGGTTGCGATATTCGGTGGTGAAAACCTCCGGCGGAACCTGATCCTTCAGTTCCTGAAGAATTTCCAGCTCTCGACCGGTGGGCAGGCCGGAAGAGGCCAGCTCACTGCCCATGAAGAAGCTGTTGATGCGCTGGAACTGGCCGTAAGCCAGCGTTCGGTTCAGCTCCTCGAAATCGAAAGCGTAGTTGAGCGCCTTGCGCAGGTTCGGGTTCTGGAATTTTTCGCGGCGCATGTTCGGCACGAAGGCCTGCATGATGCCGACGGAGCGATAGATATTCGGCAGTTCTTCCTTCTTGACGCGGCCTTCCTTGACTGCCGGAAAATCATAACCCGTGACCCAGCGGCTGGAGGAGGCTTCCTGGCGGAAATCGACGGTGCCGGACTTGAACGCCTGGAATTCGACATCCTGATCGGCAAAGAAGGTGTAGGCGATGGTTTTGAAATTGTTCATCCCCACATTCACGTTGACGTCCTTGCCCCAGTAGTCGTCGCGGCGTTCATAAGCGATTGTCGAGCCGGGAGAGACTGAGGCAATCTTGTAGGCGCCGGAACCCATCACCGGCTCCAGCGTGCCACGCGATATGTCACGCGGCTTGCCATCCGGGCCGGCGGCTTCCCACCAGTGCTTGGGAACGATCAGCAATTGCCCGACAATCTGCGGCAATTCACGATTGTTCTTTTCATCGAATGTGAAGGTGATGTCCCTTTCGCCGCTCACCTCCGCCTTGGTGACGTGGGTGTAATAGGTCGCTAGCTGCGGGCTCAGATCCTTCGCTTTTTCGAAGCTGAAGACGACATCCTCCGGCGTCACCGGCTTGCCATCGGCCCATTTCGCTTCGGCGCGCAGCCGGAAGGTGGCTTTCGAAATATCGTCCGGATAGCTCACACCCTCGGCCAGAAGACCGTAGGAGGCCGACAGCTCCTCTTCCGTCGATTTCATCAATGTATCGAAAACGAGCGAAAGGCCGGTCGCCGCCTCACCTTTGGCGAGCAGCGGATTGAGGGTATCGAAGGTGCCCGCTGTCGACAGGCGAAGGGTGCCGCCCTTCGGCGCCTTGGTATTCACATAGTCGAAATGATCGAAGCCATCGGGATGTTTCAGTTCCCCGACTGTCGAAATCCCCTTTCGCCACACATCGGCCGATTGTGCGAAGGCCGCCGCCGGTATCAGCAGGGCGGATGCCGCAAGAGCAATGAGGAGACGGGATTTCAGTGGTGCCAATATCATTGGGGGAATGTCCCTGTTTTCGTGTTTGTTGGAGAGAGCATAAAACAAAGATTGGCAAAAAACAGATGCACCGCCTCACAAGCTCTTTATCGGCGTCTTTATCTTCCCGCTTTGCAACAGGCGGGGCGAAACATGGTTTCAACAAAATCCCGTTCCAGTTTATCTTAAGGGGAAGAGAATCATCTGATCGGACGGGCACGACTATATGACGGCGGGATCATCGAAAGTTTTCAAGGCGGCCATGCTGGCGATTTCGGTCGTCTCCGCGCTGCAGTTGCAGATGGAAACCGCATCGGCCGAGGACAGGCCCGCGAAAGAAGTGTTCGGCCATATGGCGCTGCCTTCCGCCACGGGCTCGCAGCCGATCGGCTCCTATGCCAAGGGCTGCCAGTCCGGCGCCATCGCCATGCCGACGGACGGTCCCGGCTGGCAGGCCATGCGCCTTTCCCGCAACCGGCGCTGGGGCCAGCCGCAGATGATTTCCTTCCTCGAGCAATTTTCGCAGGATGCCCAGAAGATCGGCTGGCCGGGATTGCTGCTGGGCGATATTTCCCAGCCGCGCGGCGGGCCGATGCTGACCGGCCATGCGTCGCACCAGATCGGCCTTGATGTCGACATATGGTGGCGACCGATGCCGAGCCCACGGCTGAGCGTGGAGCAGCGCGAAACCGTGCCTTTCATCTCGATGCTGGACAAGAGCAAGTTCCTGACGGTCGATGACCGCAAGTGGTCACCGCTCAATGCCCGGCTGGTGATGATGGCGGCAAGCTACCCGCAGGTGGAGCGTGTCTTCGTCAACCCGGCCATCAAGCAGAAACTCTGCCAGACATGGACCGGCGACCGCACCTTCATGGGCAAGATCAGGCCGATCTACGGCCATGACGAGCATTTCCACATCCGTCTCGAATGCCCGCCCGGCGCGCCCAATTGCAAACCGCAGGCGGCCGTGGGCAAAGGCGACGGCTGCGACAAGTCGCTGGCCTGGTGGTTCAGCAAGGAACCATGGGCGCCGCCGAAAAAGGATCCCAATGCCAAGCCGGTGAAACCGCGCCCGGTCATGGTTTCCGATCTGCCCTCGGCCTGCGCCGCCGTGGCTGCCGCCCCTTCCACTAACCCCGAGGGACTTGCGGCCCAAGCCTACTCCCCTGCTCCGGCAACGCGCCAGCAAAGCGTGGAACAGGTCATTCAGGCAGCCCCTGCCCTGCAGCCGCCTTCGGTTATTCCGCTTCCCACCCAGCGCCCGACATTGAACTGAAACAGAAATGGGGCATTCAACAGCTTCCCTTTTCAAATGGCGGCAAGCTGTTATAGAAGGCTTCAAATCGATTTAATTCTTGATGGAACGGGCTGGGACCATGGAAGGACAACGCTGTATCGCGCTCATCGCTCACGACGAGAAAAAGGACGATATGGCGGATTTCGCCCGTCATCACCAGAAAGCGCTTGCCGGTTTCAGGATCGTCGCCACCGGCACGACCGGCGGGCGGGTACAGGAAGCCTGTCCGGGTCTTGAAGTCATTCGCCTCAAAAGCGGGCCTCTCGGCGGAGACCAGCAGATCGGCGCGATGATCGCCACCGGCGAGGTGGACATGCTGATCTTCTTCACCGACCCGCTGACGGCGATGCCGCATGATGTGGATGTGAAGGCGCTGACCCGGCTTGCTACGGTTTACGATATTCCCATGGCGCTCAACCGCGCCACCGCAGAAAATCTCATCGACTTCCACGTCGCCAACTGAACCTCCCAACATGGAACAGGCAATGCCGAAGACGTCCGATACCGAATATCTGTCCTTTCCGATCCTTCTTGGCGACATCGGCGGCACCAATGCCCGCTTTTCCATCCTGATCGATTCCTTTGCCGAACCGGTGCACCTTACCACCGTGAAGACGGCGGAATATCCGACCATCGACGACGCCATCCAGCAGGCGGTTCTGGACAAAACCTCGCTTCAGCCGGTCTCGACCATTCTGGCGATTGCCGGCCCCATCGAAGGTGACGAGATTCCGCTCACCAACTGCCATTGGGTCGTCAGGCCGAAGGGCATGCTGGCCAATCTCGGCCTGAAGGATGTCATCGTCATCAACGACTTCGAGGCGCAGGCTCTGGCGATTGCAGCGCTTGACGACGACAACCGCGAATCCATCGGCTCCGGCCGCAAGGATGTGCTGGCATCGCGCGTCGTTCTTGGACCGGGTACGGGACTTGGTGTCGCCGGGCTGGTTTACGCCCGCCATATGTGGTTCCCGGTGCCCGGCGAAGGCGGCCATATCGATATCGGCCCGAGAAGCGCGCGTGACTATGCGGTTTTCCCGCATATCGAAACCATTGAAGGCCGTGTCGCCGGGGAGCAGATCCTGTGCGGGCGCGGGCTGGTCAATCTTTACCGGGCCGTCTGCACCGCCGATGGCATCGAGCCTGTCTTTTCCGATCCGGCCGACATTACTTCTCAAGGGCTTTCGAGCGAGAACCCGCAGGCGAAAGAGACCCTGTCCCTTTTCAGCACCTATCTCGGCCGCGTGGCCGGTGACCTCGCGCTGATCTTCATGGCCAAGGGCGGTGTCTATCTGGCCGGCGGCATTTCGCAGAAGATCATTCCGGCGCTGAAGAGCCCGGAATTCCGGGCCGCCTTCGAAGACAAGGCGCCGCACAGCGCGCTGATGCGGACCATTCCCACCTTCGTCGTCACCCATCCGCAGGCGGCGCTTTCCGGGCTTGCCACCTATTCGAGAACGCCGTCCGATTTCGGCCTGTCGCTGGATGGGCGACGCTGGAGGGGTTGATCGCCCGGCCTGTTCTTATGTGATGCTTGCGAAGCAGGCGGGCGGTCTTTAACGTCGCTGCTGAAAACATCAATCGACCGATACCGGCGGATCTCGATCCGCCCGAGATGAAAAGTGAGTGACAGCATGGGCAGCAGCGGCATGAAACTGGTGGTGGTCGGCGCGGCGGGCCGCATGGGACAGGCGCTGATCCGCCTCATTCACCAGACGCCCGGCGTCCAACTGCATGCCGCCGTGGCGCGCGAAGGCTCGGCCTTTGTCGGTCGCGATGCGGGCGAAATCGCCGGTCTCGGCCCGATCGACGTCGAAATCACCAGCGATCCGTTGCAGGCATTTCTCCATGCGGAAGGGGTGATCGATTTCACTTCGCCGGCAACCAGCGTCACCTTTGCCGGCCTCGCCGCACAGGCCCGCATCGTGCATATCATCGGCACCACGGGCTGCTCGGCGGAAGACGAGGAAAAATTCAAGGCGGCGTCGCGCCATGCCCGCATCGTCAAGTCGGGCAATATGAGCCTCGGCGTCAACCTGCTCAGTGTTCTCACACAGCAGGCAGCACAGGCGCTGGATGCGCAGAACTGGGATATCGAAATCCTTGAAATGCACCACAAGCACAAGGTGGATGCGCCCTCAGGCACCGCCCTTCTGCTCGGCGAGGCGGCGGCGGCGGGCCGCAAGGTCGATCTCACCACATCGTCCGTTCGCGTGCGCGACGGGCATACGGGTGCGCGTGAAACGGGGACCATCGGTTTTGCCACGCTGCGTGGCGGCTCGGTGATCGGCGAACATTCGGTGATCTTCGCCGGAGAGGGCGAGCGCGTGGAGCTTTCGCATTATGCCGGCGACCGCTCCATTTTCGCACGCGGCGCGATTGCTGCAGCCGTCTGGGCCTTCGACAAGAAGCCGGGCTTCTATTCGATGCTGGATGTGCTGGGGCTTTCGCAGGCAGAGTAAGCTTTCGGCTTAATTCTCCACCGTGAATTCGACCGTATCGGCCGAAAAGCGGCTGATGGCATATTGCACTGGTACGCCATTCATATCGGCGTTCAATGCTTGAGTAACAAGCAGGATCGCGCCCGGCGACAATTCGAGATCGGCCAGATCCTGCGTATCCGCATGGCTGGCGGAGATGACGGTTGAAATACGCACGTAATCCGCCACGCCCAGCATATTGAAGGCAGCGGTTATCGAGCCGCTTTTCTGATAGGCCTCGCCTATTCCGGCGAAACGATCCGCCGGAAACCATGTGGTCGAGCGGGACACCGGGCGGTTATCGGCCTTGCGCAGCGTTTCGAGACGTATGAGCGGCGCACCGGCCGGTAGTTGCAGCCGTGTGGCCAGATCGGCATTGGCCGGTTCGGTCGTATGGGACAGAAGCAGCGCTTCCATTTCCTTGACCTGATCGGCGATCCCCGCCGTAAATCGCGTGCGCCGTGAGATCGGAAAACTCAGGCGCTCCTTGCGGGCGATCATCGTGCCGCGCCCCTGCACCGGCTCGAGGATGCCTTCGCTGGCGAGTGCGGCAATGGCGCTTCGGACGGTATGGCGGTTGACGCCGAATTTTTCGGCCAGCGTCATTTCCGGCGGTAACATGCCGGTTTCATCGTGATCACCCGCCGCGATCTCGCCTCTGATCCTGTCGGCGATCTGCCGCCAGAGCGCCACGCCGTTCTTTCTTTTCATCGCTGCCGAAGGGCTCATGTCACACGCTTGTCATTCACTAACGTTAAATGTACCTTATATTGTATAGTTGTCTATATCAATAGACATTAGAGGTCAAGCGATGATTCACGAAACTGCAGACTTGCATGCAGACAGAAAGCGGGTGGCGGCGCTTCTTGCCCGCGCCACGGTCCAGGAACTCGAAACCGTCTGGAACCGGCAGGATGAAAGCCCCCGGACGGAAAATGTGCGTGGGCCGGAAACCGGCCTTGTCATGGTCAAAGGCCGTATCGGCGGCGGCGGCGCGCCCTTCAATCTGGGTGAGACGACCGTTACCCGGGCAACCGTCAAGCTTGCCTCGGGCACCGTGGGTCACGCACATGTTCTCGGCACCGGCCGCAAGAAGGCCTGGTACGCCGCCGTTTTCGATGCGCTCTGGCAGGAAAGCCCGACCCGCGGCTTCATCGAGACCGAGCTTCTTTCGCCGGTCGAGAAACGACTGACCGAGGAGAAGGACAGGAAAACAAAAGAGACCGCCGCAACACGGGTCGATTTCTTCACCATGGTTCGAGGAGAAGATTGATGAGCGTCAAGGCCGAAGCATTGACGGGCGGTTTTTCCGATGCCGTCTTCGATTCCCAACGGATTTTCAAGAAACTCATGGATGGCATGGCCCGGCCGGGCACGCCGCAGACAATCGAAACCGCAGTCGCCCCGCCATTGCCTCTCGCCCCCGCTACCGGCGCGGTCCTGCTGGCGCTCTGCGATCACGATACGCCGGTCTGGCTGAGCGGCGCGCTGCGAAAAACCACCGTCCCCGGTTGGGTCGCATTTCATACCGGTGCGGTCGCGACGGATGAAAAAAATGCGGCGCATTTCGCCGTCATCGAAGCGGGCAGCGCCATAGCTTCCTTCGGTCTCTTCGCCCAGGGAAGTCAGGAATATCCGGACCGCTCCACCACGCTCATCATCGAGTTGCCTGATCTGGATGGCGGGCGGGAATTGCTGCTCTCCGGCCCCGGTATCCGCCACGTCAACATCATCAGCCCGACAGGCCTGCCGGACATATTCCCGCGGCTGTGGGCGGAGAACAATGCCATTTTCCCGCGCGGCGTCGACGTCATCCTGACATCCGCCGACCGATTTGTCTGCCTGCCGCGCACGACGCGCATCCAACCCGTGGAGGCATAAGATGTATGTTGCTGTCAAAGGCGGGGAAACCGCCATTGCCAACGCCCACCGGCTTCTTGCCGACAAGCGGCGCGGAGACCGTGACCTGCCCGCGATGACAGTGTCGCAGATCGTTTCGCAGCTTTCGCTCGCCGTCGACCGGGTTATGGCGGAAGCGTCTCTTTACGATCAATCGCTTGCAGCCCTTGCGGTCAAGCAGGCCCGCGGCGACATGATCGAGGCCATCTTTCTGCTGCGCGCCTACCGCACGACGCTGCCGCGTTTCGGTTATTCGGTTCCGGTCGATACCGCTGAGATGACGGTGCACAGGCGCGTTTCCGCGACCTACAAGGATTTGCCGGGCGGGCAATTGCTGGGGCCGACCTTCGATTACACCCACCGCCTGCTTGACCCCTCTCTTCTCGAGGACGAGACCGTCGAAACCGCTGCCCGGCGTGAAGGCGAGCCGGAATATGTCATGCGCGTCTCCGACATTCTGGCGCAAGAAGGACTGATCGAGACCGACGGCGATATGCCTGATGATCATATTGCCGGCGATCTGACACGGGAGCCGATGGAGTTTCCAATGCCGCGTGACCTGCGCCTGCAATCGCTGGCGCGGGGTGATGAGGGCTTCCTTCTGGCACTCGCTTATTCAACGCAGCGCGGTTATGGCCGCACGCACCCCTTTGTCGGTGAAATACGCATCGGTGAAGTGGAGATTGAACTGGACGTACCGGAACTTGGCTTTGCCGTCTCGCTTGGCGACATACAGGTCACTGAATGCCAGATGGTCAACCAGTTCAAGGGTTCGGCAAAAGCGCCGCCGCAATTCACCCGTGGCTACGGTCTGGTGTTCGGCCAGAGCGAGCGCAAGGCCATGGCCATGTCGCTGGTCGACCGGGCGCTGCGGGCAGGCGAATTCGGCGAGGACGTCGTGGCCCCCGCGCAGGACGAGGAATTCGTCATTTCACACGCCGACAACGTTCAGGCGACGGGTTTCGTCGAGCATCTGAAACTGCCGCACTACGTGGATTTTCAGGCCGAGCTCGGTCTGGTCAGGAAAATGCGCACCGATTTCGAGGCGATCAACGCCGATGGCGCGGAGTGGATGGGCGATGCGGCCGAATAGCTCAGCGGCTGTGCTGCTCGCCAAACCAGTAAGCGCAAAAGACGGTCGATGCTGCAAACACAGCAAAGAACACGGCTGCAAGAATTCCAATCTCCATGAGCTTGTACTCCTTTTTTCACAAGGCTAACGCGCAATGCTTGAAGAAGTTTCATTTGACGACGGGCTGGCTGCCTACAACTTCGCCTATCTGGACGAACAGACCAAGCGAATGATCCGCCGGGCGATCCTGAAAGCCATCGCCATTCCCGGTTATCAGGTTCCCTTCGCTTCCCGCGAAATGCCCATGCCCTATGGCTGGGGCACCGGCGGCGTGCAGGTAACCGCCTCCATTCTCGGCCCAGACGATGTGCTGAAGGTTATCGACCAGGGCGCGGACGACACGACCAATGCGGTTTCCATCCGTGCCTTTTTCCAGAAGGTCGCGAATGTTGCCGTCACCACCCGCACGAAGGATGCGACCATCATCCAGACGCGGCATCGCATTCCCGAAGAGGAACTGCATTCGGGTCAGGTCCTCGTCTATCAGGTTCCCATTCCCGAGCCTCTGCGCTTCCTCGAGCCGCGCGAGACCGAAACGCGTGTCATGCACGCGCTGGAGGAATACGGCCTGATGCACGTCAAGCTTTACGAGGATATCGCCCGCAACGGACGCATCTCCACCACCTATGCCTATCCGGTGAAGGTGGCCGGGCGTTATGTGATGGATCCGTCGCCTACCCCGAAATTCGACAATCCGAAAATGCATCTCTCGGACGCCCTGCAGCTCTTCGGTGCAGGACGCGAAAAGCGCATCTATGCCGTGCCGCCCTATACCGACGTCGTCAGCCTCGATTTCGAGGACCATCCCTTCGAAATCCAGCGCTTCGACAAGCCCTGCGCGCTGTGCGGTGCGGAGAATGTCTATCTGGATGAGGTGGTGCTTGATGATAAGGGCGGGCGGATGTTCGTCTGCTCCGATACCGACCATTGCGAGGACCGCCGCGCCCATGGCCACAAGGGCCACCTGCTGGCGGATGTGAAGGAGGCCGCAGAATGAGCGATGCACCGCTTCTGAAAGTCAGGGACGTTTCCAAATATTATGGCGACCGCGCCGGCTGCCGCAATGTCTCTTTCGAGCTTTATCCCGGCGAGGTGCTTGCCATCGTCGGCGAATCCGGTTCCGGCAAGACCACGCTTCTCAACTGCATTTCCACCCGGCTGATGCCGACGGCGGGCAGCGTGGAATATCGCATGCGCGACGGTTCGATGCGTGACCTCTATCATATGGGCGAGGCCGAACGGCGTTTCCTGATGCGCACCGACTGGGGTTTCGTGCACCAGAACCCAGCGGACGGGCTGCGCATGGCGGTTTCGGCCGGCGCCAATGTCGGCGAGCGGCTGATGGCCGTCGGCAATCGGCATTACGGCAATATCAGGCAATCGGCCAGCGAATGGTTGGAGCGGGTGGAAATCGGCACCGACCGCATCGACGACCAGCCGCGCGCCTTTTCCGGCGGCATGCGCCAGCGCCTGCAGATCGCCCGAAACCTCGTCACCTCGCCGCGCCTCGTCTTCATGGACGAACCGACCGGCGGGCTCGATGTTTCCGTGCAGGCGCGCCTGCTCGATCTGGTCCGCGGTCTCGTCAACGATCTCGGTCTTGCTGTCGTCGTCGTCACTCATGATCTGGCCGTCGCACGGCTGCTTTCCCACCGTATGATGGTGATGAAGGGCGGCGACGTCATCGAGCACGGCCTGACCGACCGGGTGCTGGACGACCCGCGCGAGCCCTATACGCAATTGCTTGTTTCCTCTATTCTGCAGGTTTGACGCCATGCCGACGCCTCTTATCGTTTCGGAAGTCTTCAAAAGCTTCACCATGCATCTTCGCGACGGTATCGAATTGCCTGTTGTGCGCGATGTCAATTTCTCCGTTTGCGGCGGCGAATGTGTCGTGCTCGGCGGCCCGTCCGGCATCGGCAAAAGCTCGATCCTGAAAATGCTCTATGGCAACTACGCCATCGACAGCGGGCAGATTCTCGTTCGTCATGAGGGCCAGGTCGTCGATATCGGCAATGCCTCGCCGCGCACGATCCTCGATATCCGTCACCGCACCATCGGTTATGTCAGCCAGTTCCTGCGCACCGTGCCGCGCGTCGCTGCCATAGATGTCGTTGCCGAACCGCTTCTGGCGCGCAAGGTTGCCGCCGATGAAGCCCGCGAACACGCAGCCATGCTGCTTTCGAAGCTCAACCTGCCACGGGAACTATGGTCACTCCCTCCGGCGACATTTTCGGGCGGCGAGCAGCAGCGCGTGAATATCGCCCGCGGCTTCATCACCGACCATGCGATCCTGCTTCTGGACGAGCCGACGGCCTCGCTGGACGCCCTCAACCGGCGTGTCGTCGTCGATATGATCGTCGAGAAAAAACAGAAGGGCACGGCACTGCTCGGCATTTTCCACGACGAGGAGGTGCGGGAAGCCGTGGCCGACCGCATTCTGGACGTCTCACAGTTTTCCCCCAGAAAGGCAGCGGCATGAGCGTCAAGGTCGGTCTGGAGCCCGCCATCCATGAGACCGCCCGCGTCAGCAACTCCTCGATCGGCCGTTATACCGAAATTTCGGAACGCTGCCGCATAGAGGAAGTCGAGATGGGCGACTACTCCTATGTCATGCAGGATGGTGCAATCTGGTGCGCCACCATCGGCAAATTCGTCAACATCGCCGCCTCCGTCCGCATCAACGCCACCAATCACCCGATGCAGCGAGCGACGCTGCATCACTTCACCTATCGTGCCCACAACTATTGGGACGATGCGGAGGATGAGACGAACTTCTTTGCCGCCCGCCGCGCCAAGCGCGTGGTCATCGGCCACGATGTGTGGATCGGCCATGGTGCGACGATCCTGCCCGGTGTCACGGTCGGAAACGGCGCGGTGATCGGGGCGGGCGCAGTCGTCTCAAAAGACGTCGCGCCCTATACCATCGTTGGCGGCGTGCCCGCCCGGCTGATCCGGGAGCGCTTCCCGGCGGAACTGGGCCGGCAAATGGATAATCTGAAATGGTGGGACTGGGACCACGCGGCATTGCGCGTCGCTCTCGACGATTTCCGTAGTCTGGACGCCGAGGACTTCGTCGCGAAATATGGCGGATGAAATCTCCCTCTGCCGAACACCTGCAAATCCCGGGGCACCCCCGGGATTTTTGTTTATGCGACCAAAAAAGATACGCGGACTTGAACGATCCAAGATTCCTCCCGAAAGCTTTGTCGGCGAACAGGCGGATGCGAGATCCGTGAAATCTGTAATATTTTATTCATCAAACTGACATCCACACTTCACGCACCGCTGTTACGCCGAACCCCGTCAAAAAGAAGATTGGACGGGGAAATGAGCTTTCACCTGAAGCAAGTCACGCGCCGCTTTGGCAACCACACCGCGGTCGATTCCGTGAATGTCGAAATTCCGCAGGGCCAGATGGTTGGCGTTATCGGACGCTCGGGTGCTGGAAAATCGACGCTGCTGCGCATGATCAACCGCCTCGTCGATCCGTCCTCGGGTTCCATCCATTTCAATGACACGGAAGTTTCGGTGCTGAAGGGCGCGGCGCTTCGCAGCTGGCAGCGCGACTGCGCCATGATCTTCCAGCAGTTCAATCTGGTGCCGCGCCTCGATGTGCTCACCAATGTCATGCTCGGTCGCCTCAATCACCGCTCGACGGCGCTCAGCCTGTTCAACATCTTCACCAATGACGAGCGCCTGATGGCCATCGCCGCCCTGGAAAGGCTTGGCATCGAACATGTGGCCATGCAGGCTGCCGGCACGCTTTCCGGCGGTCAGCAGCAGCGTGTCGCCATCGCCCGCGCCCTGATGCAGTCTCCGAAGATGGTTCTGGCCGATGAGCCGATCGCTTCCCTCGACCCGCTGAACGCCAAGATCGTGATGGACGCGCTGCGCGACATCAACGAACGCGAAGGCATTACGGTTATTACCAACCTGCATACGCTGGATACGGCACGCAATTATTGCGAACGCATCATCGGCATGTCTCAGGGCCGCGTCGTCTTCGACGGAACCCCTACTGAGCTGACGGCTGCGGCCGTCACGGAGATCTACGGAACCGATTCTCAAGGGTCCGGCATCGACGAGACCATGACCTCGACCAGCATCAATATTCCCGGCGCGCAGCTTCCTGCGCGTCCGGTGCACCAATCTGCCGGCCCCGAACCGCTCGCTCTCGCCGGGCTCTGAGGAACCGCTCAGCATCGTTTGCGCCCGCGTCAAGGGCCGATACTTCACAACAAACTCCGGCTCGCCGGGAAACAGGAGAAAGTCCATGTTGAAGAAAGTCCTTCTTTCGGCAGTCGCGCTTGGCGTTCTGGCCGGTTCCGCCATGGCTCAGGACGTCAAGGTTCTGCGCATCGGTCTCGACGGCTCTGAAAACGAAGCCGACCAGATCCGCAACACCAAGTGCGTTGCCGATGGCCTGAAGGCCGCGACCGGCGTTGCCGAAGTTCAGGTTTTCCCGTCGCCGGACTATAACGGCGTCATCCAGGGTCTTCTCGGCGGCACCATCGACATCGCTTCCATGGGCGCGTCCTCCTACGCCAAGATCGCTCTGGCCGACCCCAAGGCTGTCGACCCGATCCTGACCTATACGGGTTCTGACGGTTCCAGCGGTTATTACACCATCATGGTTGCCCGCAAGGACAGCGGCATCAAGAAGCTGGCCGACGCCAAGGGCAAGAAGATCGGCTTCGCCGACCCGGATTCCACCTCCGGCTTCCTCGTTCCGAACGTGGCGATCCCGAAGGAAACCGGCACGCCGATCAAGGAATATTTCTCTGAAACCGGCTTCGGCGGCGGCCATGAGAACCTCGTTCTCGCCGTTCTCGACAAGAAGTTCGACGTTGGCACCACCTTCGGTTCGGGCGTCGGCAAGTGGGAAGAAGGCTACTCGGGCGGCAACCTTCACCAGATGGTCAAGAAGGGCAACCTCGACATGGACGATATCGTCGAAGTCTGGAAGTCGCCGCTGATCCCGAACGGCCCGCTGATGGTCACCAACAAGCTCGGCGACAGCATGAAGCAGAAGGTTGAAGACTACTTCATGGAACTGCCCAAGAAGGACCTCGCCTGCTTCCAGGCCTACACGCAGGGCAAGAACACCGCCTACATCAAGGTCGATCCGTCCTTCTACCAGACGATCATCGACGCCCGTAAGTCCGTTATCGGCGGCTGATCCTGACTGAATGTTCTGAAAGCGGCGGTGCCCTATGGCATCGCCGCTTTTTGCCAATAAAGGAAAAGCGGCATGGCGACCACACTGCAACAGGGTACCCTCACGCCCGAGGGATTGAGCGCATCGTCCCGAACGGTCATGCGTCATTATCAACAGCAGCTTGCGACGCGGCGGATCTATACCGTCATTTCGCTCGTGGTCTTTCTAGTCATTCTCGCGGCATCGCTGAATTTTGCCAACGAAGCAAATTCAGGCAAGTTCTTCGAGCGCCTGCCATATTTCTTCGATTTTCTGAAAACGTTTGTGCCGGATAGCCCGCTTGAAATCTTCCGTGCGATGTTCGATCTGCCGTCGCCCTATGACAATGGCTCGATGAAGTACAATTACGTCGCGGATCGCGTCTATGTCACCGACAGCTTTTACATCCCGCATTTCATTTACCAGCTGATCATCACCCTTAACATCGCATTGGTCTCGACGATCATCGGCACAAGCTTTGCCTTCGTGCTCTGCTTCTTCGCCTCTACCAACCTTGTCGGCGCCGGCCTCGTGCGCTGGGTGGTGCGCCGGGTGATGGAAGTGCTGCGCGCTTTTCCGGAAATCGTCGTCGCCGGGCTACTCACCGCCATCCTGTCGATCGGTCCGATAGCGGCGATCATCGCGATTTCGGTCCACACGATCGGCGCTCTGGGCAAGCTGTTCTTCGAAGTGGTGGAAAATGCCGACATGAAGCCCGATGAAGGCCTGCGCGCCGCGGGCGCCAACTGGCTGGAGCGGGTGCGATTCGCCATCGTGCCGCAGGTTCTGCCCAATTTCGTGTCCTATGCGCTGCTGCGCGCCGAAATCAACGTGCGCGCCTCCACCATCATCGGTGCTGTGGGCGGCGGCGGCATCGGCGAGGTCTTCCGGCTTTCGATCGGTAACGATCATGCGTCGAAGACCTATGCCATCATCATCCTTCTGCTGATCACCATCATCGCCGTCGACCAGTTTTCCAGCTGGCTGCGTCGCAGGCTGATCGGCCATCAATCCTTCGAATTCGGACGGGGAGCGGCCTGATGTCGACCAGCTTCATTCTCAACACCGCCGACCGCGAGAGATTGACGGCCGCGCATCCGCAAGTGTTCAACCGCAGTTTCATGCAGCGATATGGTCTGCTCGTCGGCCTTCTCACTGTCACCGTTTATCTCATCGGCTGCTTTTTCTTCTTCAATGTCGGTCCGGCCTTCATGCAGGGCCGATGGGATCGTGCCTCGAGCTATATTCAGGACTGGTATTCCTGGCGCGCCCAGCCGCGCCTGCGTTTCGAAGACGGCAAGGTGGAGCCGCAATGGTCCAGCCGCGGGCAATATCCGGTTGATACAAAGATCGACTGGCTGCAGCCCCTGCCGGGCGGTGGCTACAGCGTCGTTTATGCGGGCCTGGAAAACCGCCTCGACGTGACCCCGACCCGGGTGGATGTCTATGTCGACGGCAAGAATTATCCCGTCATCATCAATGGAGAACAGGCCCGGGCATCCGAGGATGTGCCGCAGGAAATCCAGCAGGACGGCAACAAGGTTCTCGTGCATTTTGGTTTTGCCGGTCAGGCAGAAATCCGCACCAGTCAGGTCTATGTCCAGCGTCGGTTCCTCGGATGGGCGAATTTCCTGTTCGACACCAAATCGGAATTCTGGGGCAAGGGCTACGATGAACTCGCCGCTCTCGCGCTGTGGGGAGAAAGGCTCGATCCCGAGCGCTCCAATATCGGCCACATGGTGGATGATTTCCTCGACAACAGCGTCTGGCAACATGCCGATATTCTTTCCAAGCTGATGCAGACGCTGGTCATGGCCTTTGTGGGCACGCTGTTCGGCACGCTCGTCGCCCTGCCGCTCGCCTTCATCGCCGCGCGCAACATCACCGCCAACAGGGCCGCAAACTGGGGCATGAAGCGGCTATTCGACTTCCTGCGTTCCATCGACATGCTGATCTGGGCGCTGTTCTTCACCCGCAGCTTCGGGCCCGGACCGATCCCCGGCATTGCCGCGATCTTCTTCACCGATACCGGAGCGCTCGGCAAGGTCTATGCCGAGGCTCTGGAAAATGTCGACGACAAGCAGCGCGAGGGTGTCAAATCGGTCGGCGCTTCCCCGATTGCGGTCAACCGCTTCGGTGTGCTGCCGCAGGTCCTGCCGGTCTTCATTTCGCAGTCACTCTATTTCTGGGAAAGCAACACCCGCTCCGCCACCATCATCGGCGCGGTGGGCGCTGGCGGCATCGGCCTGAAACTGCTGGAAGCGATGGGCACCAATGCCGACTGGGACAAGGTCGCCTATATGGTCCTGCTTATTCTCTTCGTCGTTTTCCTATTCGACCACATCTCCAATTCGCTGCGTTCACGCCTGATCGGCAAAACACAACACTAGGTCTGAAGGGATGGAATGACTAACCTCGTAACGATGTTCGTCATCTCCGCCAGGCACCCGCGCAGTCCCGATTTATGCCGGCCGTATCCCGTCATCATGTCCGACTGTGTCTTCAGCACATTCGGAAGGGTTACCGCATTTCCAATGCGCTTTTTTCCCTCGGCATCATCATTCTGTCACGGAAACCAATTACCTCGCACTCCTGACCTTGCGGGAAGCCGGCGAGTCACGCCAAATAGCTTCTCATCCCTGGTCTCCCATGACACTGAAGAGTGCTTGCCGTGCGCTATGCCATCTATTTTTCTCCGGCTAAAGATCACCCGTTGACTGAGGCGGCGTCACGCTGGCTGGGCCGCGACGCATTTTCCGGCACGCTGCATGACGACCACGACGACTATGCCGACATGACGGAGGAGCCCCGCCGTTACGGTTTCCACGCGACCCTGAAGGCTCCTTTCGAACTTGCCGAAAAATATAGCGAGGCGGAGCTGCTCGCGGCTTTCGAAGATTTCGCGGCCAGCCAGTCCACCTTCGAAATTCCGCGTGTCGTCGTCAGTGCGCTCGGGCCTTTTTTCGCACTGGTCCCGGACCGCACCTATCAGCCGCTGCAGGATTTTGCCGCCGAGATCGTCGATCATTTCGACCGGTTTCGCGCGCCGCTGTCCGAGACCGATATTGCCCGTCGGCGGCCACAGATGCTGACGGAGAGCCAGCGGCAGAATCTGTCTCTCTGGGGTTATCCGCATGTCATGGATGATTTCCGTTTTCATATGACGCTGACCGGCCGCATCGACGAGAGCGAGCAGCCCGCCATGCACAAGGTGCTTTCGGCGCGGTTTTCCGAATTCACCGATCGACCCCTCAGCATTTCCGGCCTCGCCTTGTTCATTGAAGAAACGCGCGGCGCGCCCTTTACCGTTCATAGCTGGCACCCCCTTGGCCAGCCACCAAAGAAAGATGCGAACCCATGACCGAGCACGCCCTTTCCAATGCCCGTATCGTTCTGGAAGACGATATTATTCTGGGCTCCGTCCTGATCCGTGACGGCAAGATCGCCGATATCAGCGAAGGTGCTTCCAAAACCGGCGAAGACCTCGAAGGTGATTATTTGATCCCGGGTCTGGTGGAACTGCATACCGACCATCTTGAGCAGCATTATTCGCCGCGCCCCGGCGTGATCTGGGACAAGATCGCCGCCATTCAGGCCCATGACGCCCAGGTGGCCGCCTCCGGCATCACCACCGTATTCGACTGCCTCCGGCTCGGCTCGGATGAGGACGGCGGCTTCAAGAAGGGTGAAATGCGCGAAATGGCTGACGCCATCGAGGCCGCGGCGGATCAGAACCGCCTTCGTTCGGATCACCTGCTGCATCTGCGCTGTGAAGTCGCCTCCTCGGATGTGCTGGAACATTTCGGAGACTTCGAAACCGATCCGCGCGTGCGGCTGATTTCACTGATGGACCACTCCCCGGGGCAGCGCCAGTTCCAGTCGATGGATCAATATATCTTCTACTACCAGAAGAAGCGTGGGCTGAGCGACGAGGCTTTCGCCGAGTTCGTGCGGCGTCGGCAGGCGGCGTCGGCGGAATATTCCGCCAAGCACCGCGATTATCTGGCCGCCCGCTGCGCCGAGCGCGGCATTACGGTCGCAAGCCATGACGACGCCACCGAAGCGCATGTCGGCGAGGCTATCGGCCACGGCGTGAAACTGGCGGAATTCCCCACCAGCGTCGAAGCCGCAAAAGCCTCGCACAGCGCCGGCATGAGCGTGCTGATGGGTGCGCCGAACATCGTTCGCGGCAAGTCCCACTCCGGCAACATCGCCGCCCGCGACCTCGCCGAGATCGGCGTGCTGGATGTTCTTTCTTCCGACTATGTGCCCTTCAGCCTGCTCTTCGCGCCATTCCTGCTCGCCGATCAGGTAGAAGCCATCAGCCTGCCGGAAGCACTGCGCATGGTCACCGCCACACCGGCTCGCACCGTCGGCCTTCTCGATCGCGGTCGTATCGCGACGGGATTGCGGGCCGATCTGGTCCGGGTTCACCGCGAGGATGGTGTGCCGGTCGCCCGTTCCGTCTGGCGTCAGGGCAAGCGCGTGGCATGACCGACGATGGGCAGGATAGCCGGCGCGCGGCATCGCCCGGCACGATGATCGTGATTGTCGGCCCGAGCGGGGCCGGCAAGGACACGCTGATGGACTATGCCGCAGCGCGATTGTGCGGACGGCCGGGCTTTCACTTCACCCGTCGCGTCATCACCCGCAGCGGCGATGCGGGGGGTGAAAACCACGATGCCGTTTCGATGCACGAGTTCAACCGGCTGGAAGATGAGGGCGCCTTCGCGGTGTCCTGGCAGGCGCATGGGCTGAAATATGGCATCCCGGCCGCTGTCTATCGTCACCTCAATGCGGGAGATGTGGTCATCGCCAACGGTTCGCGTTCCGCCCTGCCGCATTTCAGCACCGCCTTTTCCCGTCTTAAGGTCGTGAACATCGTTGCGCGACCGGATGTGCTGGCAAGGCGGCTGGAGCAGCGCGGGCGGGAAAGCCGGGACGATATTCTCCGGCGGCTGGAACGCAGCTCGTTGACGGTCGCTGGAGATTTCGACGTGACGACCGTCGATAATAGCGGCGCTATCGAAGATGCCGGCCAAGCCATCATGCAGGTGCTGGAGCAAAGCGCAGACACCGACCGCACTTAAAATCCCGGAGCCGGGCTGCTCGACAAACGCCCTCTCAAGGCTTACCATCAGGCGACAATTTCCAAACATGGTACGCCAAGGCGAGGGATGCCCGAGAAGAGGGTCAGTGACGAGATAAGTGTGGTGGCCGGTCTGGCTGCCGGCGTCAGCAATTATGCCCGGTCACGGGGCATCGATATCGCGCCGATCTGCAAGGCTCTGGACATTGATCCAGCCATATTCAGCAGCCTGACGGAACGTATCAGCCTCGATAGATTTTCCCGCCTGCTCGAAACCTGCGCACTGATTTCCGGCGACGACGCCTTCGGTTTGCAATGCGCCTCCACCTTTCCAGCGGGTGCATCCGGCGCGTTCGGATATGGGCTGATCAGCGCACCGACGGTAAGGGCGTTCCTGCGTTTTCTTCAGGACCATGTCTATTACGCGACCAACAACAGCAATTTCACCATGGTAACGGATGCCACGCAGGTAACCCTGTCATGGTCCTTCGCGCCGGTTATCGCCAAACGCGATCAGTATGTGGATTTGTCGCTCGCCGTCCTGGTACAACGTCTCCGCGATATTCTCGGAGATCGTATCAACCAGATCGAGATCGGTCTGGAGCGGCCGAAACCGAATAATATTCAGCTATTTAAGGAAAGAATGACCAGGCGCGTCAGCTTTTCTCAGCCCATCCACACCATGCGTCTTCCGGTATCGCTTCTCGATGTGGTCAATCCGAATGCGGATGAACGGCTGTTCGAGCTGATGAACCTGCAATGCCGCATGTTGCGACCGGAAACATCGGCGGACGCGACCCATTTCATTGACCAGGTGAAGCGGTACATGCAGATGCGGCTCTCGGATGCCGAGCTTTCGCTCGGCGAGATCGCTCCCTATTTCAACCTGTCGGAGCGGAGTTTTCAACGGCGGCTCGCAGAGCTCGGCACCAATCTCAACGAGATAAAGGACGCCATTCGCAAAAATGCCGGTTTCAAACTCCTCGTGGAAAGCGATCTTCCGGTATCCGACATCAGTTACAGGCTTGGCTATTCGACACCCGGTGCGTTTTCGCGTTCCGTCTCCCGCTGGTTCGGGGCAACACCGACCGACATTCGCAAGAAACACGCGCATCATTCCGCCGGATGATACATGTTGACGGCATCAATATTTCGGAATGACGCATTAAATTTGAGAAATATGTCAGCACTCATCGCGTTGTGTGCCGAAACATAACAATAAAACGAAAAACTTGGCGCGCGATGTTATTCTATCGGTGCGGCACATCGCCTATTAGAGCGCCGCATATCCTTCGGGTGTGACGAAAACATTCCAGAGCTTTGAAGCTGCATTTCACGCTAGGCCGATTGTGGTCTCTGGCGATATCGATGTTGCAGTTCCTTTCAATGCACAGAATAGAGCGTCCGCGCCGGGATCGGCTGGCTGCGAAAGCGGCCCTTTATTGCATAATTACCGATGCCCGATGAAACCTATTGGCGAAATTAGCGTTTCTGTTCGCGTATAGACAGAGCGGTAGACGAGCTGGTTTCGGGGAATGAATCATTGACTGATCGTGCCCCGGGAAGGCCAATCTCTTTTAAGGCTGAAAGAAAATGTCTTCAAATACGCCGCATGAACATCGCCAGACGCGTGAAATCATCCTTTCGGAGCGTGAGCGGCATTATCTGGGGCTGGTCGCGCGGGGCAAGCATCCGTCCCACATCGCCTTGATAACCGGCGCGGACGAAGCGGACGTGAAGGACACTCTTGAAAGGGTGCGCCACAGGCTGGGCGCCACCAATCTGCTGAATGCCGTCAGCATCGCCCTGCTGCGCGGCCTGATCGAGCAGGACGCATAATCGCCACCTGATCATCCAAGCTTACGCGAAACGTCCCCTCCCGTAAGCTGAAAACCGAATGAGCGGCTTTCTGCGTCAAAATCCTTCCATATCAATGGCGGGATGGCGGACCAAAGCGGGCTGGACATGATGTCCGGCCCTATAGACGCAAAGCAGCCATTTACGGTTTGCCCGGCGGGTCATATTCGACCCGCCGGGTTTTATTGTCGCATCAAAGCGACTGAATTTCGGCCAGAATATCGCTTTCGATCACGATGCCGCTTTCCAGCGCCTGTTTGCGAATCCCCTGGCTGCGGCGGCCGGGCAGACGCACATTTTCCTGCTTTTCTATCTCGCCGGCGATGAGCCCCAGCCGCTCGGTAAAGGCCGTACCGCCTGACGATACGGGGTCTATGGCGATGATCGTGTGGCCGAGAGATGGCGGCGCTCCCTTATCGTCGAGAAGGGAAGAAGCCTCGAATGCGAAGTTTCCGCCTGTCACCGCAGCGGCCATGATCTCCACCATCAATGCCAGCGCAGCGCCCTTGGCCTCGCCTGCGGGCACCATGGTTCCCTCTATGGCCTCTTCGGGATCGGTCGTCGGTCGGCCGTTTCGGTCGAGCGCCCAATCGCCGGGGATGGTTTCACCCTTCTGGCGGGCCGCCATGATCTTTCCGCGCGCGACCTTGGAGAGCGCGAGATCGATGACCAGCGGATCGGCGCCGCTGACGGGGGTGGCAAAGGCGATCGGATTGGTTCCATAAAGCGGTTTGCTGCCGCCCCAGGGCGCCATGGATGCCGGGGCGTTGGCGAACATGAGCGCGACAAAACCCATTTCGGCGAGGCGTTCGACGGTCAGCGCCATGACACCCGCATGATGAGAGCGGTGGATCGCGGCAAGCGCAATGCCCTGCTGCCGGACCATGTCCGGCAATTCCTCAAGGGCGCAATCGATCGCCGGATAGGCATAGCCGTGATTGGCGTCGACCGAGAGCACACCCGGCTTCACGCGGGTCGCCACCGGACGCGCCTTGCCATCGACTTTACCAACACGCGCCTGCCGGACATAAACGGGGATACGGCGAAAACCGTGACCGCCTTGGCCGGCCGCCTCGGAGGCGACGAGCGCCTTTGCCACCGAACGGGCGTTTTGCGGCAGAACGCCGTTGCGCTCAAAGATAGAGGATACGAGATCCTCCGCCTCTGCGATTGAGAATTTCATGATTTTCGTGATTCCTGTTGGCTTGCATGCGATGGGACGGACTGGTCCTACTTTGCGGTATACGGTCGCTGCAAATCAACACGGAAAATAAATCGGGCATCCCATCCTCTCCAGAGTCGGGATGCCCTTATGCGGTCTGGCTGTTTCAGCCTACTTGAAAAGAATCGGCAGGGTAAAACTCGTATTTGCGCCTGGCGGCGGCGGCGAGACGGACGCTCTTTGTATGACGGCCAGAAGCTTCTGATCCATCGCCGAGTCACCGGTGGATGAAATAATCCTCGCACCGCCTACGGAACCACCGCTGTCTATCTTGAATGAAACCGTAATGGTCATCCCCGATTTTCCAGCCGAACGCACCAGTCGCCGCTGCATCGCCGAGCGCACTTTCGCACCCCAATCGGCATTTGACATGGACGAGGACGAGAAGGAGCCGGCATTGCTGCGCGATGCCGCCGTCCGGTCGGACTGCTGGGCTTCAGCCTTCGCCGTTTCGCGCAGTTCCGATGCCTGCTGCGGTTTAGGACGCTGGCGCTCGACCTTCTTTTTCTCTTCCGGCTCTTTCTTTTCCACCTTCTTTTCGACGGGTGGCGGCGGAGGACGCATGACGGGCAGAGGAACCTCGACATTTTCGAGTTCCGCCATCATCTGCTCCTGAACGGGATCGACCGGCTCCACGGGTTCGGGAATTTCCTGCGGTTCGACGATCTCCTCAACCGGCGGTTCAGGCGGCTGCACCGGCTCTGGCGGCGGCGTTTCCGCAACCGGCTCCGGTGGCGGCGGCTCTTCCGGGGCAGCTTCCTCCACCGGTTCGCTGCTGTCGCTCTTCACCTCTTCGGCGTCCTCGACATCCTGCGCCTGCGTCGTTTCTTCGGTCTTGACGGCCTCCGGTATCGCCGCCATTTCGATCATGATCGCAGCAGGCGGCGGCCCGCCGGCATCCAGCTCCTCGGGCTCCTGCATCAGATAATAGGCAAAACCGGCGTGAACGCCCAGCATGAGCAGCGCCGCGGCGGACCACAGCGTCACTTCCCCGATACGGGAATGCCGGGCCTGCGGGTAGCCGTTTTCAGTCATGGCGCGGTTCCCGGCGCTGCGGGTTGGCCAGCGGCAGCGGGCTGCGCTACGGCAGCCGCGTTTTCCAGCCCTACGAGGGCGATCTTCAGATAACCGGCATCTCTCAGCAGGTTCATGATTTCCATGAAGTGGCCGTAGTCGACCGCCTTGTCGGCCCGCAGGAAGATGCGCGTATCCTTCTTGCCACCCGTCTGCCGGTCGATGGCGGCCGCCAGTGCTTCGCGGGCAACCGCATCATTACCGAGATTGAGCGAGAGATCGTCCTTGACCGTCAGATAAAGCGGCTCCTCCGGGCGTTCCGCCGGCTTTGCGGTGGATGCGGGCAGATCAACATTCACATCGACGGTGGCGAGCGGTGCCGCCACCATGAAGATGATGAGCAGAACCAGCATCACGTCGATGAAGGGCGTGACATTGATTTCGTGGTTTTCGGAGAGATCGTCTCCGCTATTTTCGCGAATACCGCCAGCCATGGCCGATCACCGTCCAACCAGCGATACTGCGGGCTTGCTGGTGCTGCCCGGCGGAATACGGCGGAAATCGAGATCGCGGCTGACGAGGCGTTCCACACCGGCTGCGGCATCCGCCAGCAGATGGCGGTAACCGGTGATGGAGCGGGCGAAGACGTTGTAGATCACCACGGCCGGAATAGCGGCGACGAGACCGATGGCGGTGGCGAGCAGCGCTTCGGCAATGCCCGGCGCGACGACGGCAAGATTGGTCGTCTGCGATTCCGAAATGCTGATGAAGGAGTTCATGATGCCCCAGACGGTGCCGAACAGACCGACGAAGGGAGCGGTGGAACCGATGGTCGCAAGAACACCCGTTCCGCGCGACATGCGGCGACCCGCATGGGTTTCGATACGCGACAGCGCCGACGAGACACGCTCCTTGATACCGCCGCCATCCGTGTGTTCGACCACCGCATCGGAAAGCTGCATTTCGTGGGTCGCCATGCGCAGCATCAGTGCTGCCGGTCCGCCCTTCTTTTCGACGGCCTCGGTGGCCTCCGTCAGGGTTTTTGCCCTGCGAATGACCTTGAGCGTCGAGCCGGCGCGCACCCGCGCACCTGCAAGCTCGATAGACTTCGCGACCCAGACCGTCCACGTGACCAGAGATGCGAAAGCAAGGCCGATCATGACACCCTTCACGACCCAGTCGGCCGCCATGAACATGCCCCAGGGAGAAAGGTTGTGCGGGATATCCGCACGATGTTCAGCGCTCGCGGGCTCGGTGCTGACAGGCTCTATCGGGGTCGCGGCTTCATTCGGCGCGGTCGTCTGGCCCGTCTGTGCGGGTTGCTCGGTCTGCGTCGGGTGCGGCGCCAGGCCTTCGGCGCCCGGTGCGGTATTCGTCGCGGGCTGAGCCGGCGCAGGCTGGGCCGGTGCGGGCTGAGTTGACTGAGGCTGCGAGGGTGCGGCGGCGGCCGGCTGTTCCGGTGCAGTCGCGGAAGGCTGGGCGGGCGCGGCGGCCGGAGCGCTCGGCGTTGCAGGAGCCGCCGGCTGTGCTGGCTGAACCGCTTCCGTTTGCGGTGCGGGCTGTATCTGGGTTTCCGATGCCGTCTGAGCGAAAACCGCGCCGGCACTCAAGCCGGCCAGCAAGGTGACAGTCATGGCAAGGGAGAAATGCCTTGTCGTGTTTGCCTTGTTGAAGGATGCGGAAGAAGTTGAGGTCTCAGCTGACATAATTTTTATCCCGGATTTCCGTCGATGAACTCATCCGCAGATTGACCGGTTCCTGAAAACCGGGGTCATGAACGGATACCGTCGTGAAAGCTTGACGTTCCGATAATAAACCTGAGTTCTTTTGACAACTATTATATTGTCAAAAGACCACCCGTAAACTCTTCTTTACAAAAAATTGACCGATCGACGGCCTTCAGCTGTTCTGCGAGGGCGAAAACTGCGCAACGAGGGCGTGCCGGTCACCGGGATAGGTGACACGGACGCGGGTGATATAATCCGCCCCATGCCAGGTCCGGCGATCGATCACCAGACAGGCAGCACCGGAAGCAATGCCGAGCGCCGCCGCATTTTTACGGTCGGCGGAAACGGCGCTGATACGATGTTCGGCCGCACTCCATGGAACCATTTTCAGCAGCCATGTCCCCGGCCCGATCTGTGAAAAATCCGCGGCTTCCGCCTCCGGAACGGCGGTGACATTGACGATGCGCTCCTCAAGGCAAAAGGGAACGCCGCCGGCGAAGTGCGTGCAGGTGAGTTCCAGGACCGGGGCCTCGGCGGCAAGCGTCATGGCCGCGCCGTCTTCTTCCCCCGCAGGGCGCAGCCGTCGCTTGTCGAGACGGTAACCGTAGACCAGACCCAGCGCCTGCACCTCCCGCTCGATATCGTGGATTTCCAGAACGGCGGATTGCGCATGGGGCTGGCGAACGAAGGTGCCGAGACGGCGGCGTCTTTCGATGAGTCCGCGCTGCACCAGCTCGCCGAGAGCCTTGTTCACCGTCATGCGCGAACAGGCATATTGCCGGGTCATCTCGTGTTCGAAGGGAATACGATAACCCGGCGGCCATTCGCCCGACATGATGTGGCGCTCGACATCATTGCGAATGCGCTCGTGCAGCGATTTTTCCTGAAGATCGGCGCCTGTGCTCCTCATCCCGATGCTTTTATCCTCCCCTTTGCCGGATCAACTATCCATGGGCAGCGGCGGCAATCGCCTCGCTGCGGATTTCCTCCGTAAGCTTGGCGCGCAGCTCAGAAAATTCCGGGCTGGCCTTGACGGTGTAGTGACGCGGATGCGGCAGGTCGACCGGCGTGATCGACTTGATGCGACCCGGCCTTGCGGACATGGTCACCACACGCGACGCCATGAAGACCGCCTCCTCGATATCGTGTGTGACGAAAATGACCGTCTTCTGCTCCCGCTCCCATATACCGAGCAGCAATTCCTGCATCAGCCCGCGCGTCTGGTTGTCGAGAGCGCCGAAAGGCTCGTCGAGCAGCAGGATTTTCGGGCCGTTCGCCAGGGCGCGGGCAATGGCCGTTCTCTGCTGCATGCCGCCGGAGAGCTGTTTCGGCCAATGGTTCTCGAAACCGCGCAGGCCGACCTTGTCGATATAACTGTCGACGATCTCCCATTTTTCCTTCTCGGCAACGCCGCGTTCGCGCAGGCCGAAGGCGACGTTTTCGCGGATCGTCAGCCAGGGAAACAGGGTATAGGACTGGAACACCATGCCGCGATCCGCCCCCGGGCCCGTCACCGCTTTGCCGGACAGCAGCACTTCGCCCGTCGTTGGGCGGTCGAGACCGGCGATGATGCGCAGCAAGGTCGATTTTCCGCATCCCGACGGGCCGAGGATGGTGACGAAATCATTGCGGGGAATTTCCAGATCGGTGGGCTGGAGGGCCAGCGTCGGCTGCCCGCCCTGCACACCCGGAAAAGTGCGGCTGACGCCCTTGATAACAAGTTCGCTCATCAGGCAAGCCTCCAGGCAAAAAGCTTCCGGTTCAGCGATTTGAACGCGAAGTCCGAAATAAGACCGATAATGCCGATGACGATGATGCCGAAGATGATCTGCCCGGTCGCCATCAGCGCCTGGCTGTTGATGATCATATAACCTATGCCTGAGGAGGCGCCGATCAATTCCGCAACGATAACGTAGGTCCAGGCCCAGCCGAGAACGAGACGGAGGATTTCCGCAATATCGGGCGCATTGGCGGGAATGAGAACACGCCGCACAACGCCCCGGTCCTTCGCACCAAGCGTATAGGCGGCCTCCACCAGATCACGCCGCGTGCCGGCGACAGCCACGGCCACCATCAGGATGATCTGGAACACCGCGCCGATGAAGATCACCAGCAGCTTCTGCATCTCGCCGATGCCGGCCCAGAGAATGAGGAGCGGCACGAAGGCGGAAGCCGGCAGATAGCGCGCGAAGGAGACGAAGGGCTCCAGCAGCGCCTCGATGGGCTTATAGGCCCCCATGGCGATGCCGACCGGCACGGCAACGAGCGATGCCAACACGAAACCGCCCACCACGCGCCAGATCGTCATGCCGATATCGCTGGCAAAACCCTGATCGGTCAGCAGATAGATGCCGTCCTTCAGCATGGTGATGGGGTCGGCCAGAAAGGTTGGCGACACGAAACCGCCCAGCGTGGCAAAGCCCCAGGCGGAGAAAAACAGCACGAAGAACAGGATGCCGAGAGCAATTCTCGTGCTGTTCCTTATGGGTTGAAGAGGTTGCATCTGTCGCCTGTCCGGAAAACCGGCGCGGCACCTTCGCCGCGCCATCAGAACGCCGTGCGCGTTTCGTGACGCACAATCGACGCACTCACCTGTCTTTGGCTGCAATATTCCCTGCAGGGAACGCGGCCGCCTTTTCTGTTACTTGATGAAGGACGTATCCGCGAGGGTCGAAAGATCGGGTTTCGACTTTATCACACCGATTTCCAGCAGCAGGTCCGCCGATTTTTCCGAGAATGTCTTGAATTCACCCTCGAAAAACTTCTGGTTGGCGGCCTTGTCCTGCCATTCGAGGAACTTTGCCGAAGCGGCAAAGGCCTCGCCGGTCTGCTTCACATCCGCCCCCATCGTCGCATAGGACTTTTCGGGATCGGCCTTGATGAGCTCGAGGGCCTGAAAATAGCTATCCGCCAGGGCTTTCGCCGCCTGCGGATTGGCCTTCAGGAAATCCGGGGTGCAACCGAATGTATCCATGACGGCGGGATAATCCAGCGTCGTGGCGAGGATTTTGCCCTTGTCGGGGGCGGCGCGGACAGTGGACAGATAGGGCTCATAGGTCATGGCCGCATCATTTTGACCGGCAACGAATGCCTGCGCGGCCGGTCCCGGCTCGAGGTTGACGACCTTGACGTCCTTCAGGGTGAGGCCGTTTTCCTTGAGGATCCAGGCAAGGAAGAAATAAGGGGAGGTGCCCGGCGCGGAGGCGGCAACCGTCTTGCCTTTCAGGTCCGCGACCTTGGCAACATCACTGCGCACCGCAATGCCATCCGCGCCATGCGACTTGTCCATCTGGAAAATCTGGGTGGATTTCACGCCATTGGCATTCCACGCGATCCATGTTTCCACCGTGGTGGCGGCGCACTGTATGTCACCGGAAGCAAGGGCCAGATGGCGGCTCGCCTGCGGTATTTTCTTGATATCGACTTTCAGACCGTTCTTTTCGAAAATGCCGGCCTGTTTGGCGAGCGTCAGCGGCGCAAAACCGGTCCAGCCGGACATGCCAATCGTCACCGACGTCTCGGCATAGGCGGAAGCGGATGACAACAGCGCGGCGACTGTGGCGAGAACCCATGTTTTCTTCATGATCTGAACCCCTTTTGATTTATTTTTGTGCGATGTTGTTTATCGCTTTATTTGAGGCATGGTAGGCAGGGAATTTATATTTGTCTAGACAAAATAGAAGCTTCCGAAGGCCTCCAGAAAGATTGCAAATACACCATCCGGCATTCTAGACATAGGATAACACGGCCCCGCGCACAGGCCCGCCGTTTTTCCATATCGAGCTTTTCCATGACCAGACAAAGACGTCGCAGTATCATCAGGGCAAGGCGAACCGGAACTGGAATTGCGCTGGTTGCCGCCATTTCCTTCATCGCGGGCATGACGGATGCGGTGGGCCTGCATATTTCAGGCGACTTCGTATCCTTCATGACCGGCAACACCACGCGCGCCGCAGTCTCGATGGAGGCTAGCCTCTATTCCCACGCCGCGAAACTGCTTTTCGCAATCGTTGCCTTCGTGGCGGGCAATGCAGGCGGCATCGTGGTGGCGCATAAGTTCGACCGGCGCATCTTCGCCGTTCTGATGGCGGTGGGATTGCTGATAACAATTGCCGCGCTGCTCGGCGGCGAGACTTCCGCTCTTGCGCAATTTTATCTCGTCGTTTTCGCCATGGGCATGGTCAACGCCGCCGTTGAGCACATTGAGGGACTGCCAATCGGGCTTACCTATGTGACCGGCGCGCTTTCCCGCTTCGGCCGCGGCATCGGCCGTTTTCTTCTCGGTGAACGGAGCCTCGACTGGGGCATTCAGATCGTGCCCTGGCTTGGCATGATCTGCGGCGCGATCTGCGGCGCCATTCTCGCCGCCACCCTGCAATCGAATGCCCTTTGGGTGGTTGCGGCCACGGTTTTCGCCGTCGCCATCGCCACCTTCATCATCCCGCGCTCGCTTCGCCAGCGCTATAATCAAAGGGTCAAAATCCGGCGGATTACACCCTGAAAATCGTCGCTGTCACTTTCGCGAGATGGTGACGAATTTCGTGCCGCGCACCCGCACCGTCATCAGGCAGGGTTCCTTGTCGGTACGCTCGCAATAACGCGGATGCATCTTCAGCACGAAAACCATGTTGCCGAAGCGCTTGATGAAATCATAGTCGTAAATCCGGGCCGTCGCGATCATCAGATAACCGCCCTCTTTCACCTGGACATAGAAATTATAGGGGCATCCCTCGTCGTCGCAGCTGCGGCCCTTTTCGCCGTCGCAATCCAGAACGCCGTGATTGACGACGGCGTCCATCAGCCCGTCATTGTTGATATCCAGCCGCGTGACGAAATCGTCGCCGAAGGCCGCCACCTTGCACTCGTTGCGGAAATGGTCCTTCTCGTAGATCTCGGGGTCGTTCACCAGTTGCTGCTGCGCCGAGAGCGCCACCGGAAACATCAAGAGAACCAGCGCCTGAAGAGCGGCAACGAGAGCGATTCGCACGGCATTTTCCTTTGCATCCGTTTCGGTTATGGATGTTGCGATCATCCGGGCGGCCAGCCTAGAGTTTAGTGCTTGCGCGACACTGACGTGTTCGCAGCCATTGTTTCCGGGGGGAACCTTTTCATGACGCTTCTGGGTTTTCTCGACTATGCCGGCGTCGCCATCTTTGCCGCAACCGGCGCGCTCGCCGCCTCGCGCAAGCAACTCGACCTGATCGGCTTCCTGTTTTTCGCCGCCGCAACCGGCATCGGCGGCGGCACGGTGCGCGATCTGGTGCTTGGCAGGACGCCGGTATTCTGGGTGGTGAACCCGACCTATATCCTCGTCTGCGTCTCGGTCGCGGTGCTGCTGTTTTTCACCGCGCATCTGTTCGAATCCCGTTACCGCGTACTGATCTGGCTCGATGCGCTGGGCCTTTCCGCTTATTGCGTCATGGGAGCAGCCAAGGGGCTTGCCGCCAGCGGCTCCGCAACCGTCGCCATCGTCACCGGCGTTCTGACGGCGACGTTCGGTGGTGTGCTGCGCGATATTCTCGCCGGCGAACCGTCCGTGTTGCTGCGGCCGGAGATCTACATCACCTGCGCGCTTTTGGGTTCCTCCACCTTCATTGTCGTCTATTTCCTCGGCGCACCGCTTTATGCCGCATCAGCCGCAGGCGTCCTGACGGCCTTCGCCGTCCGGTCCGGTGCTCTGGTCTTCGGCTGGACTTTTCCGCCCTATAAGGCAAAGCCCGGCAGACGGCCGGAAGATGTCATGAAGTGACATATAGAAATGGCCGCCGAAAACAGAAATGGCGCCCGCGGGCGCCATTTTCATGTCTGCTGTCGGACTGAAGCCTCATCCGCGCTTGCGACGAAGGCGGATGACCACGTCCACATGGGCGATTTCCATGCCCTCGGGCGCTTCCGGCAAATTGTCGATCTGGAGGTTATTGACGGGAATATCGAGAACCTCGTTCTCGCCCTCCACGAAGAAGTGGTGGTGATCCGAGACGTTGGTGTCGAAATAGGTGCGGGCGCCTTCCACGGCGAGAACACGGATGAGGCCGGCTTCGGTGAACTGGTGCAGTGTATTGTAGACCGTGGCGAGAGAAACGGGCACGCCGGCGGTAACCGCCTCATCGTGCAGTTCCTCGACCGTCAGATGGCGATCGCCCTTTGCGAAAAGCAGATCGCCCAAAGCCACACGCTGTCGCGTGGGGCGCAGCCCCGAGCGCCGCAACCTCGTTCCGATATCCAATGTGGCGTCAAATGCCATGCAATCCCATTCCAAACAGAGGTATGAAACTTACCAATTGCATTAGCATATATCTTTTGCGGCGAGTGCTTTCAATAGTTTCGGCGTGGCTTAGGCGCGGCAAATGGCGGCAAACCGGCCATTCCTGCAAATTTCCTCTGGTTCCAGCCGTACGGTTCCTGTATGCGGACGGCATATTGAGGTAATGACTTCTGCGAAGAAGGTTCGAAGACAAAGAATGTGGGCAGAGCGGCCTCTGCCCTTGCAGCGCTTCATTTTGAACCTAACTTGCTCTAGTGAAGTCGATCAACACCAGTAACTGGGGAAGTGAAAGCGGTATGGCAACGAGGCAATCAAGTTACAATTACGAGGAGATCCTGTCCTGCGGTCGCGGCGAATTGTTCGGCCCGGGAAATGCACAGCTCCCATTGCCCCCCATGCTCATGGTCCATCGCATTACCGAAATTTCCGAAACCGGCGGCGCCTTCGACAAGGGTTTCATCCGCGCCGAATACGATGTCAGCCCCGACGACTGGTATTTCCCCTGCCACTTCCAGGGCAACCCGATCATGCCGGGGTGCCTCGGCCTTGACGGCATGTGGCAGCTGACCGGCTTCTTCCTCGGCTGGCTGGGCGAAGAAGGCCGCGGCATGGCGCTTTCAACCGGCGAAGTGAAGTTCAAGGGCATGGTTCGCCCTCACACCAAGCTCCTTCAATATGGTATTGATTTCAAGCGCGTGATGCGTGGCCGTCTGGTGCTCGGAACCGCCGACGGCTGGCTCAAGGCGGATGGCGAAACCATTTATCAGGCGACGGACCTGCGCGTAGGCCTGTCGAAGGAAAAGGCTGCCTGAGGCAGACGGAATAGTCCTGACAAACGCCGGGCGGCTTCGGTCGTCCAGCCGAAATCTTAAGAAAAGGTCCCTTTCATGAGACGAGTTGTTGTCACCGGCCTCGGTATTGTTTCTTCCATCGGCGGTGATGCCGCTGAAGTCACCGCATCGCTGCGCAATGCCAAATCCGGCATTTCATTTTCGCCGGATTTTGCCGAACACGGTTTCAAATGCCAGGTCTGGGGTAAACCGTCTCTCGACCCGACCGATCTGGTCGACCGCCGCGCCATGCGCTTCCTGTCGCAGGGCGGCGCGTGGAACCACGTCGCCATGAAGCAGGCGATCGCCGATTCCGGTCTCGAAGAGAGCGACATCAGCGGCAATGAGCGCACCGGCATCATCATGGGTTCGGGCGGTCCTTCCACCCGCACCATCGTCGAGGCAGCCGATATCACGCTGAAGAACAACAGCCCGAAGCGCATCGGCCCCTTCGCCGTGCCGAAGGCCATGTCTTCCACCGCCTCCGCGACGCTTGCCACCTGGTTCAAGATCCATGGCGTCAACTATTCCATCTCGTCGGCCTGCTCCACCTCGGCGCACTGCATCGGCAACGCCGCCGAAATGATCCAGTGGGGCAAGCAGGACGTGATGTTTGCGGGCGGCCATGAGGATCTCGACTGGTCCATGTCCAACCTCTTCGACGCCATGGGCGCCATGTCGTCCAAGTATAACGAGACGCCGAGCGTCGCCTCGCGCGCCTATGACGTCAACCGCGACGGTTTCGTGATTGCCGGCGGTGCGGGCGTGCTGGTTCTCGAAGAGCTGGAACATGCAAAGGCGCGCGGCGCCAAGATTTACGCCGAGATCGTCGGCTACGGCGCGACCTCCGACGGTTACGACATGGTGGCTCCTTCAGGCGAAGGCGCGATCCGCTGCATGCGGCAGGCGCTTTCCACCGTGAAGGGCGATATCGACTACATCAATACCCACGGCACCTCGACGCCGGTTGGCGACAGCAAGGAAATCGGCGCGATCCGGGAAGTCTTCGGCGACAAGATCCCGCATATCCAGTCGACCAAGTCGCTCACCGGCCATTCGCTGGGTGCGGCCGGCGTGCAGGAATCGATCTACGGCCTGCTGATGATGCAGGAACGCTTCATCGGCGAAAGCGCGCATATTTCCGAGCTCGATCCCGAATTTGCGGGCGTTCCGATCGTTCGCAGCCGCATCGACAACGCCAAGATCGACACCATCCTTTCCAATTCCTTCGGCTTCGGCGGCACCAACGCCACGCTCGTCTTCCAGCGTCATAACGGATAATTGCCCATGAACGGCATCATGCAGGGTAAACGCGGCCTCATCATGGGCGTCGCAAACAATCATTCCATCGCCTGGGGTATCTCCAAGGCGCTTGCGGCACAGGGCGCGGAACTGGCCTTCACCTATCAGGGTGAAGCGCTCGGCAAGCGTGTGAAACCGCTCGCCGCCGAACTCGGATCCGATTTCATCGTACCATGCGATGTCGAGGATATCGCGTCGGTCGACGCGCTGTTTGCGACGATCCGCGAAAAATGGGGCTCGCTGGATTTCATTGTCCACGCCATCGGCTTTTCCGACAAGAACGAGCTGAAGGGTCTCTACGCGGATACGACGCGCGAGAATTTCAGCCGCACCATGGTCATTTCCTGTTTCTCCTTCACGGAAATCGCCAAGCGCGCCGCAGAACTGATGACCAATGGCGGCTCCATGCTGACGCTGACCTATAATGGTTCGCAGCGCGTCATTCCGAACTACAACGTCATGGGCGTCGCCAAGGCGGCTCTTGAAGCGTCCGTCCGCTATCTCGCCGCCGACTACGGCCCGCGCGATATTCGCGTTAACGCCATCTCGGCCGGTCCGGTCCGCACGCTGGCGGGTGCCGGCATCTCGGATGCGCGGGCGATCTACGCATGGAACCAGAAAAACGCACCGCTTCGGCGGACCGCGGATATCGACGATATCGGCGGATCGGCGCTTTACCTGCTGTCCAATCTGTCGCGCGGCGTAACCGGCGAATGCCATTATGTGGACTGTGGTTATAACATCACCTCCACACCCACGCTGGAGGTTCTCTCCAAAGCGGATGCGGAATAAGCGCCCCGTTTTCAGCTTCGACAAAAGCCCGGCCATGTGCCGGGCTTTTGTATTGTGGGTCGTATCAATTTCGGAAATCACTAAAGTATAATTTATTGGAGTAACTGAATTTAAATATCGGGTGGTTATGGTTCGCAACAAATTCAACGGTTGCGCTTGCCGCATATTCTTAGAGATCGATATCGCCTCATGCGACTGGCCAGACTGAAGCCATTGCTGGAAAAATTCGGAGTCTCGCGCGACGGGACAGCGGCTATAGAATTCGCGATACTCGCGATCCCCTATTTCCTCGTCGTCTTTGCGATCATCGAGACCTTCATCGCCCTGATGGCGGAACAGGTCGTCGCCAATGCCACCGAGAATATGGCGCGGCGTCTGCGCACCGGCCAGATCAGCAGCTCGATTTCGAAAGAGGATTTCCGCAAGAGCTTCTGCAATGAAGTTTCGGTGATGATCACCTGCTCAGCGGATGAAATCCAGAAAGAACAGAAGCTCTATATCGACCTTCGCTCCTTTACCGCCTTCAAGGATATTCCGACCACGATACCGCTGAAGGCCTACGGCGAATATTACGATCTCGACATCACTCAATTCGGCTTCAAGCCGGGCGGGCCGGAAACCATCAACATGTTGCGTGTCTATTATCGCTGGCGTGTGGTTGCCGATATCATCCGGCCATACCTGACAAAAATACGTCCGGCCGATGGATCGATGCCCTCACATTTCCTCATCGTCGCGACAAATGCGTTCATGAACGAGAAATACATCACAGGCGGAGGCTCATGATGGCAGGGCTGATGTCCGTTGCGGCAAACGGCAAACGACGCCTGACGGCGCTCGTTTCACGCTTTGCCAAAGATCGCCGTGGCGTGGGCGCGGTGGAGTTCGCGATCCTCTTTCCGATATTGCTTGCGCTTTATCTGACCTCTTTCGAATTGACGATCGGATACAACACCTACAAGCGGGCAAGCAGCGCCGCAGCCTCCATCAACGATCTGATATCGAAAACAGGTTCCGTCGATAAAACCTATCTCGCGGGCATGCAGGACGTCGCAGCCGCCGTGTTTGCGCCCTACAGCACCAAGGGTCTGCAGCTGAAGATCAGCGGCATCAAGATCGACGCGCAAAAACAGGCGAAAATCACCTGGTCCTGGGACGAGAAAAATCTGAGACCCTATGCGGTGGGGTCACCGGTCGCCGTTCCGACGCGCCTGCTCGTGGAAAACAGCTTTCTCATCCACGTCGAACTTTCCATCCCGCATGAATTGCTGATGTTCATGCCCGATCTTGCCTCGTCCGGGGTGAAGTCGATCACGATCGGCCGGGAGTATTTCTTCAAGCAACGCGACGCCGAGACCGTCTGCACCAATTGCTGAACCAATCGGTGCGCCAGAACGGTCTCGTCATGGCAATCGTTAGTAGACGTCGCGAAGATAACGTTTTTCGCGTTTCAGCCGGTTCACATACTCGCTTGCCGCCTCGGCGGAGATGCCGGCCTCATCGCTGACGATGCCGTGCAGGGCATCGTCGACATCCTTCGCCATGCGGGTCGCGTCGCCGCAGACGTAAAAGTAACCGCCCTCTTCAAGCCATTGATAGAGCGCCTTGCCGTTCTGCCGCATGCGGGTCTGGACATAGATCTTCTCCACCTGATCCCGCGAGAAAGCGAGGTCGAGGCGGGTGAGCACACCATCGCGGCTCATGTCGCCAAGCTCGTTTTCATAGATGAAATCCGACTGCCGGTGCTGGTCGCCGAAAAACAGCCAGTTTTTACCGTTTGCGCCTCGGGCTTGCCGTTCCTGCAAAAAAGCCCGGAAGGGCGCGATGCCCGTGCCCGGTCCCACCATGATAACAGGCGCATCATTGTCCTGCGGCACACGAAACGCCTTGTTCGGCGAGACGAAAATCCCGGCACTCTGCCCGGCCTCCACGCGGTCGGCGAGATAGGTGGAGCACACGCCGCCACGCTCACGGCCCTCGGCGCGATAACGTACGCTGGCGATGGTCAGATGCACGCTGTTTTTTGCAACCAGAGGGCTGGAGGAAATGGAATAGGCGCGATGTTGCAGCGGCTTCAGGAATGTCACGAATTCAGCAACATCGAATAGCGGCTTTCCGCCGAGATTGATGAGGTCGAGAATATCCTTGCTCCAGAGAAAGGCGGCCAGTTGCTCCCTGTCTCCGTTTGCGAGAATGTGGCTGAGTTCGTCATGCCCCGCCCGCTTGCCGATTTCAGCGACGAGTTCGCGCGAGGGCGTCGATATCTCGACCATGTTGAGAAGCGCATCGCCGACCGGCCGGTCCAGCCCGGCGATTTGGCTGTCCGCAGCCGCCCCGAAGTGTTCCAGTAGCGCGCCGACCAGTTTCGGATCGTTCAGGGGCACGACGCCAAGAGCGTCACCCGCCTCATAGTCCAGGCCGCTTTCGCCGAGATCGAATTCGTAGTGGCGAATTTCCTTGGACGAGCCGGGACCGGACAGACGACGATTGACGCTTACCTCAGCGGAATAGGGATTTTTTCGGCTCCAGCCCTGTTTTGCCCGTACGGGCGGCTCGGCGATGTCGGGCATGGTGACAGATGCCGCGCTGCCGCCATCGACAGCAAGCGCGAGCGGCAGGGTCTCACCGATCCATGCGGCGGCAGCGTCCTCAAAGTCGATATCGCAGTCGATACGCGTCTTCATACGCTTGCCGCCGAGTTGTTCGAACCGCGTATCGATAAGCTTGCCCGCCTGGCAGAAGCCGTCATAGCCGGTATCGCCGAGCGCGAGGACGGCAAAATTCACCTCGTCCAGACGCGGCGCGCTGTCCGCGGCGAGCGCTTCCCAGAAAAGCTGGGCATTGTCAGGCATTTCACCTTCGCCATAGGTCGAAGTGACGACGATGACCCGTTTCATCGCGCCGAGACTGTCCATCGAGACATCATCGAGTGCCGTCACCACCGGCTGCATGCCCTGCGCGCGGGCGGCGGCGGCAATATCCATCGCCAGCGCCTCGGCATTACCCGTCTGGGTGCCGAAGAGAATATTCAGCACGCTGGCCGCCGCCCTGGGAGCAGCGGCGGCAACCGATGTCTCCAGGCCGATGGCGGCGCGGGAATGGAGCCCCGCCAGAAAACCGGAAAGCCATGCGCGCTGATCACCGTTGAAGGGCGCGTCTTCGGGAATATAAGGTATCTTCATCATGCTGCCCTGTGGCTGGATGCGGTGGCGAGGTCGGGGATGGCGCGGGCTGCGAAAAGCTCCTCGAAGCCCGGCAGGCGGCCGATCTTCTCGATGTTTTTCCGGTTCTGCTGAATGATCCAGCCATAGGTGCCGGGGCTGTCCACCGACCAGATGTTTCTGCGCGCCAGCGCCTGCTTGTAATCGTCGAGACGCTTGGCGGCGATCATCACCGCAAGCTGTTCATCGCTATGGTCCGAAAGCGCCTCGCGGGCATATCTCAGCAGCCGCTGCATCAGCGCATAGTCTTCCGTGAGGATGAGATTGCGCACGGCTTTTTCAATGGCCGGGTCGGAAGGACCTGACGCCATCGGCACCCGCTGCAGGGCGATGGCCTGCGCCATGCTCAACACGGTATAATTGTTGAGCAGCGCATACATTTCCTCGGTATCCGTCTCGCCATAACCCGGCACCGTTCCGTTCAGGACGGCCTTGCGGTCACGATAAGCGAGCTTGAACTTGCGCAGTTGATGAGCGGCAAGCGCGGATGCGAGTTCCTCCAGCAGTTCCTTGCGGGGCTTCGCCTTCAGAATCTCATCGCTGTCCTGATAAAGCAGCAGGGCGCGTGGCATGCCGTAAACGAAGTTATGCTGTTCGCTTTCCCAGTTTTCCAGAAGCCATGCCGCCTTGGCCGAGCCGGTCTCTGCGACATGCCAGGTCAGAAGCTGGTGGATGGCCTGATTATGAATTGCAGCCTGTTCATCCTCACCGGTGATCGCGCCGAGCAGGATGGAATCGTGGCTGACTTTCTTCGGCAGGTCGCCATAGGGATCATACTGGTAGACGAAACCGCCACTCATACCGTTGCCGAAACCCTTGCCGAAGCTGCCGAGATTCAGCACCGCGCCGTTGGTCATGTATTCGCAGGCGAAATCACCCACGCCTTCGACCACGGCGGTGGCGCCGGAGTTACGCACCGCGAAACGGTCACCCGCCTGCCCCTCCACGAAGGTGCGGCCGCCGGTGGCGCCGAACAGCGCGAAATTGCCGACAAGCACATTGCCGCCCGCCTCTTCCGAGCCGCCGCCGGGGGAGCGCACGACGATGGTGCCGCCGCAGGCGCTTTTGCCGACGCCGTCATTGCAGGTGCCGGTATGGACCATGACCATGCCGTCGTTGCAGAAAGCACCGAAGGACTGTCCGGCAGAACCGGACGTATCGATGCGCACCGAACCCGCCTCCAGGAACCGGCGACCGCGGCTGTCCCGCTTGACGGCCGGTAACGCATCCGCCTCTTCGTCGGAAAGTTCATGGTTCAGCATGCGTTCGATATCGACGGCAAGCTGACCGCCGACGCTCTTGTTGCAATTGTTGAGGAAACGATTGCCGCCAAGCTCGATATTCTCGCGCCGGCTGTCGACCAGGGCCGAGCGCACGAGTTCGATGAAGGCATCATCAAGCGCAAAGTCCTTTTCCATATAGACCGGGCTGTCGATCCTCACCTCTTCGACCACGGCGAGCATTGCCCGGAGGTCAAGCTGGCCGACGCTGGCCGGATGATCGAGGAGGTGAAGAAGATCGGAACGGCCGCGTGCTTCCCGCAGTGAGGCAACCCCAAGCCCGGCCAAAATCTCGCGCGTTTCATGGGCGATGTTCATGAGATATTGCGCCAGAGCGCGCGGATCGCCGTTGAAGGCCTCCTGATTGGTGGTGAGACCGGCCGGGCACTTGATGTTGCAGTTCTTGGCCATGACGCATTTCAGCATCATCAGCGCCGTCGTGCCGAATTCAAAGCTGTCGCCGCCGAGGAGTGCGGATTTCACCACGTCGCTCGCCGTCTGGTGCGCGCCGGAGCAGCGCAGCAGCACCTTGGCGCGCAGGCCGGTGGCGCAGAGCGCCTGATGTACTTCGGCAATGCCGATTTCCGCCGCGCGGCCGGTATATTTGAGGCTGGTGACGGCAGCTGCCCCCGTGCCGCCGGTATTGCCGGCGACATTGATGACATCCGCCCCCGCCTTGGCGACGCCGACCGCAATCGTGCCGATGCCTTCCGACGAGACCAGCTTGACGATGACGCGCACGCGCGCCGCCTTGGCGTCATGGATGAGCTGGGCCAGATCCTCGATGGAATAGGTATCGTGATGCGGCGGCGGCGAGACAAGCTCGACACCCGGCGTGCCGCCACGCGCGGCGGCGATTTCCACCGTCACCTTGGGAGACGGCAACTGCCCGCCCTCACCCGGCTTTGCGCCCTGACCGATCTTGATCTCGATCTCTTCCAGCATCGGATCGGCAAGATAACCGGCCCAGACGCCGAAGCGGCCGGAGGCGAACTGCTTGATGCGCGAGGCGCGGATGGTGCCATAACGGGAAATATGCTCACCGCCCTCGCCCGAATTCGACATGCCGCCGACCATGTTGGTGCCATGGGCAACCGCCTCATGGGCCGCAGCAACCAGCGCACCATGGCTCATGGCGCCCGATGCTAGGGTCCTGGTGATCTCGCTCGCCTTTTGAACGGCATCGAGCGGAATGCTTTCCGGCGCGGTGCGGATAAGCGAGAGATAAGCGGAGGCTTCGCCCTCCGCCTGAACCATGAGCGCGCCGCCTTCCAGCCAGTGGCCGGGAATATCCGCGCCGAAACGGTCGAGCAGCGATTGGCCGAGTGCGGCAAGCCGGGCAAGCTCATGACCGTGCGGGCCGGTCAATTGCAGCCGGAAAGCGCCGTCTCCCGCCTCTTCGCAGCGCAATCCGCGCACCATGAAGCTGTTATTGCCCTGCCGGGAAAAACGGCCCATTTCCCGGCGGAATTCTTCCGCGGAACCGGCGAAGGTCACATCGGCGGGCAATTCCAGAACATCGCGCAGGGCGGCCGGGCGGCGCGCCCTTTCTTCCGCCATCATGCGGGCGAAGGCGCGGTAACCGGGCGTTACCTCGAATCTGTCGATTGCGTCAGGGGTCAGCCGGTCAAAGCTGTTGTGATAATAGGCCGCATCGTTGAGACCGAAGGCATCTTCCAGCCGGTTAAGCGGCAGCAGGCGCAAAGCCTCCTCGTTTTCGGTTCCCTTGTCGAAACCGATCTTTTCCTCGGTCATATCCACGAAACCGCGAACAGCCGTCGTGCCATAGGAATGGCCGGCACCTTCCGCGCGCTCCTTGAAGAGACCGAGCAGGGGTATGTCGTTTTCGCCCTTCACGGACAGCGCCTTGCGGTGCCAGTCCGCCACGGCCTGCGCGATGACGGCGAAGTTGACGCCGCCAACCGGGGTCTTCACGTTGGGGAAATAGCGCTTCAGCACCGCATCGTCGGTATCGAGGAAATTCGGTTCGAAGAACTCGCCGCCGATGTAGCTTTCCGCCGTACACAGGCCCACCTTGCCCATGGTCTTCATCAGCGACTTTTCCGCCGCCTTGGCGAAACGCTTGAAGGCCTTGTCGGCATCGGCACCGAATTTCTCCTCGGCACGGAACTGCACACCGAGCGGATAGGCGGCCGAAGCGCCGAAGCCGAGGCTCGCCGCAATGTGATGCGAAGAGGAAAATTGCCCGCTTTCAACGATCAGCGACACACGCAGCCGCAGACCTTCCTCGATCAGCCGCTGATTGATGGCGGAGACGACCATGATCATCGGCAAGGCCGCACGGTTTGCCGAAACGTGCCGGTCGGTGATGATGGCGATGCCGCCTTCCTCAGCCGCAAAAGCCACAACCTCATCGCAGAGGCCATCGATTGCCTGCCGCAGGGCGGCTTCATTGGCCCCCGCAACATCGAAGACCGGCGAATAGAGCATTTCGAAACGGCGAAGGGGCGTCTCCGACTGCTCGCGGATGCGCAGCATATCGAGATGGGTCAGGATCGGGGAACGCACAACAATCTGGCGGGCCTTCTTCGCCCCGCTGTTCGGCTTCGCGCCGAGGGCGACACGCAACGTCATGCCGTCGGCCTCACGAATACTGTCGAGCGGTGGATTGGTGACCTGCGCGAAACGCTGTGAGAAATACTTCGCGACGCCGCCTTCCTGATCGGAAAGCGCATTGATGGCATTGCCGTAACCCATCGCCGAAATCTTTTCCGCGCCTGAGGCCAGCATCGGGTCCATCAGGAATTTGAAGCTTTCCTGATTATGCGAATAGGCGACATAACGCTGGTGCCGCTCCAGATCGCCATTGTAACGCAGCGGCGAACCCTGCTTTTCCGCCGGCACTTCCGGCAGATCCTCCAGCATGACACGGGCTTCGCGCAGCAGGGATGAATAATCGCGGCGCGAGGCGAGAAGCTCCAGCGCCTCGACGGTGGAAAAGGCGCGGCGTTCTGCATGGTCGTAATAAAGCATGCCGCCCGCCTCGATGCGGCCGCGGCGGATGACGCTTTCCGCCGGAAAGGCGATCTGCCCGGCCTCAGACATGACGCAGAGATAATCTTCCGTCTCGACGGTACGCAGCGGACGTAGGCCGAGGCGGTCAAGGCGCGCACCGATGATGGTGCCGTCGCCGAAGATCAGCGCGGCCGGGCCGTCATTCTTCTCCTCATAGAGCGAGAAATATTCCAGCATCGCCTTGACGTCGGGTGACAGGGTATCGTCGTTTTCCCAGGCTGGCGGCATCATCGAGACCACGGCGGTGACGAGGTCGAGACCGTCTTCCATCACCCGCGCCTGCAGGGTCTGGTCCAGACGGCAGCTGTCCGACTGGCCCTTCGGGCGGATGATGCTGGCATTCTTCGCCAGCGCCACGGCCGCTTCCGACAACCGGTTCTTCTTGTCGGTATTGAGTTCGCCATTATGCGCCATCAGGCGGAAGGGCTGTGCCATGGAGGGGTGCGGATCGGTATTGGTGGAGAACCGCGTGTGGAAATACATCGTATGCACTTCATGACGCGGATCGGTGAGGTCACAGAAATAGGGCATGACCTCATGGGAGTTGAGGCGGCCTTTCAGAACCTGCGTGCGGGCGCTGAGCGACAGCGGATAAAAGCCGGCGAGTTCCGGCACCGTATAGGCAAGCGCCTCGATGGCGAGCAGCGCCTTGTGGATGCGCCAATCAAATTCGGCGAGGGTTGCGCATTCGGCCGGAGCCGAAAAGACCCATTGGCGGATCGGCAACTGGTAAGGGATGGCGGCGGGACGGATGGCCGCGTCATTCACCGGCACATCGCGAACGAGCAGGATTAAAAAGCCCTGCTCTTTGAGGGCGTTTGCGATGATACCGACAGCCTCGCCGTGGAAAGCCGGATTTTGCGGCAGGAAAAAATTGCCGACGCCGAACCGGCCGGCCTGCAAGCCGGCCTCACCGGTCAATTCCCGAAAGAAGGAAAGCGACAAATCCAGCGACACGCCGGCACCATCGCCGACACCTTCCGCCGACATGCCGCCGCGATGCGGCACGGCACAGAGAGCCTCGTGCCCGCGCTTCAGCACATCATGCGTCTGCACGCCGTCCTTGCGGGTGATGAAACCGACACCACAGCTGCTTTTTTCAAAAGCCGCATCGTAAAGGCCGAATTTTTGCTCCGTCACGCTCAAGGCACTCTCCTCTCATTGCGCATTTCGCGCGGCATCGCCCTCTTTCCCGAAACCCGGCGCGTCAGCCGGCACTCTGCGGGCGGAGCCGCAGGCGACCTGGCTGCTCCTCATTCTTCTGTTTATCGGCGTTTAATGGCGCGAACGGTCGTTTTGCGGCCGTCAAACGGCTTGGCGGCAATGGCCGCTTTTTCGCAAATAATGATCGTCGTCGTTCGCATCGCGTTCCCTGATGGCCGGCTTTCCGGCGGTGAGATACACTTAATTACGTCAGTATTGCTTACATAATATTTCATGATCGACCGAGTCAAGATTAAAATCGACCCGGCGCAATAAAAAAACAAAAACGCCGCGAAATCCGACAGGATTCCGCGGCGCGATGGCTGCAGAGATTTTTAAATTGCCCGGATCACTCCGAAGGCATGTCCAGCGTGCGGCTGAACCAGAGGGCAATCAGCGTGCAGAGCGCACCCGACATCAGGTAAATGCCAACCGCGAAAAGGCCGAATTTGGACGAAAATCCGAGCGCGACGAGCGGCGCGAAACCGGCGCCGATCAGCCAGGAAATATCCGAGGTGAGCGATGCGCCGGTATAGCGGTACTCACGGCTGAAGCGGGAAGCAAGCGCGCCGCCCGCCTGGCCGAAGGACAGGCCAAGCAGCGAAAAGCCAATCAGCACAAAGAGATAACGGCCAATATCGCCGGAACCAAGAAGAACCGGCGCAACCAGACTGAAAAGGCCGATCAGCACCGCTGCGATGGCCAGAAGCTTCCGCCGGCCGATCCTGTCGGCCAGAATACCGGAGACCACGATCATTCCGCCGGCGATGATGGCGCTGACGAATTGCACGAACAGGAAGTCCGAGACGCGCTGGCTGGTGTTGAGCGAAACCCAGCTCAGTGGGAAGACCGTGACAAGATGAAAGAGCGCAAAGCTTGCCAGCGGCACGAATGCACCTGTGACCACCACCGGAAACTGCGAGCGCAGCATCTTGAACATGGGGCGCGGTTCCAGCTCGTGCTGTTCCAGCATGGCCTGGAATTCCGGCGTCACGATCATGCGCAGGCGGGCGAAGAGCGCGAGAACATTCAGCGCCAGCGCCACAAAGAACGGGAAACGCCAGCCCCAGGCGAGGAATTCCGCATTGGAAAGCTGCGTCACGAAGACGATGAAAAAGGCGCTGGCGAGACCGAAGCCCATGGCCGCACCGATCTGCGGCATCATGGCGTACCAGCCGCGCTGTTTCTGCGGTGCATTCATGGCGAGCAGCGAAACCAGACCGTCCCATGCGCCGCCAAGCCCAAGGCCCTGGCCGATGCGGAATACCGCCAGAAGACAGGGGGCAAGTATGCCCGCTTCCGCATAGGACGGAAGAAAGCTGATCGCCATGGTGGAACCACAGAGCGTGAAGAGAGCAGCCATCAGCTTCACGGCGCGCCCAAATTTGCGGTCGATCTGGAGGAAGATCAGCGAGCCGATCGGCCTTGCGATAAAGGCCAATGAGAAAACCGCGAAGGAATAAAGCGTCGCCGTCAGTGGATCGACGAAAGAAAAGAAGACGTGGGGGAAAACGAGCGCGGAAGCGATGGCATAGATGAAAAAGTCGAAGAATTCCGTCATTCTCGCAAGAATGACCGCAATCGTGATGCGATCCGGATCGACCTTAACGGGACCGGCCCCATTTCCGTTCGCCTCCGGCGCTTGCCCAAAGGATGGAGCAGCATTCGTATAACTCATAATATCCCTCCTGCGTCATGGACGAACCATTTCCTGTAACGCGCCGGCTCCTCTTCCGTTGCGTTACGATGCGACGGATTGTCACACGCACCCTACGTAACGTCAATTGAAGTTTGGCAATAAAGGGTTGCCCAGTCAGCCGACCATGCGATAATGCACGCGCTCCGTCCTTAAACGCAGCTCTGCCCGAGACATGGTGCATCGCGAAGGTTTCGCTGCACCGCGACAATATACCTCATTTGAAAAATGATGTTCGGCAATTATTCGCGGCATAATCCAAACTGTACGAGTTCAAAGAACGTGCGCACGATCAAAAAAATCCTATCCGCCCTTCTGGCAATCCCGGCTCTGCTGCTGCTCAGCGGCTGTAACCTCGTGGTGATGAACCCTTCGGGCGACGTCGCCATCCAGCAGCGCGATCTTATCATCACGTCCACGGTCTTGATGCTGCTGATCATCGTCCCCGTCATCGTCCTGACGCTTTTCTTCGCATGGAAGTATCGGGAATCGGCAAAGGCCGAGGATTACGATCCCGAGTGGCACCACTCCACGCGCCTTGAAATGGTGATCTGGTCGGCTCCGGTCGCCATCATCCTCATGCTCGGCACGGTTACCTGGATTTCCACTCACCGTCTCGACCCCTATCGCCCGCTGGAGCGTATCGACGAGAACCGCCAGGTGACCGCCGATGTCAAACCGATCACGGTGGAAGTGGTGGCCATGGACTGGAAGTGGCTGTTCTTCTATCCCGAACTCGGCATTGGCAGCGTCAATGAATTCGCCGCTCCGGTCGATGTTCCGATCAATTTCAAGATCACCGGCACGACGGCGATGAACTCTTTCTTCGTGCCCGCGCTCGCCGGCCAGATCTACGCCATGGGCGGCATGCAGACCAAGCTGCACGCCGTCATCAACAAGGAAGGCGTCTATGACGGCTTCTCGGCCAACTTCTCCGGCCCCGGCTTCTCCCACATGCGCTTCAAGTTCCATGGCCTCAGCCAGCAGGGCTTCGACCAGTGGGTTGCCAAGGCGAAAGAGGGCGGCAAGGGCTTCGGCCGTCAGGAATATCTGGAATTCGCCAAGCCTTCCGAGCGCGAGCCGGTACAATATTTCGCTTCGGTCGATCCCGAACTCTACAGCGCCATCCTCAACCGCTGCGTCGAGCCCAACAAGCTCTGCATGCGTGACATGATGCATATCGACGCCAATGGCGGCGGCGGCAAGGAAGGCATCGATATCGCCAAGGCGCTGAATTCCGTCGTCTGCACGCCGCTTGCGCCCTTTGGCGTCGCCAGCGGTCCCCAATCCACTCCGGCTGCGCTCGAAGGACAGACTTTCGAACCTGCGGCGCTGCCGGAAACGAAACAAGTCGCTGGCTGACGGATACGTCCCGGCATTATGCGGCGCGGCCAATGGCTGCGCCGATCTTATGTCTTAGAATCGCAAGAGGCTAAAAATGATCGTCAATTCCGATCAAACGTCGTTCCTGTTCGGGAAGCTGACATGGGAGTCCATCCCGCTTCACGAGCCCATTCTTGTCGCGACCTTCGCGGCGGTGGCTCTGGGCGGTATCGCCGTCGTCGGCGCCCTCACCTATTTCCGCCTCTGGGGCTATCTCTGGAATGAATGGTTCACGAGCATCGATCACAAGAAGATCGGTATCATGTACATCATTCTGGCGCTGGTCATGCTTTTGCGCGGTTTCGCCGACGCCATCATGATGCGCGTCCAGCAGGCGATCGCATCGGGCGGATCAGAAGGTTACCTTCCACCGCACCATTACGACCAGATCTTCACGGCCCACGGCGTCATCATGATCTTCTTCATGGCCATGCCGATGATCACGGGTCTGATGAACTTCGTCGTGCCGCTGCAGATCGGCGCACGCGACGTTTCCTTCCCCTTCCTCAACAACTTCTCCTTCTGGATGACCACGGCCGGCGCCGTCATCACCATGATCTCGCTGTTCATCGGTGAATATGCGCAGACCGGCTGGCTGGCCTATCCGCCGCTCTCCGGCATCGATGGAAGCCCGGGCGTCGGGGTCGATTATTATATCTGGGGTCTGCAGATCGCCGGTGTGGGAACGACACTCTCAGGCATCAACCTGATCGTAACGATCATCAAGATGCGCGCGCCTGGCATGACCATGATGCGCCTGCCGATCTTCGTCTGGACATCGCTGTGTTCGAACATCCTGATCGTGGCTTCCTTCCCGATCCTGACCGGCACGCTCGCCCTTCTCACCCTCGACCGTTACGTTGGCACAAACTTCTTCACCAACGATCTCGGCGGCAATCCGATGATGTATGTCAACCTCATCTGGATCTGGGGCCATCCCGAAGTCTACATTCTGGTGCTGCCGGCCTTCGGCGTCTTCTCGGAAATCGTCTCGACCTTCTCCAACAAGCGCCTTTTCGGTTACGCCTCGATGGTCTACGCCACGGGCGTCATCACCATCCTCGCCTATATCGTGTGGCTGCACCACTTCTTCACCATGGGTTCCGGCGCAAGCGTGAATGCCTTCTTCGGCATCACCACGATGATCATCTCGATCCCGACGGGCGCGAAGATCTTCAACTGGCTCTTCACCATGTATAAGGGCCGCATCAAGTTCGACGTTCCGATGCTCTGGACGATCGGCTTCATGATCACCTTCGTCATCGGCGGCATGACCGGCGTTCTCCTCGCCGTTCCGCCGGCGGACTTCGTGCTGCACAACTCGCTGTTCCTCATCGCCCACTTCCACAACACCATCATCGGTGGCGTCGTGTTCGGTGTGCTTGCGGGTATCGTCTACTGGTTCCCGAAGGCATTCGGATACCGGCTCGATCCGTTCTGGGGCAAGCTGTCCTTCTGGTTCTGGTTCATCGGCTTCTATTTCGCCTTCATGCCGCTTTACATTCTCGGCCTGATGGGCATCACCCGCCGTATCAGCCAGTTCGAGGATAATTCCCTGCAGATCTGGTTCGTGATCGCCGCCTTCGGCGCCTTCCTGATCGCGCTCGGTATCGCCTCCTTCGTCATCCAGCTCATCGTCAGCTTCCTGAAGCGCGACAAGCTGCGTGACGTGACCGGCGACCCCTATAACGGCCGTACGCTGGAATGGTCGACATCGTCGCCGCCGCCCGCCTACAACTTCGCCTTCACGCCCGTCATCCACGATGTCGACGCCTGGGCGGATATGAAGAAGCGCGGTTACAACCGTCCCAAGGAAGGCTTCATCCCGATCCATATGCCGAAGAACACCGGCGCGGGCGTGATCATCAGCGCCATCAGCGTGGTTCTCGGCTTCGCACTGGTGTGGCACATCTGGTGGCTTGCGGCTCTGTCGATGCTCGCCATCATCGCGGTCTCCATCGCCCATACCTTCAACTACAATCGCGATTATTACATTCCGGCTTCCGACGTTTCCACGGTCGAAGCGGAACGTACCAAGCTGCTCGCGGAACAGGCGTAACGGAACATGTCTCATACACCTGCACAAAGCGTCGACGGCGCTGAACCACCGGTCTTCTACCTGAAGGAAGACCATCACCCGGAGAACGGCACCTCGCTGGGCTTCTGGCTCTACCTGATGAGCGACTGCCTTATCTTCGCGACGCTGTTTGCCACCTATGCCGTTGTCGGCCGCAACTATGCGGCCGGCCCTTCCGGCGCCGACCTGTTCGACCTGAAGCTGGTGGCGATCAATACCGGCTTCCTGCTTTTCTCCTCCATCACCTATGGCTTCGCCATGCTGGAAATGGAAAAGCAGAAGGTAAAGGCCACGCTGGTCTGGCTGGGTGTGACCGGCCTTTTCGGCCTCGCCTTCCTCGCCGTGGAACTTTACGAGTTCCATCACCTGATCGCGGAAGGCGCGGGTCCGCAGCGTTCGGCGTTCCTGTCGGCCTTCTTCGCGCTGGTCGGCACGCACGGTCTGCACGTCACCTTCGGCATCATCTGGCTCGTCACGCTGATGTTCCAGGTCGCCAAGCACGGCCTGATCGCGGCAAACAAGCGCCGCCTGATGTGCCTGTCGATGTTCTGGCACTTCCTTGACGTCATCTGGATCGGCGTCTTCTCCTTCGTTTACCTCATGGGAGTTCTTTGATGAGTTCCGAAGCACACGCACATCACGACGCGCATGGCGACGACCATCATCACCATGATGGTGCGAGCCACGGCACGTTCAAGAGCTACATGATCGGCTTCGTCCTGTCGGTCATCCTGACGGCGATCCCCTTCTGGCTGGTCATGGGCGACGTTCTTGAAAACAAGACCCTGCTGGTCATCGCCATCATGGGTCTCGGCGTCATCCAGATCTTCGTGCACATGATCTACTTCCTGCACATGGACACCAAGTCCGAAGGCGGCTGGACCTTCATGGCGCTGATCTTCACCGTCGTGGTGCTCCTGATCACGCTCTCCGGCTCGCTCTGGGTCATGTACAACATGAACAAGAACATGATGCCGCTGCACATCGAGGATGTGAAAAACCTGCCCTGAGCAGCATAAATCAACGGCCTGCCGGGTTTCCGGCGGGCCGCCTTCACGCCAACACATAACCCCATGAATCCTGGTGCGATTTATGGGGTTATTTGCTGGAAGAAGCGCATGCGGATGCTAGAGTTTTTTCGCTTTTCTTCGAATCGCGAAAACACTCTAACTCTTTGTTTTGGCGCATTTCCGGACGGAAAACCGGGTTCCACTTTTCCTGGAAATGCTCTAGGAAACCCGCCAAAGCAGACCGGTTTCTGCCGGGCGCGCTTCGCAAGGACCGTGACATGAGCGAAACCACACCCCATAACCGGCGCATCCGCCCTGCGGCCATCGTCGTCCTGTTCCTGACCGTTGTTCTGACGGGTCTGCTGCTCGCGCTCGGCACATGGCAGGTCAAGCGCCTTTCCTGGAAACTCGATCTTATCGAGCGGGTCGAAGCCCGCGCCCATGCCGATCCCGTCGACGCCCCTGCCGCCAAAGAATGGCCGGTGCTCGGCGATCCGGCGGAATACGAATATCGCCGTGTGAAACTGTCCGGCACCTTCCTCAATGACAGGGAGGTTCAGGTCTATACGGTCACGGACCTCGGCCCCGGTTACTGGGTGATGACGCCGCTCAAGCGCGACGATGGCTCCAGCATCATCGTCAATCGCGGCTTCGTGCCGTCCGACAGGCGCGCCCCGTCCTCCCGCCAGGAAGGCGAACCGGCCGGAAACGTCGAGATCGTCGGGCTGATGCGCGCGCCCGAGACCGGCGGGCTTTTCCTGCGCACCAACGATCCGGCAAATGGCCGCTGGTATTCCCGCAACATCCCGCAAATCTCGCAGGCATCCGGCCTTTCCGATGTCGCGCCGTTTTATGTCGATGCCGATGCGACACCCAATCCGGGCGGCCTGCCGGTCGGCGGCAAGACCATGCTCACCTTCCCCAACAATCACCTCTCCTATGCCGTTACGTGGTATATTCTGGCGGCCATGGTGGTGGCTGCGGGCTGGTATGTCCTGCGCAACCTCAACGCCCCCAAACCGAAACGGGACGAGGACTAAGCAGCCGGTTTTACCGGATGGTTCATAAAAGCACTTCCTTCTTCACGTTTTGCTGATCTATAACGACAGTTCGGCCTGACATTGCCCGTCGGCGCATTTTGTTTCGGTGAGTTATGGCAAGAGCATTTCTTCTCGTTCTGGATTCCTTTGGCGTCGGCGGCGCACCCGACGCGGAGCGTTATGGCGATCTTGGCGCAAACACGCTCGGCCATATCGCGGAATTCTGTGCAGCGGGCGCTGCCGATAAAGCGGGGCTTCGCTCCGGTCCGCTGAAATTGCCGAACATGTGTTCGCTCGGCCTGCTGGAGATTGCGCGGCAGGCAAGCGGCGGCATTCCCGCCGGCATGGAACCGCCCGAGCGCATTTTCGGCCTGCACGGTTCCGCCAGCGAAATCTCAAAAGGCAAGGATACCCCGTCCGGCCACTGGGAGATCGCCGGTACGCCCGTCACCTTCGACTGGGGATATTTCCCGACGGAAGGCGATGCGTTTTCGCCGGAACTGGTGGAAGCGATCTGCAGGCAAGCCGATATTCCGGGCATTCTCGGCAATTGCCATGCTTCCGGCACCGAGATCATCGCGCAGTTTGGCGAAGAGCATATCAGGAGCGGAAAGCCGATCTGCTACACCTCATCCGATTCCGTTTTCCAGATCGCCGCGCACGAAACGCATTTCGGTCTGGAGCGCCTCATCGCGCTCTGCGAGACGGTACGCAAGCTGCTCGATCCGCTGAATATCGGCCGTGTCATCGCCCGCCCCTTCATCGGCGAGACGGTCGCGACCTTCGAACGCACCGGCAACCGTCGCGATTTCTCCGTTCTGCCACCGGAACCGACCCTGCTCGACAGACTTGTGGAAGCCGGCCGAAAAGTGCACGCCATCGGCAAGATCGGCGATATCTACGCCCATCAGGGTGTGACGCGCGTCATCAAGGCAAATGGCAACAGCGCCCTGATGGATGCGACGTTGCAGGCTATCGACGAGGCTGAAAACGGCGATCTCGTCTTCACCAATTTCGTCGATTTCGACATGCTTTACGGCCATCGCCGCGACGTTGCCGGTTACGCCGCCGCCCTTGAGGCCTTCGATGCGCGAATCCCCGAAATCCATCGCAAGATGGCGCCGGGCGATATCGCCCTTCTGACCGCCGATCACGGTTGCGACCCCACCTGGCGGGGTACGGACCATACACGGGAAAGGGTGCCGATCATGGCATTCGGACCGGGCATTCGCTCGCGCGATGTCGGCATCCGTTCAAGCTACGCCGATATCGGCGAAAGCATCGCCCACCATCTTGGCATCGAGGCCGGTTCTCACGGCAGGAGCTTCATTTGACATCGCATTTGCTGAAAGCGGAAATTCACTGCCACATCGAAGGTGCGGCCCCGCCCGGCCTCGTCGCTAAACAGGCGGAGAAATATGGCATCGACACCAGCGGTTTTCTGCGGGACGGCCAATATGTCTGGTCGGATTTCGCCGAATTCATCCGTTGTTACGATGCGGTGGCGCAGGTGTTCAAGACGGATGAGGACTATGCCATCCTGACTGAAACCTATCTGACCGAACTTGCCGAAGCCAATACCATCTATAGCGAGCTGATCATTTCGCCCGATCACGGCGACCGCATCGGGCTCGGTGCCGACGCCTATCTGGCCGGCATTGCCGAAGGCATCCGCATCGCAAGGGAAAAGACGGGGATCGAAACCCGCATCATCGTCACCGGTGAGCGCCACTTCGGCCCGGAGCGGGTAATCGCCGCGGCCGAATATGCGGCACGCGCCCAACATCCGCTGGTGACGGGCTTCAACATGGCCGGCGAAGAGCGCATGGGCCGGGTTGCAGACTATGCCCGCGCCTTCGACATTGCCCGCGATGCGGGCCTCGGGCTGACCATCCATGCCGGTGAAGTTTGCGGGCCGGAAAGCGTTGCCGATGCGCTCGATCTCGTCAAACCGTCCCGCATCGGGCATGGCGTGCGGGCCATCGAAGATGCCGGTCTTATCGCCCGGCTGGCCGAGGCGGGAACGGTTCTGGAAGTCTGCCCCGGCTCGAATATTGCACTCAACGTCTATCCCGATTTTGCCAGCCACCCGCTGAAAGCTCTCAGCGACGCCGGGGTGCGTGTCTGCATCAGTTCCGACGACCCGCCGTTCTTCTTCACGTCGCTTGCACGGGAATATGCGCTGGCTGCGGACGAGTTCGGCTTCAGCGATGCAGAGATCGACCGTATGACGCGGACCGCACTGGAATGCGCCTTCGTGGACGAGGAAACACGCGCGCGACTGCTTGCGAAACTCGACGGCGCCTGACGCTGCGGTTCGCGGGGTAAAACCGCGAAGAAGGCTTGCGAAAAACGCACTTTCGGTGAATTACAGGGCATAAGATAAAAGGAAGGCCAGTTTCATGGACGGCGTCACAGTCATCGAACATCCGCTGGTGCGGCACAAACTCACCATCATGCGCAAGAAGGAAACTTCCACGGCCGGCTTCCGCCGCCTGCTCAGGGAAATTTCGACGCTGCTCTGCTATGAAGTGACGCGCGACCTTGAGATGACGATGGAAACCATCGATACGCCGCTCGAAACCATCGAGGCCCCCGTGCTCGAAGGCAAGAAGCTGGTTTTCGCCTCCATCCTGCGCGCCGGCAACGGCCTGCTGGAAGGCATGCTCGAGCTCGTGCCTTCGGCGCGTGTTTCCCATATCGGCGTTTATCGCGATCATGACACGCTGGAAGCTGTCGAATATTACTTCAAAGCCCCGGAAAGCCTCGATGCGCGCCTTATCATCGTTGTCGATCCGATGCTCGCAACCGGCAATTCCTCCATCGCCGCCGTGGAAAAGCTGAAGGAGCGTGGTGCCAAGAACATCCGCTTCCTGTGTCTGCTGGCAGCGCCCGAGGGCATCAAGAATTTCCGCGAAGCGCATCCCGATGTGCATATCTACACTGCCGCCATCGACAGCCATCTGAACGAGAAGGGTTATATCGTTCCCGGTCTCGGCGATGCCGGCGACCGCATGTACGGCACCAAATAACGCCGTTCATCATCGCTTAACCGTTTGAGCCATTCGCCGCCCGAGAAGCGGCGAATGGCTTTTTCTTTTAAGATTTCAGCATGTTTTGCGTCTATTCTCGGCAAGGATAACCCTGCCCTTTGAGGAGCAACGACTTGCTGGCGCGTGCGATTTTCCTGCTTGTTGGTCTTTCGGTCGGTGCCACGCAAATTCCGGCGCTGGTGGAAAAATTTCAGCCGCGCCCGGAAGCAAGCATTGAGAAAGCGGAAGCCAGACCCGAAGCAGCCAAACCGGAGTCCGTCTCCCTTGGCGGTGTCAATCTGAAAGCGGATGCCCGCGGCCACTTCAACGCCACCTTCCGCATCAACGGCAAATCCTTCGACGGACTTGTCGATACCGGCGCTTCCATGGTCGCCATCAACGAGACGATTGCGCGCCGTCTCGGTTACGGCGTCAACAGCCTCGATTTTAAGTATGCGATTTCAACGGCCAATGGCCAGACCATGGCCGCCTATGTGAAACTCGACCGGGTGGAGATCGGCGCTATCCGGGTTCAGAATGTCGACGCCATGGTGCTGAAAGACAATGCGCTCGGCAACATGCTGATCGGCATGAGCTTCCTCAAACAACTATCGTCCTTCAAGGTATCGGGCGGCGAGATGCGGCTGGTCAGGTGATCCGCTCAAGAACCGGCGCATCGATCTTCGGCGCGCTGTCAGCAATTCCGTAGCAGCCAGCTATCCTTTTCACGGCGCGTTCCGCTTCGTCCCTGGAAGCAGCATGAACGGTGGCGATCCGCGCGCCCTTTTCCACTTTGACACCGAGCGGCAGAATATCCGAGATACCTACGGAAGGATCGATCGTGTCCGATGGCTTTTTTCTACCGCCGCCGAGTTCGACGACAACCATGCCAAGATCGCGGGTGGCGCAGGAGGCGAGCAAACCGCTGCGCTCCGCCAGAACCGGAAGAATGACCGGCGCAGACGGCAGATAACGGGAAGGATGCTCAACGAAATCCGATGGACCGCCCAGTGCCGAAACCATCCGTGCAAAGATTTCCAGCGCCCGGCCGGAGGACAGCGCAGCCGACGCCAGCGCCTCTCCTTCCTCCAGCGTGGCCGCCTTTTGCGCCTGCACCAGCATTTCCGCCGCAAAGGACAGGACCACTTTTTCAAGACGGGTGCCGGCCTTGCGACCGGCCAGAAAATCCAGACAATTGACGATTTCGACCGCATTGCCAGCGGCATCGCCAAGCGGCTGGTTCATATCGGTTATCAGCGCCGTTGTCGGCAGCCCTGCACCATTCGCCACATCGACCAGCGCTCGGGCCAGATTGCGGGCATCCTCGACGCTCTGCATGAAAGCACCGTTGCCGACCTTCACATCCAGAACCAGCGTCTGCAGCCCGGCCGCAAGCTTTTTCGACAGGATGGAGGCCGTGATCAGCGGTATGGAATCGACCGTCGCGGTCACATCGCGAATGGCATAAAGCCGTTTATCAGCGGGGGCGAGATCGCCCGTCTGGCCGATGATGGCGCAGCCGACCGTCTTTACCGTCCGGCGAAACAACGCCTCGTCCGGCATGACGTTGTAACAGGGGATCGCTTCCAGCTTGTCCAGCGTGCCGCCGGTATGGCCAAGGCCCCTGCCGGAAATCATCGGCACGGCGAGACCACAGGCGGCAACGATCGGGGCGAGCATCAGGGAGACATTATCGCCAACACCGCCGGTGGAGTGCTTGTCCGCCACCGGCCTGCCGAGATCACTCCAGGACAGGACCTCACCGCTGTCGCGCATCGCGAGCGTCAGCGCCACCATCTCATCCCGGCTCATGCCGCGAAAGAACACCGCCATGGCAAAGGCAGCCGCCTGGCCTTCCGAGATGCCGTCTTTCGAAAGCGCCTCTATGAAAGTGGCAATCTCGCGAGGCTCAAGTGACAGGCCATCGCGTTTGCGGCGGATGATTTCCTGCGGGATCAAGCTCAATACCCGCTGGCGGCCTTGGCGGGCTCACCGCCGGCCAGCACGTTCAGCACATCATCGAGAACACCCGAAGCGCCGAAACGGAAGGTGGACGGCATGGCCCAGTTGGGCGCCATGATGGTTTCCGCAAGCCTGAGGTAAAGCGTGGCGTCTTCCACCGTGCCGATGCCGCCGGCGGGCTTGAAGCCCACTTTCTGCCGGCTGTCGCGGATCGCCTGCAACATGATGTCGGCTGCTTCCAGCGTGGCATTGATGGCGACCTTGCCGGTTGAGGTCTTGATGAAATCGGCCCCTTCGGCAATGGCGAGTTCGGATGCGCGACGGATCAGCGCCTTGTCCTTCAACTCGCCGGTTTCAAGAATGACCTTGAGCAGCACGGGTGCAACGCAGGCCTTGCGAACGGCGGCCACCATGGTGGACACCGCCGTTTCATCGCCGGCTATGAATTTGCGATAGGGAATGACTAGATCGATTTCGTCAGCGCCGTCGCGGATCGCCGCCTCGGTTTCGGCAACCACGGTCGCGATGTCCAGATCGCCCGAAGGAAAATTGACGACCGTGGCGATGCGGATAGCATGGTCTTTTCCGAAAGCAGCACGGGCCTGCGCCACGAAGCGCGGCCAGATGCAGATGGCTGCCGTATTGCCATATTCCGTATGCGCCCGCTGGCACAGAGCGGCGATCTGCTCTGGCGTGCAGTCTTCCTTGAGATTGGTCAGGTCCAGCAAGGACAGGGTGAGGGCAGCCGCTTCGCGCGGACGCTGGAGTTCCATGGTCACGCTCCTCCTGCGATCATTTCCTTCAGAATGGCGGCAAGCCTCTTGCCACCCACGGGAGCCATATCCTTGGTTTCTTCATGGCTCAGTTCCGCGCCGGTCATGCCGGCACCGTAATTGGTAATAACCGATGCGGCGGCAACGCGCATCCCGAAAAAGCGCGCAAGGATGACTTCCGGCACGGTGGACATGCCAACTGCATCCGCCCCCAGCAGCCGCGCCATGCGGATTTCCGCCGGCGTTTCGAAGCTCGGGCCGGAAAACCACATATAGACGCCGCCGAACAAAGGCACCGTGGCGCGGATGGCGGCGTTGCGCATGGCAAGCATCAGATCGGGATCGTAAGCGGTGGTCATGCCGACGAAGCGGCGGTCGCTTTCCTCGCCGATCAGCGGGTTCATGCCGGAATAGTTGATGTGATCGGTGATCTGCATGACCGAGCCGGGCGGCATATCCTGCCTGACCGAACCTGCCGAATTGGTGAGGATGAGCGACTGCACGCCGAGACCGGCCAGCGCCCCGATGATCGCGCGCATGGCGGACGGATCGCCCTTTTCGTAATAATGCACCCGGCCGGAGAGCATCATGACCGGCTCACCATCAAGATAGCCCGCCACCAGCTCGCCCGCATGGCCGGAAACGCCGCTTGCGGGAAAACCGGGAAGTTCGGCATAGGGCACCCGGATCGGGTCGCTGACGTCTTCCACCAGCGAACCGAGGCCCGAACCGAGGACGATGGCGACGCGCGGCATCAGGCCGTTCAGGCGCTCCACCAGAATATCGATCAGCATATCCGGCATCAGGGCAGCTCTGTTTTGAAGCTGAACGGCAAAAGCTCTTCCATGGTCATGACCTTCTGCACGCCGGTTTCGTCGCAGAGATAGACTTTCGTCTCCGGCGTGGCGAATTCGGCGATCTTCTGCCGGCAGCCGCCACAGGGTGGGCAAAGAGCAAGCTTTTCGGCGATGACCGCGATTTCGCTGATCTTCTTCGCCCCACCCATGATCATGGCGCTGATGGCGGAAGGTTCAGCGCACCAGCCCTGCGGGAAGGAGAGGTTCTCGATATTGGCGCCCTTGTAAATCTTGCCGTCTTCGGCGCGGATCGCCGCACCGACCGGAAATTTCGAATAGGGCGCATGGGCAAAGGTCATGGCCTCCACCGCTGCCTCGAACAGGGCATGGGACATCGGGTCTCGGGACATGGATTTAACGCTCCTTCGCATAGGCAACGCCACCGGCCTTGGGGGGCTTGGCGACGCCGATGAAACCGGCAAGCAGGATGCAGGTCAGAATATAGGGCATGGCCTGGAAAATCTGCACCGGCACCTCGCCGATGCCGGGCACGGATTTACCCTGCATGAAGTTGGCGAAGGCATCCAGAAAACCGAAGAGCAGGCAGGCGAACATGACCGGCACCGGCTTCCATTTCGCGAAGATCAGCGCCGCGAGCGCGATATAGCCCTTGCCGGCCGACATGTTGGCGATGAAGGCCGCCGACTGCGCAACGGCGAGATAGGCGCCCGAAAAACCGCAGAGGAAGCCGGCGACGATGACGGCGCGGAAACGCATCCATGTCACCGAAATGCCTGCCGTATCCACCGCGCCCGGATTTTCACCGACGGCGCGCAGACGCAGGCCGAAACGGGTGCGGTAAAGCACCCACCAGGAGAGCGGCACCGCCAGAAAGGCGAGATAGGTGAGGATATTGTTGCCGGAAATGACATTGGCATAAAGCGGGCCGATGAAGGGCACCTCGCGCATCGCATCCGCACCCGGCAGAATGGTCGGCGCAAAACGGCCCTCTGCCGGCAATTGCGGCGTGCGGCCGCCCTGCCCGAACCAGGCTTGCCCCAGAACCACCGTCAGGCCGGCGGCGATGAAGTTCAGCGCCACGCCCGACACGATCTGATTGCCGCGATTGGTGATGACGGCGAAACCATGGATCAACGAGAAGAGGATGGAGACGGTGATGCCCGCCAGCAGACCGGCCCATGGGTCCGCTGTGAGATAAGCGACGCAGGCGGAAGCGAAGGCCGCCGCCAGCATCTTGCCTTCAAGGCCGATATCGAACACGCCTGCGCGTTCGGAAAAGAGCCCGGCAAGCGCGGTAAAGAGAAGCGGGATGGTGAGACGGACGGTCGAGCCGAGGATGCTGACCAGCATATCGAAGAAATCCATATCAGCTCACCCCTTTGCCAAACGCTGGTAGATGCGGACGACCGCCGGCCGGTACATATATTCCAGCGCGCCGGCGAAGAGGATCACCAGACCCTGAATGACCACGATCATCTCGCGGGTAATGTTCGGCATCTCGAAAGAAAGATCCGCACCGCCCTGATAGAGAATGCCGAACAGCAATGCCGCGAAGATGATGCCGAGCGGATGGCTTCGCCCCATCAGCGACACGGCGATGCCGACGAAGCCAGCGCCGCCGACGAATTCCACCTGCAGGCGGGCGGAAGCGCCCATGACCGGGTTCAGCGCCATCATGCCCGCCAGACCGCCGGAAATCAGCATGGCGATGATGACCGTTCGCGCATAGGGAATGCCGGCATAGATGGCGGCCGACGGGCTGATGCCGAGCGTGCGCATCTCATAACCGAGCTTGGTGCGCCAGATCAGCACCCAGACGAGGAAACACATGACCAGCGCGATGATGAAGGAGACGTTGAACGGCGCCGGCCCTAGCTTGAGGCCGAACAGCGCCATCAACCAGTCCAATTTCGGCAATTGCCCACCTGGCAGAAAGGTGCGCGTTTCCGGCGCCATCTTGCCCGGCACGATCAGCACATTCACCAGCAGATAGACCATCAGCGCAGCCGCGATGAAGTTGAACATGATGGTGGTGATGACGACGTGGCTGCCGCGTTTTGCCTGCAGCCAGGCCGGAATGAAGGCCCAGGCCGCGCCGAAAAGCGCGGCACCGATGACGGCGAAGGGCATCGTCACATACCATGGCACGTAACGGTCGAGCGCCAGCGCCACCAGCGCGGCACCCAGGCCGCCAATATAGGCCTGACCTTCCGAACCGATGTTGAACAGGCCGGCATGGAAGGCCACGGCGACGGAAAGGCCGGTGAAGATGAAACTCGTCGTGTAAAACAGCGTGAAGCCGATGGCGTCGCCACGGCCGAGCGCACCTTCGATGAGCAGGCGCAGCGCCGCCAGCGGGCTTTCACCGATCGACCAGACAACGAGGCCGGAAATCAGAAAGGCGGTAACGACGTTCAGCAACGGCAACAGGCCGTAGCTGATCCAGTTTGGTAAGGGTACGGAAGCGGTGCTCATTCATGCCTCATGCGGCGATGCCGGCCATCATCAGGCCCAGCGTCTGTTCTTCGGCTTCCGCCGTTTTTTCTCCAACGACACGGCCGGCGAACATGACCATGATCCGGTCCGAAAGGGAACGGATTTCATCGAGTTCGACCGAAACCAGCAAAATCGCCTTTCCGGCATCGCGCATTTCGATGATGCGGCGATGGATGAATTCGATGGCGCCAATATCCACGCCGCGCGTCGGCTGGCCGATGATCAACATCTTGGGGTCGCGTTCAATTTCGCGGGCGACGACGATCTTCTGCTGATTGCCGCCGGAAAAATTGGCGGTCTTCAGCTGCGGGTTCGGCGGGCGGATATCGTATTTCTCGATCTTTTCGACCGCATCCCTGCGGATGGCCTCGGGGTTGAGGAAAGGCCCTTTGCCGTATCGCTCATCATGGTGATAACCGAGGATGGAGTTTTCATATTCCTCGAATTTCAGCACCAGCCCCATATGGTGGCGGTCTTCCGGGATATGCGCGAGGCCGAGCCGGCGCAGAATGGCCGGATCGGGGCGGTCCACCTTCTGGCCATCCACCCATATCTCGCCCGAATAGGGCTTCCGGATACCGGCGATGGCTTCGAGCAGCTCGGACTGGCCATTGCCTGCCACGCCGGCAATGCCGACGATTTCACCGGCGCGGACGTCGAGCGAGACATCGTCCACCATGGTGACGCCGCGACTGTCCTTGACAGTCAGATTGCGGATGGAGAGCAGAACATCGCCCGGTGTCGTCTCGCCCTTTTCCACCCTGAGCAGCACGCGGCGGCCAACCATCAGTTCGGCCAGTTCCTCGACGCTGGTTTCGGAGGTCTTGCGGGTTGCGACCATTTCACCGCGGCGCATGACGGAGACGGAATCCGTGATCGCCATGATTTCGCGCAGCTTGTGGGTGATGAGGATGACGGTCTTGCCCTGCTCGCGCAGGACGCCGAGGATCTTGAAAAGGTGATCGGCCTCGGCCGGTGTCAGAACGCCGGTCGGCTCATCGAGGATCAGGATTTCGGCGCCACGATACATGGCTTTGAGGATTTCGACGCGCTGCTGCAGACCGACCGGCAGTTCTTCGATGACCGCATCCGGATCGACTTCCAGACCGTAATCGTCCTCTAGGCGCTGCAACTCCTTGCGGGCCGCCGCCCGGCCCTTGGCGAGCGATGCGCCGCCTTCTGCGCCGAGCATGACGTTTTCCAGCACGGTGAAATTTTCCACCAGCATGAAGTGCTGATGCACCATGCCGATGCCGGCATTGATGGCCGTCTGGCTGTCACGGATCGCGACGGGCGTGCCATTCACCCGGATTTCACCGGCATCCGCCTGGTAAAAGCCGTAGAGGATCGACATCAGAGTCGATTTACCGGCGCCGTTTTCCCCGATGATGCCGTGGATCGTGCCCTTGGCGACAGTCAGATTGATATTCTTGTTGGCGTGAACGGCACCGAATTTCTTGTCGATGCCCACCAGTTCGATTGCAGGGTCCATACTCAAACCGAAACCTCTCCGAAGGCTGGATATGAAAAGGGCGCAAGATGAAAAACATCATGCGCCCCCGTTACATATCATATCATTTCGGGCAGGAATTATCCGCCATATAGTCATGAACCTTGACGGCGCCGGAGATGATATCGGCCTTCGCCTTGTCCACGGCGGCGGTCATTTCCGGCGTGATCAGGGCCTTGTTGTTGTCGTCGAGGGCGTAGGCAACACCGTCTTCCTTGACGCCAAGCGCAACGATGCCGGGGGTGAACTTGTCGTCCTTGGCATCCTTGTAGGCATTGTAGACGGCCAGATCGACGCGCTTGACCATGGAGGTCAGAACCGAACCCGGATGCAGGTGGTTCTGGTTGGAATCGACGCCGATCGAGAACTTCTTGTTGTCGGCGGCAGTCTGCAGCACACCGATACCGGTCGCACCGGCTGCCGCGTAAATCACGTCCGCACCCTGGTCGATCTGGTTCTTGGTGAGTTCGCCGCCGCGCACCGGATCGTTCCAGGCAGCACCCGTGGTGCCGGTCATGTTCTGGAAGACTTCGATCTTGTCGTTGGCAGCCTTTGCGCCCTGTGCATAACCACAGGCGAACTTACGGATCAGCGGAATATCCATGCCGCCGATGAAGCCGACCTTGCCGGTCTTGGAGGCCATGCCGGCCAGCAGACCAACGAGATAGGAGCCTTCGTGCTCCTTGTAGACGACGGAGCGGACATTCGGCAGTTCGACGACGGAATCGACGATGACGAACTTGGTGTCGGGGAATTCGGCTGCGACCTTTTCCATGGCCGAGGTCCAGGCGAAGGACACGGCGACGACCGGGTTGAAGCCCTTGCTCGCAAAGTTGCGGATGGCCTGTTCGCCCTGCGTGTCGCTGGTCGGTTCGAAATCGCGGAACTCGATGCCCGTTTCTGCCTTGAACTTTTCAGCGCCGGCCGCAGCGGCTTCGTTGAACGATTTGTCGAACTTGCCGCCCGTGCCATAGACCAGCGCCGGCTTGATATCGGCGGCGAGCGCGGAAGCCGACATTGCGGCGAGCGCAAAAAGCGTCAGAAGGGATTTTTTCATTGTGCAGCCCTGTTGTTGCAATTGATATTTTAAGGGTCCTCCCGCAATCCCGTTGACCGGGAATGTCTGCGGAACCGCCAGCCGTTTTCCCGGCTGTGCTTGCCTCATATCCTTGCATGGCTCAATGAAAAATTCATCCGGTTTTTTTGACCCGGTGGAAAAACTTTATTCTGGCGCTTTTTTGGTCTTTCCACCGGGGCGACCTGCAAAAAATCTAGTCGATATTGCAGCTTACGCCGGTTCCCCTCAGGCCGCAGTAACCGCCCGGGTTCTTGGCAAGATATTGCTGATGGTAGTCTTCAGCGTAATAAAACTTTTCAAGCGGCCCGATCTCGGTGGTGATGGCGCTGCCATGGCCGGCCTCGTCCAAAGCCTGTTGAAAAGCATCGCTCGCCTTCTGCGCCTGCTGCAACTGCCCTTCCGTCGTCGCGTAAATGGCGGAACGGTAGGTCGTGCCGACATCGTTGCCCTGCCGCATCCCTTGTGTCGGATCATGCTCCTCGAAGAATATCTTGAGCAGGCCCGAAAGCGAGATAACCGCCGGATCGTAGACAACCTTGACCACTTCGGCGTGGCCCGTCTGGCCCGTCGTCGTCTCCTGATAGGTGGGGTTGCGGGTGAAGCCGCCGGCATAACCCACCGCCGTCACCCAGACGCCCGGCGTTTTCCAGAACAACCGTTCCGCGCCCCAGAAGCAGCCCATGCCGAGATAGATAGTTTCAAGTCCGTCAGGATAAGGCCCCTTCAAGGGCCGGCCATTGACGAAATGGGCTTCCGGCACCGCAAGCGCCTCTTCACGGCCGGGCAAGGCGGTTTCTTCGGTCGGCATCGTCGTTTTTTTTGAAAGCGTATCGAACAGGAACATTCGGTCCTCCATGCGGCCAGTTCCGCCGCTTCTCATGGTTCACGTCTGCGGGCGCCCAATTCGACAGATACGAGGTCAGGCCGACAAACGCCTCATCGCCTTGTGCTTCCTGTAACCCGCCATCCAGCAGAGCAGGGAAAGCGCCAGGGAAACGGCAAATGCGGGCACCGCCGACAGGGCATTTTCAACGAAGCGCCACGCTTCAGGGTGAATATAGTGAGCCATGGCCGCTTCCACCATGGTACGGGAAGCAGGAAGAAGATAGTTCCAGACGGACAGGATGCCGGTGATGTTGACCGAGGATGTGGAAACCGAGCGGATCGAATCGAGCACACCCAGAAAAACCGCCGCAACGAGGAAAAGAAAGCTCAAAAACCGCAAAAAAGCTTTCATCAGGGACACCTCGCTTACGATCTGCCGGTCAGACAGCCATATTTTGAAATCTATAATGCATCGATAAAGGCGGGAAAACCGGTTTGCAATCGCATCGGAACACAGGAAATTGCCGACATTTCAAAAAACTGTCAGATTCGTGTTGATCCCTGCGAATTCATCGGTATATATCGCGCCGTTCCAGTGATTTGCATTCTTCAAAACATGCAGATTTGAAAAAGGACAGGTGGCCGAGTGGTTTAAGGCGCACGCCTGGAACGCGTGTGTGCGTGAAAGCGTACCGTGGGTTCGAATCCCACCCTGTCCGCCATTTCACCCCACCCCGATGCCGTTAAAAGCAAACCTCACCGGTTCGCACGCCGCGATGCCGACCGACGGCGCCGTGTAGCACACAAGTCGCGTTTTCCCTCTTCCGCAAGCCGTGATGGCTATGCTTCTGCACAGACAGGGGTTTCTTGCGCTTTTTTGCTGCGCTTCCCCCTCTCTTGCGCCTTGCAGCAGGAAAAATCGCTCCTTATATACGCCGCAGAACTGCAGCGAATACTGCAAATCCAAGTCAAGGAGCTGCCACAAGAATGCCTCACGGGGTTCCGACAGCTCGCTTCAAGGAGAGAAGAGCATGGCAAAAGTAATCGGTATCGACCTTGGCACGACCAATTCCTGCGTTGCAGTGATGGACGGCAAGGACACGAAAGTAATTGAAAACGCGGAAGGCGCGCGCACCACGCCGTCCATGGTGGCATTTTCCGACGATGGCGAACGCCTTGTCGGCCAGCCGGCCAAGCGCCAGGCGGTCACCAACCCGACCAACACCCTGTTTGCGGTCAAGCGCCTCATCGGTCGCCGTTATGAAGACCCGACCGTCGAAAAGGACAAGGCTCTGGTCCCCTTTGAAATCGTCAAGGGTGACAATGGCGACGCATGGGTGAAGGCGCAGGACAAGCCCTATTCCCCTTCGCAGATTTCCGCAATGATCCTTCAGAAGATGAAGGAAACGGCTGAATCCTATCTCGGCGAAAAGGTCGAGAAGGCCGTTATCACGGTTCCTGCCTACTTCAACGACGCCCAGCGTCAGGCAACCAAGGATGCCGGCCGCATTGCCGGTCTGGACGTGCTCCGCATCATCAACGAGCCGACTGCGGCAGCGCTTGCCTATGGCCTCGACAAGAAGGACGGCAAGACCATCGCCGTTTACGACCTTGGCGGCGGCACCTTCGATATTTCCGTTCTGGAAATCGGCGACGGCGTCTTCGAAGTGAAGTCGACCAATGGCGATACCTTCCTTGGTGGTGAAGACTTCGACATGCGTCTGGTCGAGTATCTGGCCGGTGAGTTCAAGAAGGATCAGGGCATCGACCTGAAGAACGACAAGCTCGCCCTGCAGCGCCTCAAGGAAGCTGCCGAAAAGGCGAAGATCGAACTTTCGTCCTCGCAGCAGACCGAAATCAACCTGCCGTTCATCACGGCCGATGCTTCCGGTCCGAAGCACCTGACGCTGAAGCTGACCCGCGCCAAGTTCGAAAGCCTGGTGGACGATCTGGTGCAGCGCACCGTCGCGCCATGCAAGGCAGCACTCAAGGATGCCGGCGTTTCCGCTTCCGAGATCGATGAAGTCGTTCTCGTCGGTGGCATGAGCCGCATGCCGAAGGTGCAGGAAGTCGTCAAGCAGCTGTTCGGCAAGGAGCCGCACAAGGGCGTGAACCCGGATGAAGTGGTCGCCATGGGCGCCGCCATCCAGGCCGGCGTTCTGCAGGGCGACGTCAAGGACGTTCTGCTGCTCGACGTGACCCCGCTGTCGCTCGGCATCGAAACGCTCGGTGGTGTCTTCACCCGTCTGATCGATCGCAACACGACGATCCCGACCAAGAAGAGCCAGACCTTCTCGACCGCCGAAGACAACCAGTCGGCCGTGACCATCCGCGTCTCGCAGGGTGAGCGCGAAATGGCGCAGGACAACAAGCTGCTCGGCCAGTTCGACCTCGTCGGCCTGCCGCCGGCACCGCGTGGCGTTCCGCAGATCGAAGTAACCTTCGATATCGACGCCAACGGCATCGTGCAGGTTTCGGCGAAAGACAAGGGCACCGGCAAGGAACAGCAGATCCGCATCCAGGCTTCCGGTGGTCTTTCCGACGCCGACATCGAGAAGATGGTGAAGGACGCTGAAGCCAATGCCGAGGCCGACAAGAAGCGTCGTGCGGGTGTGGAAGCCAAGAACCAGGCCGAAAGCCTCATCCACTCCACCGAGAAGTCGGTGAAGGAATATGGCGACAAGGTTTCCGAGACCGACCGCAAGGCTATCGAAGACGCTATTGCCAGCCTGAAGACCGCCGTCGAAGCCGCTGAGCCGGATGCAGACGACATTCAGGCCAAGACCCAGACCCTCATGGAAGTTTCCATGAAGCTCGGTCAGGCCATCTACGAAGCGCAGCAGGCCGAGGCCGGCGATGCTTCCGCAGAAGGCAAGGACGACGTCGTCGACGCCGACTATGAGGAAATCAAGGACGACAAGAAGTCCGCCTAATCGCGTGACCTCCCGTCTCCTGAAAACATATGCAAGACATCCGGCTGCCGACGTGCAGCCGGAAATCCATTTGCGGGGCTTGTTAACTTAATGGCGAAAGCAGACTTTTACGAAACACTTGGCGTCAGCAAGACCGCGGACGAAAAAGAGCTGAAAAGCGCCTTCCGCAAACTCGCGATGAAATACCATCCGGACAAAAACCCGGACGATGCCGATTCCGAACGGAAATTCAAGGAAATCAACGAAGCCTATGAAACGCTGAAGGACCCGCAGAAGCGTGCGGCCTATGACCGTTTCGGCCACGCCGCATTTGAAAATGGCGGCATGGGCGGCGGTGGCGGTTTTGGCGGCGGCGGTTTCGCCAATGGCGGCTTCTCGGATATTTTCGAAGACATCTTCGGCGAGATGATGGGCGGCGGCCGTGCGCGCCGCTCTTCCGGCGGACGCGAGCGCGGCGCCGACCTTCGCTACAATATGGAAATCACGCTGGAAGAGGCCTTCACCGGCAAGACGGCGCAGATCAGGGTTCCGACCTCGATCACCTGCGATGTCTGTTCCGGCTCGGGCGCCAAACCCGGCACGCAGCCGAAGACCTGCGCCACCTGTCAGGGTTCCGGCCGCGTGCGTGCAGCACAGGGCTTCTTCTCGGTGGAACGCACCTGCCCCACCTGCCATGGTCGCGGGCAGACGATCTCCGATCCCTGCGGCAAGTGCCACGGTCAGGGCCGTGTAACGGAAGAGCGTTCGCTTTCCGTCAACATTCCCTCGGGCATCGAGGACGGTACCCGCATTCGCCTGCAGGGCGAAGGCGAGGCTGGCATGCGTGGCGGTCCGGCGGGCGATCTCTACATCTTCCTGTCCGTGCGTCCGCATGAATTCTTCCAGCGCGACGGCGCCGACCTTTATTGCACCGTGCCGATCTCCATGACGACGGCGGCACTTGGCGGCACTTTCGATGTCACGACGCTCGACGGCACCAAATCGCGCGTTACGGTTCCGGAAGGCACCCAGCCGGGCAAGCAGTTCCGTCTGAAGGGTAAGGGCATGCCGGTTCTGCGTTCGGCGCAGACGGGCGACCTCTATATCCAGATCCAGATCGAAACGCCGCAGAAACTCAGCAAGCGTCAGCGCGAGCTGTTGCAGGAGTTCGAGCAGCTCTCCTCCAAGGAGAACAATCCGGAATCAACGGGCTTCTTCGCCCGGATGAAGGAATTCTTCGACGGCTGATTGTCGCCGCTCCCATGCCTTTAGAACGCCGCCACCCTTAGGGACTGGCGGCGTTTTCGTTTCCGGCTCAGCCGGAAAAGCCGCCTTCATCCAGATATTGCCGTTCCGCCGGCGTCGTTTCCCGCAGCAATATGTGGTTGCGATGCGGAAAGCGGCCGAAACGCTCGATGATATCGCGATGTTCTTCGGCATGGTGAAGATAGAGCCCGCCAAGCGGCTGGTTCAGAACGCAGGCACGCTGCTGGGCCGCCATATCTTCGGCATGGGAAAAGGGCAGATAGAAGAAAACGCGCAAATCCTCGCCCATCGCCTGATCGTGGCCACGGCGGATGGCCTCATCGGCAAAGAGGCGCGCCAGCGGGTCGGTGGCGTACATGTGAGCGGTGCCGCGAAAGCAGTTGCGCGGAAACTGATCCAGCAGAAGCATCAGCGCGAGACTGCTTTCCGCGCCCTCCAGCCAGTCGTCCAACTCTCGTCTGGCTGCAGCAAAATGGGCATCGCGGAAACGATCGTGAAAGTGGTTATCGAAGGCGGCGTCCTTGTCGAACCACTTGTCCGGTCCGGCCTTCTTCCAGAAATCGACGATATCGGCGGCCAGCGCGGCGGTGTCGTTTTTCATTGGCTCTTCCCTGTCAATAATGCGGCGGTCGAGTAATCGCGGGCGCGTCCAGCGATTGCTCCTCCAGGCTCAGGAACCTCTCCGTCAGGCGGTCGAGCTTGGCGCGGGTCTGCTCCACCACCTTCCACTGTTCCGCCAGCTGATCGGACAGCTCCTCTATCACCTTCGCCTGGTGCGCGGCCGTCTCCTCGAGCGCGATGATCCGTTTTTCGGTTTCCGACGTCATATCGACCTCTCTTTCCAGCCCTTCCTTGGGCCTAAAAGCGCGCGAGTCAACCATATGTCGCCCTCGTGAAGCAAATTCGTCATGGCCGATCCGGAAACGAAAAAAGCCGGCGATGTTTCCATCGCCGGCATCCAAGTCTTTGGCATTCCTCAGTCTTCTTCTACGAAAACCTCTTCGCGCTTCTTCTTCACGCTGGGCAGGAAGACGACGATCAGCACGGCCAGAGCAATGAAGAGCAGGGTGGCGCTGATCGGCCGGGTGACGAAGGTGGTCGGATCGCCGCGCGACAGGATCATGGCGCGGCGCAGGTTCTCCTCCAGCAGCGGCCCAAGCACGAAGCCCAGGAGCAGCGGCGCCGGCTCGCAGCGCAGTTTCACCAGCACGTAACCGATAAAGCCGAAGAAGGCGACGGCATAGAGATCGAAGACGTTGGAATTGACGCTGTAGACCCCGATGGCGCAGAAGGCCATGATGATGGGGAACAGCACATAATAGGGCACCGTCAGAAGCTTCACCCACAGCCCGATCAGCGGCAGGTTCAGGATGACGAGCATCAGGTTGCCGATCCACATGGAGGCGATGATGCCCCAGAACAGCGCCGGCTGTTCGGTCGCAACGTTCGGACCAGGCACGATACCCTGAATGATCATTGCGCCGATCATCAGCGCCATCACCGGATTGGCGGGAATGCCGAGCGTGAGCAGCGGGATGAAGGAGGTCTGCGCGCCGGCATTGTTGGCGGACTCCGGACCGGCAACACCGGCAACCGCGCCGTGCCCGAATTCCTCCGGGTTCTTGGAGACGCGTTTTTCCACCGTATAGGAAGCGAAGGCCGCAAGGATCGCGCCGCCGCCCGGAAGAATGCCGAGAGCGGAACCAATGACCGTGCCGCGCAGCACGGGCGCGATCATTTTCCTGAAATCCTCCCGTGTCGGCATCAGCCCGCTGACCTTGGCGATCAGCACCGAACGGGTGCGCTCATTTTCGAGATTGCGCAGGATTTCGGCGATACCGAAGACGCCGACGGCCACGGCCACGAAGTTCAGACCGTCGGCATATTCGCGGATGCCGAGGGTGAAACGCGGCGTACCGCTATAGATATCGGTGCCGACCAAACCCAGCAGCAGGCCCAGCACGACCATGGCCAGCGCCTTGACGATGGAGCCATGGGCAAGCGCAATGGATGAAACGAGGCCGACGACCATCAGCGAAAAATATTCCGCCGCGCCGAATTCCAGCGCAATCGCCGTCAGAGGCGGAGCGAAGATCGCCACGAGGAAGGTGGAGACCGTGCCGGCAAAGAACGAGCCGATGGCGGCAATGGCGAGTGCGGCGCCCGCCTTGCCCTTGCGCGCCATCTGATACCCATCGATGGCGGTGACGGCAGAGGACGATTCGCCGGGCATATTGATCAGGATGGCCGTGGTCGAGCCGCCATATTGCGCGCCGTAATAAATGCCGGCGAGCATGATCAGCGACGAGACGGGCTCGAGCTGGAAGGTGATCGGCAGCAGCATGGCGATGGTCGCAGTCGCGCCGATGCCGGGCAGCACACCGATCAGGGTGCCGAGCAGCACGCCGATCAGGCAGAAGAACAGGTTTGCCAGCGAAGATGCCGTGACGAAACCGAGAGCGAGATTATCGAGCAAATCCATCACGGCACCTCAAAATTTAAGCCAGGGGCCGAAGCGCTGGAACGGCAGGCCGAGACCGTAGTTGAAAACAGCGACGGAAAAGACCGTGATGGCAGCGGAAAGAATGACCGCCATGAGCGGGCTCATCTTGTGCGAGGCGAAGGCTGCAATAAGGGCGCTGAAAAAAAGCGCCGGCACGAAACCGAGACCCCGGACAGTGAAACCGAAGAAGATTGGCGCGGGCAGGATGAAAAATATGCCCCGCCAGGCGATTGCTCCGATACCTTCTCCGGCCGGGCGGGCTGAGCGCAGAAATATGACGCCACCGAGCAGGATCAGGATGATTGCCAACACGAGCGGGAAATAGCCCGGCCCCATGCGAAAGGCGGTTCCGATCTCCAGCCCATAAGACTGCAAGGCGAAAAAGACGCCAAGTCCCATGAAAATTGCCCCGCAGACTGCCTCGGCAGGGTCATTAAATAACGACTTCATGAAGGATGCCTCTCCACCGCGGCCGGCATCACACCGGTCCGTCTGTTAAAATGATCACGGTCGACCGGCGGCGAGACACCGCCGGTCATTCCGCGTTCATCAGTCGGCATATTGGCCGGCAGCTTCGATCACCGGCTTCCAGCGCGCGATTTCGCTTTCAAGCTTGGCCTTCAGCGCCGCAGGCGTCGCATCGCTTTCCGAGGAGGGCGTCGTGCCGAGTTCGGCAAAACGAGCCGCGACATTCTTGTCCTTCAGCGCGACCTGCAGCGACTTGGAGAGCTTTTCGTTGATTTCCGCAGGCGTGCCCTTCGGCGTATAGATGCCGTGCCAGATACCCACTTCAAGCTTCGGCAGGCCCGCTTCAACAACTGTCGGCACGTCCGGCAGCACGTCCAGCCGCTTGGCCGTGGTCACGGCATAGGCTTTCACGGTTCCGCCCTGGATCTGCTTGGTGGTGTTGGTGGTCTGGTCGCACATGATGTCAACCTGGCCGCCGAGCAGATCGGTCATGGCCGGACCGGTGCCCTTATAGGGGACGGTGACAAGCGGTGTCTCGATGGCGCTCATGAACAGCATGCCGCAAAGATGCGAGGCAGCGCCGATGCCGGCATTGGCGACGGTGACCTTGTCCTTGTTCGCCTTGGCGTATTCGATCAGACCTTTCAGATCCGTCGTCTCGAGATTCTTGCGCGACAGGATGGTCATCGGCACTTCGGTGACCAGGCCGACATATTCGAAGGCGTTCAGCGTGTCATAGGCAAGCTTGCGGTAGAGCGTGGCGCTCGTTGCCATGCCGATATGGTGGAGAAGAACGGTGTAGCCGTCCGGATCGGACGATGCCACACGACCAGCACCCAGCGTGCCGCCTGCGCCGCCGACATTTTCGACGATGATCTGCTGGCCGAGATCCTTCGACATGGATTCAGCGACAAGGCGCGCAACCGTATCCGTCGGGCCGCCAGCGGCAAAGGGCACGACCATGGTGATGTTGCGCTCTGGATAATTCTGAGCGGATGCGGACAGCGCAAAAAGGGAAACGGCAGCGGCGGCAGCAAGGCCGGTGACTGTCTTCAGTATTTTCATCGATTCCTCCCGGATGAAAATGTTTCGCCACTTCAGCCGCGCATGCTCCTCCATGGCGACCGGGGTGAGATATTTGCGATCCGGGATCACCGTTCAGCAATGGCGGTCTTGTCGTGAGGTGCGCTTTTATTGCTATCTCAGACGGCAATGGGTGGATTTCTACCCATAGGGACTCATCCATGGGTGGAAATCCACCCATCATACCTCGGTCATGTGCCGGTGCAGCCCGTATTTCTGCATTTTTTCGTAGAGCGTTTTGCGCGAAATACCGAGATTCTCATAAACGGATTTCAGATTTCCGCCATGTACGGCGATTGCATGTGCGATCAGGCTTTTTTCATAAGCCGCGACCCGTGCGGAAAGAGCCGCTTTTCCGTCATCCTGAAACGGCAGCGAGGCTTCGGAAACATCGCTTTCCAGACCGAGAACGAAGCGGTCTGCGGCATTGCGCAATTCACGCACATTGCCTGGCCACTCACGCAGGGAGACGGCCGAAAGCAGACTTTGCGGCACCTCCATGTCTTCCCGCCCGTAACGGGCAGCGGCTTCACGCACCAGATGCAGGAAAAGCAAGGGTATGTCGGCGCTGCGTTGTGACAGGGAGGGGACAAGAAGCGTCGCCACGTTCAAGCGATAGAGAAGGTCGGCACGGAACCGGCCGGCCGCAACCTCCTGCTCCAGATCCACCTTGCTGGTGGCGATGAAGCGGACATCGAGTTCCACTGTCTCATTGGAGCCAAGGCGGGTAATCACCCTTTCCTGCAAGACGCGCAGGAATCGGCCCTGCAATTCAAACGGCATGGAGCCGATCTCGTCCAGCAGGATGGTGCCGCCGCGGGCGTGCTCGAACTTGCCGTAGCGTGGACGCAGCGCACCCGGAAAGGCGCCCGCCTCATGGCCGAATAACTCGCTTTCGATCAGCGTTTGTGGCAGGGCGGCGCAATTGATCGCCACGAAGGGCCGGTTGGCTCTGGCGCTGATATCGTGCAGAGCCCGCGCCACGACCTCCTTGCCCGCGCCCGTGTCACCGACGATCAGCGTATCGGCGTCCGTCGCACCGATGGCGCGGATACGATACCGCAGATCGACCATGATCTGAGTTCTGCCGGGCAGACGCGTTTCGAGATCGTCATGCTTGCCCGCTACCGCCTTGAGGCGGCGATTTTCCAGTACCAGCGCACGCCGGTCATTGGCTCTTTTGATGATGCCGGCGAGATATTGCGGCGTGAACGGCTTTTCGATGAAATCATAGGCGCCATTGCGCATGGCGTTGACCGCGAGCTGCACATCGCCATGGCCCGTCATCAGGATGACAGGTATTTCAGGATCGAGCTCCCGCACCTTCTGCAGCAGCGTCATGCCATCCATACCCGGCATCCTGATATCGCTGACCACGACACCGTCGAAGCTGTAACCGATCAGTTCGAGCGCATGTTCTGCACTCGCCAGCATGGTGACGGCAAAACCGGAAAGCTCCAGCGCCTGCGCGGTGGAAAAGCGCAGCTCTTCCTCATCATCGATCAACAGAACCCGCGACATGGTCATTCCGCAGCCGCCTCCACGCGCCAGGCGGCGGCTGGCAATTCGATTTCGAACTCCGCCCCGCCATCTTCATGGTTTCTGACGCGGAGCTGGCCGCCAAAATCCTTGATGATGTTATAGGAGATGGACAGGCCAAGACCGAGGCCGCGCCCCACGCCCTTGGTGGTGAAGAAGGGATCGAAAATGCGTTCTGAAATTGCCGCCGGCACGCCCGGACCGCGATCACGAATGAAAATCGACACCGACTGGCCATGCTGCAAGGCCCGCAGCGCAATGCGGCGATCCTCGCGCCCCTCCACCGCATCGGCAGCATTGGAGATAATGTTGACGAGCACCTGCTGCAGCCGCACCGGGCCGGCCTTCACGGCAAGCGGCACCTGGCCGAGATCCACATCCAGCACCGCATCGGCGGCCTTCAGGCGCGCACCGACGATTTCGAGCGTATCGCGAAGGACGGCTTCCAGACTTACCGCGGCCATTTTTTCATTGGGCTTGCGGGCGAAATTCCTGAGATGCTTGCTGATGGAGGCCATGCGATCGATAAGGCCCGAAATGCGCCTGAGGTTTTCCGTCACCTCCTCCAGCCGTCCCCGCTCCACGAGAAGCGAGGCGTTTTCGGCGTAGTTCTTGGCGGCTGCGAGCGGCTGATTGAACTCATGCGACAACGCTGCCGACATCTGCCCGAGCGCTGCGAGCTTGCCCGCCTGCACCAGATCGTTCTGCATCTTGCGCAATTGTTTTTCCGTCTGGCGGCGTTCGGCGATTTCGTACTCGATCTCCTGATTGACCCGCGCCAGATCGGCCGTACGCTCCTCCACCCGGCGTTCCAGCTCCGCCTGCGCCTCCGCCTGATGGGTCAGGCGCTCCCGCAGACGACGACGCCTTTGCAGCATGGCGGCGATGAGGGCGGCAGCAAGACACAGGCAGAGGATGATGGCTATCATCGCCGTCTTTACCTGCGTTCGGAGCGAACCCGTGTCCATCAGCACGCTGACTGTCCAGCCCGCGTCCGGCATCGGCTGCGACAGGACCATATATTCCCTTTCACCGTCATCCTGGCTGATCGTCATCAGCTGATGCGAACCGAAATTGCCGTTTTTCAGGGGCAATTCCTTAAGGGTGGCATTGGCGTAACGGCGGGAAGCCTCCGTTCGTGCCAGCCTTTCGGGTGTCAGCGGCATCAGGCCGGAATAAAGCCATTGCGGCGTTCCGGTCATGAAGATGATGCCTTCCGGGTCCGATACCAGAATTCGGTTCTCGCCATCGCCGAATGACGCTTCTATGCCTTCAATATCGACCTTGAAGACGATGACGCCCTTGATCTCCTCGTTGAAGAGAATGGGCGCTGAAAAATAATAGCCACGCTTGTGGGACGTGGTGCCAAGCGCAAAGAAGCGTGACTGGAAGCCTTTGGCGGCATCCTGAAAATAGGGACGGTAGCTGAAATTCTCGCCGACGAAACTCGTTGGACCATCATAGTTGCTGGCGGCGATGGTCTCCCCGTCCAGCGTGATGATGTAGATATCGGAGGATTCCAGCAGGGTGTTGATGGATTTGAGGTAGATATTGGCGCGCTGGCGCAGTTCGGCATCCTTGGGATGTGCGACCAGTTCCTCAATATCGTCGTGATCGGCAATCAGGGCCGGCAGCGGCTCGTAACGGTTCAAAAGCCCACCGAGAGCAGAAACGGCCAGCCGCAGCGTCGTGCGGCCCTGCTCGGACATTTCGCCGAAATAGCTTTCCGCGATGATACCGCCACCTCTCGTCACGGCGCCGTAACCGAGGCCGAGGCTGAGAAGCATCAATAAAATCCAGCGATATTTCACCGAAGCTCCCCTCCCGTTGCAGGCGTCAAAACCTGCTCTCCCTGAAAGAGTGTAGGAGGAGTGGCCGAATTTTCCAAGTGAGCGGAAAAGGCAGGTGGACGGTCCTGAAAACAAAAAACCGGCCACAAGGACCGGTTTTTGCAAAGATGATTTCAGAAAAGCTTATGCGCTTTCCTTCGGCGTCAGAACCTGACGGCCGCGATACATACCGGTCTTCAGATCGATATGGTGCGGACGGCGCAGTTCGCCGGAGTTCTTGTCTTCAACATAGGTCGCAGACTTGAGACCGTCAGCCGAGCGGCGCATACCGCGCTTGGACGGGCTTGTTTTTCTTTTTGGTACAGCCATTTTTGTTACTCCACTTAAGCGGCGAAACAACGGAACCGGCCAGAACCAAAGGCCGAATGTCGGATGTCTCGATATCGGAAATTTGGCGCGCTTATACATGCCCAAACGGGCTTTGACCAGCCCTGACGCACATTTTTTCCGATTCAACGGAATCAGCGCGGCAAGCGATCCTCAGGCATCACAAATCACGGCTCACGTTTTATCGAAAACGACATGCCCCTTGAAGTGGTCCATGTCCCGGAATCCACAGAAAGCCGATTCTCCAGTCAATGCGCCTCATCCCAATTGTCGGCCGCACGTGCATCCACCTTGAGCGGCACCTTCATAGAAATCGCCGGCATGGCCGCATTTTCCATGACAGAGACGACGACCGGCAGGGTCTTTTCGATTTCCGCTTCCTCGACTTCGAAGATGAGTTCGTCGTGCACCTGCAAAAGCATGCGGGCGGAAAGCTTTTCCGCCTCCAGCGCAGGCTCGATACGAACCATGGCGCGGCGGATGATATCGGCGGCGGAGCCCTGGATCGGCGCGTTGATGGCCGCGCGTTCGTTGAAGGCTTTTACCGAAGGGTTGGAAGAGCGGATTTCCGGATAATGGGCACGGCGGCCGAAAATCGTTTCGACATAGCCGTTTTCGCGGGCGAAGGCTTTGGTTGCCTCCATGTAGTCGCGAATGCCGGGAAAACGCTCGAAATATTTCTTGATATAGTCGCCGGCTTCGGAGCGGGCGATGCCGAGCTGGTTGGCGAGGCCAAAGGCGGAAATGCCGTAGATGATACCGAAGTTGATGGCCTTCGCGCGGCGGCGCACTTCCGACGGCATGCCTTCCACCGGCACACCGAACATTTCCGATGCCGTCATGGCGTGAATGTCGATGCCGTTTTCAAAGGCGTTGCGGAGCTGCGGAATATCGGCGACATGGGCCAGCACGCGCAGCTCGATCTGGCTGTAGTCGGCCGACAGAAGCTTGTGACCGGGTGTGGAGATGAAAGCCGTGCGGATCTTGCGGCCTTCGGCGGTGCGAACCGGAATGTTCTGAAGGTTCGGCTCCGAAGAGGACAGACGCCCCGTGGTGGTGGAGGCGAGCGCATAGGACGTATGCACCCGTTTCGTTTCGGGATGGATATATCCCGGCAGCGCATCCGTATAGGTCGATTTCAGCTTCGTCAGCTGCCGCCAGTCGACGATCTTGCGCGGCAGTTCGGCGCCTTCCGCCGCGAGATCTTCGAGAACCTGCGCCGATGTCGACCATTGCCCGGTCTTGGTTTTGGAACCGCCCGGCAGGCCCATCTTGCCAAACAGAATATCGCCGAGCTGCTTTGGCGAGCCGATGTTGAAACGCTCGCCCGCCAGCTCGTAGATTTCCTCTTCGAAGGACGCGGCCTTCTGGGCGAGTTCGCCGGAAAGACGCGAGAGAATCTGCCGGTCGACGGTGATGCCGCGCTCTTCCATATGCGCCAGAACCGGCACGAGGGGACGCTCCAGCCGCTCATAAACCTTGGTCAGCCGTTCCGAGACAAGCCTCGGCTTCAGCGCCATCCAGAGCCGCAGGGTGACATCTGCATCTTCCGCAGCATAGGCGGTTGCCTTGTCGATATCGACAAAATCGAAGGTGACGCTCGACTTGCCCGATCCCGCCACGTCCTTATAGGCGATCGGCGTGTGGCCGAGCCAGCGTTCGGACAGGGAATCCATGCCATGCGTGGCCTTGCCGGCCTCGAGGACATAAGAAATCAGCATCGTGTCGTCGAAGCTCTGCATGACGACGCCGTGGCGTTTCATTAGCAGATAGTCATATTTCAGGTTCTGCGCGACCTTCAGAACGGCCTCATCCTCGAGCAGGTCCTTCAGACGCTCCAGTGCCTCGGCAAATGGCACCTGCCCTTCGGCCAGTTTGATGCCATCGCTGAAGAGATCGCCGCCGGAACCGGTCTTGTGCGTCAAAGGAACATAAGCGGCCCGGATATCGGTGCCCGTGGCATCCTTGCCGTTGTCGGCAATGGCCAGAGAAAAACCGACAAGTTCCGCCTGCATCGGGTCGAGCGAGGTCGTTTCCGTATCGAAGGCGACGACGCCTGTCTCACGGGCCGCCGCGATCCAGCGGTCGAGCGCCGCAAGGTCCCTGATCGTCAGATAGGCGGTCGTATCGATCTTGGCGGCGGAAAAAAGCGCCTGTCGCGCTGTGGCGAGATCAGCGGGCGCGCTGCCCTCCCCCGTTACTTTCCTTGCCGGAGCGGCAGGCGAAGCCGAAGCGCCAGCGGCGTCAGCGGCCACTTCGCCAGCGTTCACGGCAGCGGCAGGCGCATCGAGATCGGGACCATGGGCATCGGCACCCCATTGTACCGGCACATTGGCAGGGTCGATGGCGGAAGCGTCGGTTTCGGTCGCCTCGGCCACCCGGCGTGTCAGCGTCGTGAACTCCATCGCCTTCAGGAAGGCGATCAGTTTCGGGCCATTTTGCGGTTCGAGCACCAGCGCTTCGAGAGACTGATCCAGCGGCACATCGGTTCTGAGTGCCACAAGCTGCCTGGAAAGGCGGGCAAGCTCCGCATTGGCGATGATATTTTCCCGGCGCTTCTGCTGCTTGATTTCGCCCGCCCGCGCCAGCAACGTATCGAGATCGCCGTATTCCTCCAGCAATTGCGCCGCCGTCTTGGGCCCGATACCCGGAATGCCCGGAACATTATCGGTAGAATCGCCGGTCATCGCCTGCAGGTCGATCATCTTTTCAGGGCCTACGCCCCACTTTTCGACAACGTCCGGAATGCCGATCTGCTTGTCCTTCATGGCGTCGTACATGTGTACATTGGCCGTGACGAGCTGCATCAGATCCTTGTCGGAGGAGATGATCGTAACATCGGCGCCGATCGCCTCGGCCTGCCGGGCATAGGTGGCGATGATATCGTCCGCCTCGAAGCCTTCGGTCTCGATGCAGGGAAGGTTGAAGGCGCGCGTCGCCTCACGGATCAGGCCGAATTGCGGCACCAGATCTTCCGGCGGCGCGGTGCGGTTGGCCTTGTAGAGATCATAAAGTTCGTTGCGGAAAGTCTTCGAGGAATAGTCGAAAATTACCGCAAAATGGGTCGGCGTCACGCCGACATCGGTATTGCGCGCATCCTTCAGCAGCTTCCACAACATGTTGCAGAAACCGGAGACGGCGTTGACCGGCAGCCCGTCCGACTTGCGGTTCAGCGGCGGGATTGCATGGAAGGCCCGGAAAATGAAACCGGAACCGTCAACGAGGAAGAGATGATCGCCTTTTTTCATGGGTAGCATGGATAGCGCGGGGCCGTTTTGACGTCTACCGAAACTTCGCACAACGCACCGTAAAGAGCAGGGAATGAGGCGGCAGCACAGGCCTGCAAAATTCACCTGAACGTTACCGATTTGTAATCCGCCCTTCCCTTGAAAAGCCGCATTTGCAGACACATTTCATAAGGGACGGCGCCTGATCACGCCGTAGTCTGATAGCTGGCTCGTCCCCCGCCGCGTCAGACCGGACAAAGGCCTTTCCCCCTCTCCGGGCCTTTGTCCTCCAATATGACCGCCATGGCCGACCCCTCCCGGCCATGGCGGTTTTATTTTATGCGCCGTTTCGTACTGGCATAAACATATCATGCGATATATATCGCGCTATCGAATTGCCGGGCTGAGCCGGCCGTGATGCTTTATGGGCGGAAAAATGGGTTTTTCCCGGGACGAATCGGCAATCTATCTCGCTTCGAAAATGGCGCGGGAATTCACCATGGCGCTGCAGAAAAGAGCCGCCGCCCTGGGTTTCTCGCCCGGGCAATTCCCCATCCTCATCGAGCTCTGGCATGAGGACGGCCTGACCCAGCGGCAATTGCTCGATAGAATCGATGTCGAACAGGCGACGCTCGCCAATACGCTCTCGCGCATGGAACGCGACGGGCTGATCGTCCGCAAATCCCATCCAAGCGACCGCCGCGCCCAGATCATCGAACTGACCCAGCGCGGCAGGGATTTGGAAGCCAACGCCATTGCCGCCTCCGAAGCCACCGAAGATGCGCTGCTCAAGGATTTCCGGCGTTTCGAGAGACAGCTTTTGCTGGAATATATGCGCCGGGCGATCGAAAGCGCCAAAAAAGCGAAATAGCATTTACAGCCCGAAACCGCTTCGCACTTTCCCTGAACTGCTCTATCGTTCCGGCGGCCGCACGTTTGCCGATTCACGACGCGCCGGCCCCCTTGTTTCCCGCGATGCGCGATGCCCGGATGTTTCGTCTTATCGCCGGGGCACGACAGACATGACAGGATCAGCGATGACAGACGTTTCCCCCATTCTTTCCACCGCCGACGATAATCTCACCTCCAGCCTCGAGCGCCTGTTCGAGCTCGTACGTATTCCGTCGATTTCGACGGACCCCGCTTACAAGGCGGAATGCCGCAAGGCGGCGGAATGGCTGGTCAGAACGCTTTCAGCGCTCGGTTTTACGGCCTCCGTGCGCGATACGGCCGGCCACCCCATGGTCGTGGCGCATCACGATGCGGCCACCAAGGACGCGCCGCATGTGCTTTTCTACGGTCATTATGACGTCCAGCCGGTCGATCCGCTCGAGCTCTGGGAAAACGATCCGTTCGAACCCGCCGTCAAGGATATCGGCGCCGGCCGACAGGTGATTACCGGACGCGGAACGGCAGACGACAAGGGCCAGCTGATGACCTTCGTGGAGGCCTGCCGGGCGTACAAGGCTGTCAATGGCGGCCTGCCGGTGCGCGTCACCATTCTTTTTGAAGGCGAAGAAGAATCCGGCTCGCCGTCGCTGAAGCCTTTCCTAGAAGCTAATGCGGAAGAACTGAAGGCCGATTATGCGCTGGTCTGCGATACCGGCATGTGGGACCGGGATACGCCCGCCATTGCCGCAGCCCTTCGCGGCCTGGTCGGCGAAGAGGTCGTCATCACGGCAGCCGACCGCGATCTGCATTCCGGTCTGTTCGGTGGGGCGGCGGCAAACCCCATCCACATCCTCACCGATATTCTCGCCGGCCTGCATGACGAGACCGGCCGGGTAACTCTTTCAGGCTTTTATGACGGCGTGGAAGAAACCCCAGCCAACATCAAGGCCTCCTGGGAGACGCTGGGCCGCACGGCCGAAGCCTTCCTCGGCGAAGTCGGCCTTTCGGTTCCCTCGGGTGAAAAGGGTCGCTCCGTGCTGGAGCAGACCTGGGCGCGGCCGACGGCGGAAGTCAACGGTATTATCGGCGGCTATACCGGCGATGGTTTCAAGACCGTGATCGCCGCCAAGGCTTCCGCCAAGGTGTCCTTCCGCCTCGTCGGCGAGCAGGACCCTGCGGCTATTCGTGAAAGCTTCCGGGCCTATGTGCGCTCGAAGATTCCCGCCGATTGCTCCGTGGAGTTCTACGAACATGGCGGTTCACCCGCCATCCAGCTGTCTTACGACTCGCCCGTGCTCACCAAAGCCAAAAACGCGCTTTCGGAAGAGTGGCCGAAACCTGCCGTCGTCATCGGCATGGGTGGCTCGATCCCGATCGTCGGCGATTTCCAGAAGATGCTGGGAATGGATTCGCTGCTTGTCGGCTTCGGACTTACCGATGACCGTATTCATTCGCCGAATGAAAAATACGACCTGCAGTCCTTCCACAAGGGCATTCGCTCCTGGGTCCGTATTCTCGACGCGCTCGCGGCGAAATAATCCAGAAAAAGGAGGAGGCGCCGAATATTCGGCACCTCCTCGGCACATAAAACAAAAAGGCCGGGCAAGCCCGACCTTTCCATCCGTTTTCCGTCAATGCCAGTACATCCGTGGTCAAAGCGTTTAAACGGCCTGATGCTCCAGAGCGCGTCAAGGATATCGACGCTGCTTTCCGGCTCAGGATCGGCTGCTTTGGTTAATCTTTGGTTAACACAACAGCAGCGGCACTTTTAAAAGCGCCATTCCCGGCAGTTCCGGTCCGGAGCACTGTTGAACCCTATATTGGTATGTGACCTGGCTTTTTCAAGGGCAACCGGTCCAGCCCCTTCCTGCAAAAGAAAAAGGCCGGAAAAATCCGGCCTTTCCATTCATGCGAATGACCCTTTCGGGCCAAAGCGCTTATCAGGCAGCAACGAGGTTGCCTGCGGACATCTTGCCCGAGCGACGATCCTGCATCAGCTCGTAGGAGAGCTTCTGGCCGTCGTTGAGGGCGGTCAGACCAGCGCGCTCAACAGCGGAGATGTGAACGAATACGTCCTGCGAACCGTCGTCAGGCTGAATGAAGCCGTAGCCCTTGGTTGCGTTGAACCACTTTACTGTACCAGTCGCCATAACGATTTCCTTCCGTTGGCAATTGTATTTGCACTGCGAGCAGTGCGGACTTGGGTCGAATTTGAAGGAAAAGATCGTCGTGAGCGCCTAAAAAGACGCCGAAGCTCTGGTCGTCAAACAAATATCGATGGCGAAGTACCTAGGTTGGAAGGGGCTGAAAGTCAAGTTTCTTTGAACACGACCATCTGGTCAGGGTTCAGCAGGGAGCCAGACAACAGGAACGCCAAAAAGCAAAAACCCGGCGCGGGAGGAGGTGCGCCGGGTTCTTGAAACTGACTGACAATTGGGAGGAGGAGTATTGTCAGTCCAATCGGGCGACGCTGGGAGGAGGAGTGCGTCGCTTCGATGATTTGAAGATACAGGATCGCCGCTTAAAAAACAGACGTTTCATCGCAGCGCAGCATTGCGCATAATGCATAGCTGTTTCGAGGTGACTTGAAGCTTCTCCGCGTAACGCCTAATAAATACGCATGTCTATTGAATCCGTCAGAGCCTTTTTCACCGAAAAGTCGCCCGAGGTTGCCGTGATCGAAACGGAAACGAGTTCGGCGACGGTTGCGTTGGCCGCTGAAGCGCATGGTGTCGACCCCGACCAGATTGCGAAAACCATTTGCCTGAAGGCGGGTGAAACCATTCTTCTCGTCGTCGCTGCCGGCACAAAGCGGCTCGACAACCGCAAATTCCGCGATCATTTCGGCGCAAAGCCGCGCATGCTCGGACCGGAAGAGGTGGTTGCGGTGACCAGCCACCCCATAGGCGGCGTGTGCCCTTTCGGCCTGCCCTCCCCGCTTCCGGTATTTTGCGACGTCTCGCTGAAAAACTATCATGAGGTGGTTCCCGCGGCCGGCGCCACCAATGCGGCGGTGAAGATTTCGCCGGAGGTGATGGCCGAGCTAACGGATGCGGAATGGGTCGACGTCTGCCAATGACGCCGATTTGATCCGGCGAGGACTTAACCCCGCCTTAAATTGCCGCATTTAAACTCTTCATCCTGGATTAAGGATCGCGCAGGCATAGAAGCCTGAAACCCAAACGGGATGCGCGCGGTTTCGCGAATAGGAGCGACTTCGGCTGGATGGCAGGCAAGGGTAAATCACGCGAACGGGTAGAACCCTCCTTCGGGGATTTCCATGAATCCGGTGATGACCTGCGCCTCGACGCCAGCGAGCGCATCAGCGGAACCACAAAGCAGCAAGCCAGAAAACCGAAGCCGACATCCGGCCGCACCAAATCCAGGAAAAAAGAAAAGCGCACCCGCAGCTCCGGCCGCGGCGCGACGGGCTTCATTCGCTCCCTCGTCTATTGGTGCATCGTACTCGGCATCTGGGGCGGCATCGGTGTTGCCGGTCTTGTTCTCTATTACGGCGCACGCATGCCGAGCGCCAGCAGCTGGTCCATTCCCGAACGCCCGCCGAATGTGAAGATCGTTTCGGTGAATGGCAGCGTGCTGGCCAATCGCGGCACCACCGGCGGCGAGGCGCTCGCGCTGGAAGATATGTCGCCCTATATTCCGCAGGCCGTCATGGCCATTGAGGACCGGCGGTTTTATTCGCATTTCGGGGTCGATCCGCTCGGTCTCGGACGCGCCATCGTCACGAATGTTCTGACGGGACGAACCGTGCAGGGCGGCTCGACGCTGACGCAGCAGCTCGCGAAAAACCTGTTCCTCTCGCCGGATCGCACGCTGGAACGCAAGGTTCAGGAAGTGCTGTTGTCCTTCTGGCTGGAGCATGAGTTCACCAAGGACCAGATTCTCGCGATGTATCTCAATCGCGTCTATTTCGGCTCCAATGCCTATGGCGTCGAGGCGGCCTCGCGGCGCTACTTCAACAAATCCGCGCGCGACGTCAATCTGGGCGAGGCGGCCATGCTGGCCGGGCTTCTTAAAGCGCCCTCGCGCCTTTCGCCGGCGCGCGATCCGCAGGCGGCGGAAGAACGGGCACAGGTAGTGCTGCAATCCATGCGCGATGTCGGCTTCATCACCGACGATGAAATCAAGACCGCCATGTCGCAGCCGCCGACCAAGGCGAAACGTTTCTGGTCCGGCGCCGAGCATTATGCCGCCGATATGGTGCTGGAGGAAGTGCGCAACCTCGTCGGCGAGGTCAAGCAGGACATTGTCGTCGATACGACCATCGACCCCAATCTCGAGCGCGACGCCGAAAAGGCGCTGACCCACGTGCTGCAGGGTGACGGCAAGAAGCAGGGCGCTTCGCAGGCGGCGCTGGTTTCCATCGATGGCACGGGCGCGATCCGGGCCGTGGTGGGCGGGGCGGATTATGCCGAAAGCCAGTTCAACCGCGCCGCCAAGGCAAAACGGCAACCCGGCTCCGCATTCAAGCCCTTCGTTTACGTCGCCGCACTCGAATCCGGGCTCACTCCCTATACCGTTCGTAACGACGCGCCTGTTCGTATCGGCAACTGGACCCCGGAAAATTACGAGAAGAAATATCGAGGCGAAGTGACGCTCGCCACCGCGCTCGCCAATTCGCTGAACACCATTGCCGCGCAGCTGGTGATGGAAGTGGGTCCCGATCGTGTGACCCAGGTGGCGCATCGCATGGGCATCGAATCCGAACTGCAGAACAATGCCTCCATCGCGCTCGGCACCTCGGAAGTATCGCTGATGGAGCTGACGGCCTCCTACGCCCCCTTCATGAATGGCGGCTACAAGGCGACGCCGCATATCGTCAAACGCATCACCGATGCGGATGGCAAGGTGCTTTACGAAAACAAATACGACAACCCGCCGCGCGTCCTTAGCGAAGAGATCGCCGCGACCATGAACAGCATGCTGTCGCGCGTCATTACCGAAGGTACCGGCAAGGCGGCACGGCTGCAGGGCTGGCAGGCGGCAGGAAAATCCGGCACGACGCAATCGTTCCGCGACGCTCTTTTTGTCGGCTACACAAGCAACCTGACCACCGGCGTGTGGTTCGGCAATGACGACGGCACATCGATGAAGAAGGTCACCGGTGGCGGGCTTCCCGCAAAGGCCTGGAAAGATTTCATGACCGCCGCCCATTCGGGGCTTTCGCCCTCGCCGCTCTTCGGGCTTGGCGCAGGCGGCGTGCCACCGCTTGGGGAAATGCAGCAGCCGGCGCCGGAAAGCGCGCCCTCCTCCATCGGCGACATCATTTCCAATGCGCTCGGTGGCGGAACGGTGGATACGCGCGCCTATCCCGAAGCCCCGGTTGCGCCGAATCCGAATCAGCCCGGTGCACCGATGCCGCCGGCAAATATCCCTTCCCGCGATATCGAACCCGGCTATTCAGCCGGCAACGGGCCTGTACCACCCGCCGATATCGGCGGTCAGGCGCCATCCGGACCGAAGCAGACGACCCTGCTCGATATTCTGATGGGAAACTGACGGCTTAGAGTGGCCGAAAGGCGCTTGTCTCAGGGCCGATGGCGATTTCGCCAGCGCTGCACGAAAATTCCCGATTTTGCAGGTTTTGGTTCCATGGGACAGGCCGTCTCCGCAGCCACGAGCGGAGAGGACGCCGACCCTGCAACATCCGCGTGCAGTCGCATTAACCGTAGATTGCCATTTGCGCCGGGGCGGTTACATTTCGGATGACTTTTTACGGTAAATGAATTATTAATCGTTCATATAAATTAATTTTCTTCTATCAAAATAACTTTTCAGGGCTTTATATTATGCTGGGTACTAAAGGCTCATCGCATGCCGTTTTTTACGGTGCCTCCTATTCCGCAGCCACCACTTTCGAATCGCCGGAAACGCAACCTTCCTCTTCGGAAAAAACCGTCTCCGCATTCCTGCGCGGCCAGTTCGCGCTCAAAAGAACGATTGACATCGCAGGGGCGTCCATCGCCCTTGTCGCACTCGCGCCGGTGCTGCTCACCGTGGCAGTGATGGTCAAACTCGACAGCAAGGGACCGGTCCTGTTTTCACAGGTCCGCTGGGGCATGAACGGGCGGAAAATCCGTGTCTATAAATTCCGCTCCATGAGGACCGATCTTTGCGACGCCACCGGCGTGGCGCAGACGGTGAAGAACGACCCCAGAATAACCCGGATCGGCGCGGTTCTTCGCCGCACGAATATCGACGAACTGCCGCAGCTTCTGAATGTGCTGAAAGGCGATATGTCGCTGGTCGGGCCGCGCTGCCATGCCATCGGCATGCTGGCGGCCGGCCGTCTTTATGAGGAGCTGGTACCGCACTACCATATGCGGCACCGGGTGCGGCCGGGCATTACCGGCCTTGCCCAGATGCGGGGGTTGCGCGGCCCGACGGATCGCAGCGACAAGGCGCGCGCCCGAATCGTCTCCGATCTTTATTACGTCGACAATTTTTCGCTCTGGCTGGATATCAAGATCATGGTCGGAACGGTGATTTCCGAATTGCGCGGCGGCAAGGGGTTCTGATTTTTCAGGCGCCATTGCCGCAGCCGCAATCCGGCGCTGCAAAAATAAAAAGCCCGGCAGCGATGCCGGGCTTTTTTCATGAAACCATCGTAACGATCAGTTTGTCGGCGCGGGAGCCGCAGCGGGATCCGGAAGCGGTGCCGGGTTTGCCGACAGCGTCCGCAGATAAGCGATGAGATCGGCGCGTTCCGTCTCCTTCTTCACGCCCGCAAAGCCCATGGCCGTGCCGGGAACGTGTTTCTTGGGAGCTTCCAGGAAGAAGCTGAGATGATCGTAATCCCAATGCACGGAACCGCCCTTGGAGAAATCCTTCATCCCTGCGGAGTAGCTGAAACCTTCATGGCTGGCGATCGGCCGGTTGACGATATCGAAGAGATTGGGGCCGACCTTGTTTGCACCACCACTCTCTCCGGTATGACAGCTCGTACACTTCTTGAAGACCGTCTCGCCCTTGGCGGCATCGGCGCTCGCAAGCAATTGCGCGATCGGCGTCGCCGCGGCAGCGGCTTCTCCGCCGGCTGCTTCGCCGCCACCCTCTGCCGCAGCAATGGCGTAACCTTCCTTTTCGGGCGCGGGCGCATGGAAAATGCCCTCAGACGCAATCGACACCGACATCAGGACGAAAACCGTGCCAAGCAACGCCCCAACGCCCATATTTACATAAGAATTCATCTATATGCGCTCCCTCGCATCCGCTTGATATAACGGGCATCTTGAAATTGCTCGAAAGCTATGGCTTTTGCACAGCCTGCGCAACTTGAATAATGCTCCCCACACCGTGACGTTTTGACACTTTTCGGGCGGGATTTGAAGGGTGTTGGATGAAGAATCGGGATTTCGAGAAAGCTGTCGTCCTCATACCGGCGCGGATGGCATCCACGCGCCTGCCGGGCAAGCCGCTCGCCGACATCGGCGGCAAGCCGATGATCGTGCAGGTGGCGCTGCGCGCACGCGAGGCCGGCGCGGAGCGAATCGTTGTGGCCGTCGATGACGAACAGGTGTTTTCGGCCGTCAAAAATGCCGGTTTCGACGTGATGATGACGCGCGACGACCACCAATCCGGCTCGGACCGCATTTTCGAAGCGCTGCAGAAAGCCGATCCTTATGGCAAGGCGGAATATGTCATCAATGTCCAGGGCGATCTTCCGACCATCGAAGCGGAGACGATCCGCGCTTCGTTGCGTCCACTGGAAAATGCCGCCGTCGATATTGCGACACTGACGGTCGAAATCACCGAAGAGGAAGAAAAAACCAATCCGAACGTGGTGAAAGTGGTGGGCAGCCCGCTTTCCGATTCGCGATTGCGCGCGCTTTATTTTACCCGCACCACCGCCCCTTATGGCGATGGCCCGCTTTATCATCACATCGGACTTTATACCTATCGCCGCGCAGCACTCGAGACATTCGTGAGCCTGCCGCCCTCGCCGCTGGAAAAACGCGAGCGGCTGGAACAGCTGCGCGCGCTGGAAGCGGGGATGCGCATCGACGCCGAAATCGTCAGTTCCGTGCCGCTCGGCGTCGACACGCCGCACGATCTGGAAAAAGCCCGCAAAATTCTCGCAAGCAGAACCCTCTAACGGACAGTCCCATGACCTTGAGCACAAATCGCATTGCCTTCCAGGGCGAATTCGGCGCGAATTCCGATATGGCCTGCCGCGACATGTTCCCGGATATGGAGCCTTTGCCGTGCCCGACATTCGAGGATGCCTTCAACGCCATTGAAAATGGCGAAGCCGATCTCGGCATGATCCCGATTGAAAACACGCTGGCCGGCCGCGTTGCGGATATTCATCACCTGCTGCCGGAATCGCGCCTGCACATCATCGGCGAATATTTCATGCCAATCCGCTTCCAGTTGATGGTGATGCCGGGCGTGAAGAAGGATGAAATCCGCACCGTCCACAGCCACATTCACGCGCTTGGCCAGTGCCGGAAAATCATCCGTTCGAACGGCTGGAAGCCCGTCATCGCCGGCGATACGGCGGGCTCCGCAAGGCTCGTTTCAGAAAAGGGCGACCGCAGCATGGCGGCTCTCGCGCCGCGCCTTGCCGCCAATCTCTACGGCCTCGATATTCTCGCTGAAAACGTCGAGGATTCGGAAAACAACGTCACGCGTTTCGTTGTGCTTTCCCGCGATGAAAACTGGGCCAAGCGTCAGTCGAGCGACGAAATCGTCGTCACCACCTTTGTCTTCAACGTCCGCAATATTCCGGCCGCGCTCTACAAAGCCATGGGCGGTTTCGCGACGAACGGCATCAACATGACGAAGCTCGAAAGCTACCAGCTCGGCGGCAAATTCGTGGCGACGCAGTTTTATGCCGATATTGAAGGCCACCCCGATGACGAACCGGTGCGGCATGCGCTGGACGAGTTGCGCTTCTTCTCCGAAAAAGTCCGCATTCTCGGCGTCTATAAGGGCCATGCGATGCGCGGCAAGCTCAACCAGGGTTGAGCCTGCCGAACGCGATTATTTCGTCCATTCCACCCAATCGCGCATCAGCCGATGCGCGATGGCGCCACCGGGAGGCGCGGAAAAGCCCTCACCCGTCGCCGTTTCCAGCATCTTGGCGACTTCCGCCCGTGTGAACCAGCGGCAATCCTCCAGTTCGATCTCATCGCGGGCAATATCGAAAGACAGTGCCTCGGCATAACAGCCGATCATCAGCGTATGCGGCATCGGCCAGGGCTGCGACGCGTGATAACGCACGCGGCCGATCTCGACGCCGGATTCCTCATGCGTTTCACGGCGGACGGCCTGCTCGATGGTTTCGCCCGGCTCCACAAAACCGGCAAGGCACGAATACATGCCCGGTGCAAAATGCGCACCGCGGCCAAGCAGGCAAAGATCACGCTCGATATCGATCGTCATCATGATCACGACGGGATCGGTGCGGGGAAAAATCGTGTGGTTGCAGGCGGCGCAGATACGCTTGTAGCCGCCGATACGAAGCTCCATGGTGCCGCCGCACTTTCCACAAAACCGATTGTCGGCGTTCCAGTGGGTGAGGCTGACGGCCTGGGCAACCTCGCTCAACAATTCCTCATCGAGAAGATGGTCGCGATAAAGCGTACGGGCGTCGGCGAGCTTGTAGTGGCTCGCGAGCTGATCCTCGGCCACGGCAACCGGCACCGCAATTCTCGGCTCGCCGGTTTCGCGATATCCGAGCAGCACGGCATTGTCGAAATCCGGCTGCAGTTCTGCCAGCTCATAGGCGGAAAACAGGGGGTCGATGACCTGCTCGTCATGCTTCAGGACAAGCCGGTTGCCCGAGAAAGCGAAAATATGGGTGCCATCGATCTTCAGCGCATCGGCAACGCACTCTTCCGACCGTTTTTCGGCAAAACGGTCGAGGGCGTTCTTGGAAAAGGCTGTCAGCAGGCTTGCTTCGGGATGGGGGGCAGTGGTTTCAAAAATTTTCATGGAAATCATCAGAGCGCGCCGGAGATTTTTTTCATCAAACTTTCCTTTTCGCCCGCGGCATAGGGCACAGGCGTTCCGTGACCCCAGATGGGACCCGGCCAGCAGGTGTCGCCTTCATTGCGAGCGATTATATGGACATGAAGCTGCCGGACGATATTGCCCAAAGCACCGACATTGATCTTGGTGGCTCCGGTGATTTCTTTCAAGGCAGACGCGACGAGATTGGTCTCGAATGTCAGCACGGCCTGATCAAGCGGGGTGAGATCGAATAGTTCACTGACGCCGTCTCGCTGCGGCACCAGCACCAGCCAAGGCCAGCGGTTGTCGTTTTGCAAACGCAGTTCACATAGTCCCAAACGCGTCACAAGCACGCTGTCGCGCGCCAGTCTGTCGTCCAGCCGGAATGTCTCCAAGGTGTCCTCCATGTTTGTTTTCATTGTGATAGCAGTTTTTTGAAGGCTTGGCTTGCATTTGCTTTCGATATTGCCGATATGTGGCCCCGGGAGGTTGGTGGTGGACGAGCCACTCGCCAACCGGGTCAGGTCCGGAAGGAAGCAGCCCTAACGAGCCCGGCACGGGTCGCCGTGCCAGCCTCCCACCTTTTTAAAAGACGTGCTCAGCTTTCGCCGGGCCAGTTCAGCGCCCCAAGACAACTGGCAAAACAAACTGGCGAGGCAATGAGCGACACCGTACCCACCACATCAAGCGAATCCCAGGTCGGGACCGGCTACCGGGTACTGGCGCGCAAATATCGCCCCAAGGATTTTTCCGATCTGATGGTCGGCCAGGAGCCGATGGTCCGTACGCTGACCAACGCGTTCGAGACCGGGCGTATCGCGCAGGCCTATATGCTGACCGGCGTTCGCGGTGTGGGAAAGACGACCACAGCCCGCATTCTCGCCCGCGCGCTGAATTACAAGACCGACACCATCGACAAGCCGACCATCGATCTGCGCATTCCCGGCGAACATTGCCAGGCGATCATGGAAGGCCGGCATGTCGACGTGATCGAGATGGACGCCGCCTCCCATACCGGTATCGACGATATTCGCGAGATCATCGAACAGGTGCGTTATCGCCCGGTTTCGGCACGCTACAAGGTCTATATCATCGACGAAGTGCACATGCTCTCGACGCAGGCTTTCAACGGTCTTTTGAAGACCTTGGAAGAGCCGCCGGAACATGTGAAATTCATCTTCGCGACCACCGAAATCCGCAAGGTTCCGATCACCGTTCTGTCTCGTTGCCAGCGCTTCGATCTGCGTCGCATCAGCGCCGCCGATCTGGTCGGCCTGTTCACCGCCATTGCCGGCAAGGAAGGTTTCGAAGCGGATCCGCAGGCGCTTTCGATGATCGCCCGCGCAGCCGAAGGTTCTGCGCGTGACGGCCTTTCCCTGCTCGATCAGGCGATTGCTCATGGTGGAGGCCGCGTTGAAGCCGAGGCCGTGCGCGGCATGCTGGGCCTTGCCGACCGTGCACGCATCGTCGATCTCTTTCAGCATGTCGTCAAAGGCGATGTCGCGGCCGCCCTTTCGGAATTCAACGGGCAATATGAGGCGGGTGCAAACCCTGTCGTGGTGCTCAACGACCTTGCCGATTTCACCCATCTCGTCACCCGCATGAAATATGTGCCTGACGCGGCGGAAGACCCCTCGCTTTCCGAGATCGAGCGCGTGCGCGGCGCGGAATTTGCCGAGACGATTGCGGTAACCGCACTCTCGCGCATCTGGCAGATGCTGCTGAAAGGCATTCCGGAAACGGAAAATGCCTCGCGTCCGGCGGGTGCGGCCGAAATGGTGCTGATCCGGCTTTCGCACGCCGCCAATCTGCCCGCACCTGAAGATGCCGCGCGGCGCTTGGCGGAGCTTTCGAACGGTGACGGCGGTTACGCCAATGGCGGACCTTCGGGCGGCGGCAATGGCGGCGGTGCCCGCGCCTATTCGTCAGGACAGGCCGTGGCTGCGGGAAGACCTGTCGATCTTCCCGCCCAGCGCCAGACGACACCGCAGACCTCCGCCGTGCTGCGCGCGGTTCCGGACAGCCGCCCGCAGGAGATGCAGGTCGCGGCACCGAAAACCGAAGAGCGGCCGGAGCCGAAGGTTCCCGTTAATTCGGTGCAGGATATTGCAGATCTCTGCCAGAAGAACCGCGATCCCGTCATGCGGGCGAAGGTGCGCAACTTTGTGCGGCTGGTGCGGCTGGAGCCCGGCCGGCTTGATATGCGCCTCGGCGAAGGCGCGCCCGGATCGCTTCCCGGCGAGCTTGGCGTCAAGCTCAAGGAATGGACCGGTATCCACTGGATCGTCAGCCTCAGCAAGGAACAGGGCGAGCCGACCCTTGTTGAAGCGGAAGGCAATGCCCGGGATGCCCGTCTTGTCGATGCGCGTCAGGATCCTGACGTTGCCGCCATTCTGGCGCAGTTTCCCGGCGCAAAAATCACCGACGTGCGCATCCGCGCCGCCGCACAGGATGAGGCGGAAGAAATCGCACCGCCATCGGTTGCCGAATCGAGCGAAGGCGACATCCTTCCCGGCGACGACATAGAGTTTTAAACAAAAAGAACAGGAGATTGGCACATGCGTGACATCATGGGCATGATGGGCAAGGTCAAGGAAATGCAGTCCAAGATGGAGAAGGTGCAGGAAGAAATCGCCGCCCTTGAAGTCGAAGGCAGGGCTGGCGGCGGCCTCGTGACCGTCATTCTCAACGGCAAGGGCGAAATGCGCGGCCTGAAAATCGATCCTTCGCTGTTCAAGGAAGACGAGGTGGAAATCCTCGAAGACCTGATCGTGGCGGCCCACAAGGACGCCAAGGAAAAGGGCGAAGCGCAGGCGCAGGAAAAGATGGCGGGCCTGACCGCCGGTCTGCCGCTGCCGCCCGGCATGAAATTCCCGTTCTGATATAATCTGACCGAAGAGGATGGCGTGATGCACGCCGTCCTCGCGTCTAGAAAGGGTCTAGGCTTCCAGCATCGCGCGAAACCGGCTTGCAAGCGGCGTTTCGAGATAGGCCGCGCGTTCAGCCATGTCGAGCTGCATGGGACGGAAGCGCTGTAGAATAGTCGGTATCGGCAGTTTCGTTCCCTGATAGGGTGCGAAGGCGATATCCTCCCCGGCGGCGAGCATTCCGCCTTTTAGCACCCGGCAATAAAAACCCGGCTGACCCGCCTGCCGGAAGCGCGGTGCGAAATCGGGATCGCCGATGCGGGCTGACAAAGTGGCGCAGGGAATGCGGGCAGCGGTCACCTCCAGCACAACTTCGCTGGCCGAAAACCTGTCACCCACATGGAGTTTTGCGCTGTCGACACCATCCAGAACAAGGTTTTCGCCGAAAAACCCGGCTTCGACGACAAAGCCCAGAGAGCGCGACCAGAAATCGAGATCGACGGACCCCATGACGTAAATCGCCTGATCCGGCCCGCCGTGATGTTTGCGATTGCAGACAGCGTCGCTGACGATACCTTCGGCATCCACCATGACCGGGCCCTGCACGGCATGTTTGAAGATTCCCGTCTTCGCCGTCTTTCCCGGCAGGCTTTTTGCCTCGCCCCGGCATACCGCCCTGATTTTCATGGACTGCCCTTTGCGCTTCATGATTCCCGTTTCCCGATTTATGCAGTAGAAAGCGCTCATGGCAAAACGAGTCACCGGTCCCGAAATTGAAAAACTGATCCAGCTTCTGGCAAAAGTGCCGGGGCTTGGGCCCCGTTCGGCGCGGCGGGCGGCGTTGCATCTCATCAAGAAGAAGGAACAGCTTCTCGGGCCGCTGGGCCATGCGATGGGCGAGGCCTATGACAAGGTGAAGATCTGCTCCTGCTGCGGCAATGTCGATACGATCGATCCCTGCACCGTCTGCACCGACGACCGGCGCGACCAGTCGGTCATCATCGTGGTGGAGGACGTGTCGGATCTCTGGGCGCTGGAACGGACGGGCGCGATGAACACCGCCTATCACGTGCTGGGCGGCACGCTTTCGCCGCTCGACGGCGTCGGGCCGGAGGATTTGAATATCAAGGGCCTGATCGACCGTGTCAGCGCCGGCGGCATTCGCGAACTTATCATCGCCGTCAATGCGACGGTGGAGGGGCAGGCAACCGCCCACTACATCACCGACCGCCTTTCCGGTCTCGACATCAAGATCACCCGGCTTGCGCATGGCGTGCCGGTGGGCGGTGAGCTCGATTATCTCGACGAAGGCACGTTAACGGCGGCGCTTCGGGCGCGCACGACGATCTGAAGTCACCCTCCCTCCCCGTTATTCAAAGAGGAGACCGAATGCGAAACCATTTTGCCCCGAAGGCACTGGCTGCACTTCTTTCCGTTTTTTCAGCAACGGCGGCCTTGGCGCAATCGGCACCGACAGGAGCAGCGGCAGCCCGATATGACGCTGAATTTAATGCCTGGCTGAAAAAGGAAATCTGGCCGGAAGCCCGCAAGGCCGGCATTTCGCAAAAGACGCTTGAAGTCACCCTCAGCGGTCTCTCCATCAACTGGAACCTGCCCGATCTCGTCATTCCCGGCCAGAAGCCACCGAAGGAACAAAGCCAGAGTCAGGCGGAATTTTCCTCGCCGGGCGCCTATTTCTCCGAAAAGCGGCTGCAGGGGCTTGCCGGCACCGGTCGTTCGCTTGCAGCCACCCATGCGGCGACGCTGCGCAGGATCGAGGCGAAATACGGTGTGCCCGGTGATATCGTCGTTGCGATATGGGGCCGCGAATCCGGTTTCGGCCGGGCAAAACTGCCGCATTCCGTGGTCGATGTGCTGGCCACAAAAGCCTATATGTCCACCCGCAAGGAGATGTTCCGCACCGAGCTGATCGACGCGCTGAAGATAGTCGAAAGCGGCGATATCGCTGCATCGCGCATGATGGGCTCCTGGGCCGGCGCGCTCGGCCAGCCGCAATTCATGCCGTCGAGCTATTTGAAATATGCCGTGGATTTCGATGGCGACGGCCATCGCGATATCTGGAATTCCGTACCGGATGCACTGGCATCCATAGCGAACTATCTTTCTCAGCGCGGCTGGCAGCGCAATCGCGACTGGGGTTTCGAAGTCTCGATCCCCGCCAATGTTTCCTGCGCGCAGGAAGGCCCCGACCTTGCCCGGCCGGTGGCCGACTGGGCGAAGATGGGCATCACCCGCATTTCCGGAAAAGCCTTCCCATCCAATGACCTATCCGCCGATGGCATGATGCTGGTGCCGGCCGGACGGCACGGGCCGGAATTCGTGGTGACGCCGAATTTCTACGTCATCAAGGAATATAACAATTCCGATCTCTATGCGCTGTTCATCGGCAATCTCGCCGACCGCATCACCCATGGGGCCGGCCCGTTCAAGGGTGAATGGGGCAATGTCGGATCGATGCTGCGCTCGGATGTTCTCACCATGCAGAAGGCACTGGTGGCCAAGGGTTACGATGTCGGCAAGGCGGACGGGTTGGCGGGCTTCAAGACGCGCCGCTCACTCGGCGACTGGCAGGCGAAAAACGGTCTTGCGCCTACATGTTTTCCGGATGCGACGCTGAAGACGAAGCTGAAGTAGCGGTTGCTGGCAACGTGTGAAAACCTCTCCTCCGTCATGCTCGGGCCTGTCCCGAGCATCTGCAACCGATTGATTTAACGATAGGTGTTTGGATCCTCGGGACAGGCCCGAGGATGACGGGGAGTGTGTGGGAAGGGCATCGCCACTCACTTAACCATCGCCTCTCAATGCTGATCGGTGTGGGGTTTATGAAAAATATCGTCGGTCGGCGGAATGGTCTGCCGCTCGATCATCCGGTGCACGCGCGGCCGTGTCTTGCCGCGGTGAAGCTCGAGCAGCCGGTCCCAGGCCTCCGCATCCGCCTGGGTGCGGCGGTGGTTATGGCGGACATATTCCACCCAGGTCGGCACATGGTAGCTTTCGGTCCAGATGTCGGGGTTCTCCAGATCGCGCATCAGGTTCCAGTTGCGGGCACCATCCCGGATGCGGATACGGCGGCGCTCGGCCATCAGCGGCAGGAACTCGCCGAGATCCTCGTCGTGGATTTCATAGTCGATGAGGATAGCGATGGGGCCGCTGCGCGGCTTGATATCCAGCCTCAGCGGCGGTTCCACGAAACGGTTGAGCGGATCGAGATTGAGCGAAGCGAAGGCTGGCATGGCGAGCTTGAGGCCGACGACGACGCCAAGCAGCATCAGCGCGCACGAACAGAGCAGCGAATAGGAAATGCCGTAATCTTCCGCCAGCTCGCCCCACAGCCAGCTACCGACCGCAATGCCGCCGAAGGTGAGCGTCTGGTAGAGCGAGAGCGCCCGGCCAACCACCCAGCGCGGGGTGGAGAGCTGGACGATGGTGTTGAAGAGCGACAGCGCCAGAACCCAGCAGGCGCCGGCAACGGTCAGCACCAGCGACGTGACGATCGCACTCGTGCTCACCGCCGTTACGCCAGCGCTGAAGGCGAAGCCCAGAAATGCGACGCGCACGATCCATTCGCTGGACAGCACCTCGCGCAATCTGGCGCTGATCAGGGCACCGCCAATGGCGCCGACGCCGAAGGCACCCAGCATGACGCCGTAGGTCAGAGGGCCGCCTTCGACCAGATCGCGGGCGACGATGGGCATTAAAGCGAGGATGGCGCTGGCGGAAAGGCCGAAAAGGAAGCCGCGCACCAGCACCTTGCCGATGTTGGGCGACATTGCCACATAACGCATGCCGGCCGAAATGGCGGCCAGAAGCTGCTCGCGCGGCAGGGTCGAGGCATATTTGGGCGGCTGCCAGCGAAACAGGGCGTAGATCAGCGTGAAATAGCTCAGCGCATTCACGAAAAACGCGGCAGCGGCACCGGCGGCAGCAACGATGATGCCGCCGATGGCCGGGCCGACGCTGCGGGTGATGTTGAAGCCGACGCTGTTCAGCGTCACGGCGGCGGGCAAATCCTCGCGCGGCACCATTTCGCCGACGGAGGCCTGCCAGGACGGGTTGTTGAGCGCCGTGCCGCAACCGATCATGAAGGTGAAGAAGAGCAGAAGCCACGGCGTGAGCCAGCCGGACCAGGCAAAAACCGTCAGCAGCACGGAGGCCGTCAGCATCAAAAGCTGCGCCGAAATCATGATGCGGCGGCGGTCGAAACTATCGGCCAGCGCGCCTGAAATCAGCGAGAACAGCATGATCGGCAAAGAGGTGGAGGCCTGCACCAGCGCGATCATGTTTTCCGAACTTGAGAGCGACGTCATCATCCATGCGGCGCCCACCGCCTGGATCAATCCGCCGAAATTCGAGGCAAGGCTGGCGATCCAGATTCGTCTGTAAGTCAAATGCCTTAAAGGCGCGAGTGGCGATTTACGGTCAGGCACGCTCTGTCCACTTGATGCAACTGCGATTTGTCAAACGGCAACTATAGACAGTGCCGGCAATCATGCCAGCCTTTCCGACATGGTAAGGGTGAAAATGTGGCCGAGCCGTCACTGAAACGCAGACGGCCGCGAAAACCTTGCAATCCTGCCCCGATGGGTCTATATGAGCCCTGAAATTCTTGATCGCTTGATGAAGAGTGGGGCCGCAAGGCTCCGCTCTTTTTCGTTAGGCGAACCGGAAACCACGGGCAGAAGGCCCGGTGAACATCAAAGACCGGAAGGCCAGATGGCAGACACCGCACATGAACCGCGACTGATAACCGAAACGGGCATCGACCAGCGTATTGCCGAGATCATCGAGCCTGTTTTGACGGGCATGGGATATCTTCTGGTGCGCGTGCGGCTCTCCAACCAGAACGGCATGACGCTTCAGATCATGGCCGAGCGCGAAGACGGCACCATGACCGTCGAGGACTGCGAAGCCGTCTCCATGGCGATTTCACCGGTTCTTGATGTGGAAGATCCGGTCGATAAAGCGTATCATCTCGAAGTTTCCTCGCCCGGCATCGACCGGCCGATGGTTCGCAAATCGGATTTCACCCGCTGGCAGGGTCATCTGGTGAAGGTCGAAACCTCCATTCTGGTCGAGAACCGCAAGCGGTTTCGCGGCAAGATCGTCGAGGTCAATGCGGACGGCTTCAAGCTGGAACGCGACCAGATCGCCTATGGCGAGGAACCGACAGTCATCATTCCGTTCAGCGCGCTTTCGGATGCAAAGCTCATTCTGACGGACGATCTTATTCGTGATGCGCTGCGGGCAGACAAGGCGGCCAAGGCCGCCGCCGCAAACCAGAACGACGAAAACGAAGCAGACGAAGACTAATTCCAACGTAAAGCCCGGAAACAAGGGCGAACCCCGCAATCATGCGACTTACGGAGATAGAAAAATGGCAGTGAGTGCTAACCGGCTTGAGCTTCTGCAGATCGCCGATGCTGTGGCGCGCGAAAAGGTCATCGACCGCGAAATCGTGCTTGCCGCAATGGCCGACGCTATCCAGAAAGCCGCCCGCTCGCGCTATGGTTCGGAAACCAACATCCGCGCCGACATCAATTCCAAGACCGGCGAAATCCGCCTGCAGCGTCTTCTGGAAGTTGTCGAGGCCGCTGAGGATTATTCGACCCAGATCCCGCTGGAGCTGGCCCGCGACCGCAACCCGGACGCCAAGCTCGGCGACTTCATCGCCGATCCGCTGCCGCCGATGGATTTCGGCCGTATCGCCGCCCAGTCCGCCAAGCAGGTCATCGTGCAGAAGGTGCGCGAAGCCGAGCGTGACCGCCAGTATGACGAGTTCAAGGACCGCATCGGCGAAATCGTCAACGGCACCGTCAAGCGCGTCGAATATGGCAACGTCATCGTCGATCTCGGCCGTGGCGAAGGTATCATCCGTCGTGACGAAATGATCCCGCGGGAAAACATGCGTTACGGCGACCGTGTGCGCGCTTACGTCTACGACGTTCGCCGCGAACAGCGTGGCCCGCAGATTTTCCTGTCGCGTACCCATCCGCAGTTCATGGTGAAGCTTTTCACCATGGAAGTTCCGGAAATCTACGACGGCATCATCCAGATCAAGTCGGTTGCCCGTGACCCGGGTTCGCGCGCCAAGATCGCCGTCATCTCCAACGACTCGTCGATCGATCCGGTTGGCGCCTGCGTCGGTATGCGCGGTTCGCGCGTGCAGGCCGTCGTCGGCGAACTCCAGGGCGAAAAGATCGACATCATTCCGTGGAGCCAGGAGCCGGCTTCCTTCATCGTCAACGCCCTGCAGCCGGCGGAAGTCGCCAAGGTCGTTCTGGATGAAGAATCCGAGCGCATCGAAGTGGTGGTTCCGGACGAACAGCTGTCGCTCGCCATCGGCCGCCGCGGCCAGAACGTGCGTCTGGCATCGCAGCTGACCGGCTGGGATATCGACATCATGACCGAGCAGGAAGAATCCGAGCGCCGTCAGAAGGAATTCAACGAGCGCACGGCACTCTTCATGGAAGCCCTCGACGTTGACGAAATGGTCGGTCAGGTTCTGGCTTCGGAAGGCTTCGCGCAGGTCGAAGAACTGGCCTATGTCGACCTCGACGAAATTTCCTCGATCGACGGCTTCGATGAAGACACCGCCGATGAAATCCAGACCCGCGCCCGCGAATATCTGGAACGCCTGGAAGCCGAAATGGACGCCAAGCGCAAGGAACTCGGCGTTTCCGACGAGCTGCGCCAGATCGACGGCCTGACCTCGCAGATGATGGTGGCGCTGGGTGAAGACGGCATCAAGACCATCGAGGATTTTGCCGGTTGCGCGGCGGACGACCTGGTCGGCTGGAGCGAGCGCAAGGACGGCGAGACCAAGAAGTTCGAAGGCATCTTCTCCAAGCTCGACGTATCGCGCGTCGAAGCCGAGAACATGGTGGTGCAGGCCCGTCTTCTGGCAGGCTGGATCACCGCCGAGGAGCTTGCTTCCGCAGAGGAAGCCGATCCTGAGGCTGCCGAGGAGGCGGATACCGCCGAACAGGAATGATATCGCAGGCGCATGAGCCGGATGAGCTGCCCGAAACGGATGACGACGGGCGGCTCAAGGGCGACGTCAATGGACGTATGTGCATTGTGACACGGCAAAGCGGATCGCCCGATGAGCTGATCCGCTTCGTCGCAGGGCCGGACGGCAGTGTCGTTCCGGATCTGAAACGCCAATTGCCGGGGCGCGGCTGCTGGGTGACACCCGAGCGCGCCCTGATCGAGAAAGCCGTCGCGAAGAAGCTCTTCGCACGGGCTCTCAAACGCGACGTCAAGGCCGGGCCGGAGCTTCTTGCTCTTCTCGACCGGCTGATGGCGCAGCAGCTTGCAGGCATGATGAATATGGCGCGCAAGGCGGGCCAGTTCATCAGCGGCGCGATGAAAGTCGACGCCGCCGTCCGTTCGGGGAATGCGATTGCCGTGTTCCACGCGACCGATGCTGCGGCAGACGGCGTGAGAAAACTGGACCAGGCCCGCAAGGCCTGGGCGCTCGGCAGCGATGCCGGCAACGAAATTCCGTCCTTCCGGCTCTTCAGCGGCGCCGAAATGGACGAGTTGATGGGCCAGAATGCTTTTATCCATGCCTGCGCGCTTGCAGGGCAGGCGGGTGAGGGTGTAGTGAAGCGCGCAACGATGCTTGAGCAGTACCGTCTTGGCGGTCGATCTCAGGCGGAACGCGACGCTGCCCGGACAGAACAATGACGCGGTTGCCCGACATGAACGGTCGCCGCGTTCCGATGCAGCAATTGAACGACGAGACCTGATGAACGTCATCCGGTTCTCGTCCGAAGGAACGGGAACGGAATGACCGACAACAACGACGACAAGACACTTAACGCGCCTGCCAAGAAGACTCTCACCCTCAAGCCGGGCGGGATGAATCAGGGCACTGTGCGGCAGGATATGGGTCGAGGTCGCACGAACGCGGTTGTCGTGGAAACACGCAAGCGCCGCCCCATGCGTCCTGAAGACGAGAAGCAGGTTCATTCGGTTGCAGCGCCCGCTCCGAAGCCGGTCGCCCCTGCCCCCGCGGCAGCACCGCGTCCGCAGGCGCCGCAGCAGCGCATCCACCAGCCCAGCGGCCAGCAGCAGCGTCCGGGTTCCTCCCAGCCGCAGCAGCGTCCCGGCTCGTCCGCACCGCAGCAGCGCCAGCCTGAGCGTCCGCGCGGCAACGTCCTGCACGACCTGTCGGCAGGCGAGATGGAAGCCCGTCGCCGCGCGCTGATGGAAGCACAGGCCCGCGACGTCATCGAAGCCAAGCAGCGCGCCGAAGACGAAGCGCGCCGCAAGGTGGAAGAAGAGCGCCGCATCGCCGCCGAAAAGGAAGAAGCCGCACGCCGTGCCGTCGAAGAGGCCGCAGCCGCCAAAGTGGCAGCAAGCCAGCCCGCCGTGGAAGCAAAACCGGAACCGGTCGATGAAAAGCCGGTTGCAGCCGCCCAGCCGGCGCCGCGCGTCGAGGCCCGTCCTCAGCCCGCCGCTGCAGCCCCTGCTCGCGCAACTCCCGAAACCGCCGCTCCGCGCGGACGCCGTACCGATGGCGACGACGAGGATGATCGCGGTGCACGCCGCGGCAACCTGCCGGTTCGTGGCAAGGTCGCCGCGCCTGCACCGGCAAAGCCGGCTGCGCGCCTGAAGACGGAAGAAGAACGCCGTCGCGGCAAGCTGACCGTCACCTCGTCCAACCTGGATGAAGACGGCACGCCACGCGGACGCTCCATGGCATCCATGCGCCGCCGCCAGGAAAAATTCCGCCGCAGCCAGATGCAGGAGACCCGTGAAAAGGTCATGCGCGAAGTGATCCTGCCGGAAACCATCACCATTCAGGAACTGTCGCAGCGCATGTCCGAACGCGCCGTCGACGTCATCAAGTTCCTGATGAAGGAAGGCCAGATGATGAAGCCGGGCGACGTGATCGATGCCGATCTGGCGGAACTGATCGCCGTCGAATTCGGCCACACCGTCAAGCGCGTTTCCGAATCCGACGTGGAAGAAGGCATCTTCAACCAGGCAGACGACGAAGGCGAAATGCTGCCGCGCCCGCCGGTTGTCACGATCATGGGCCACGTCGACCACGGCAAGACCTCGCTGCTCGACGCCATTCGCCAGGCGAATGTGGTTGCAGGCGAAGCCGGTGGCATCACCCAGCATATCGGTGCGTATCAGGTCGAGAAGAACGGCCAGAAGATCACCTTCATCGACACCCCCGGCCACGCCGCCTTTACAGCCATGCGTGCCCGCGGTGCGCAGGCGACGGATATTGCCGTTCTGGTGGTCGCCGCAGACGACAGCGTGATGCCGCAGACGATCGAGTCCATCAACCATGCCAAGGCGGCCGGTGTTCCGATCGTCGTTGCGATCAACAAGATCGACAAGCACGAGGCAAACCCTGAAAAGGTTCGCCAGCAGCTCCTGCAGCACGAAGTCTTCGTGGAATCCATGGGCGGTGAAGTGCTTGACGTGGAAGTCTCCGCCAAGAAACAGCTTGGTCTCGACAAGCTGCTTGAAGCGATCCTGCTGCAGGCTGAAATTCTCGACCTCAAGGCAGATCCGAACCGTACCGCAGAAGGTACCGTCATCGAAGCGGAACTCGACCGCGGCCGTGGTGCCGTCGCTACAGTTCTCGTGCAGAAGGGTACGCTGAAGCCTGGTCAGATCATCGTGGCTGGCGACCAGTGGGGCCGCGTTCGCGCCCTCGTCAACGACAAGGGTGAACACGTCAAGGAAGCCGGTCCGGCCATGCCTGTCGAGATTCTCGGTCTTTCCGGCACGCCATCTGCCGGTGACCGTTTCGCGGTTGTCGAAAACGAAAGCCGTGCTCGCGAGATTTCCGAGTACCGCCAGCGTCTGGCACGCGACAAGGCTGTCGCACGTCAGACGGGCCAGCGCGGTTCGCTGGAACAGATGATGAGCCAGTTGCAGACTTCGGGAATGAAGGAATTTCCGCTGGTCATCAAGGCAGATGTGCAGGGTTCGGTCGAGGCCATTATCGCTTCGCTCGACAAGCTCGGCACCGACGAAGTCCGCGCTCGTATCGTTCACTCGGGTGCTGGTGCCATCACGGAATCGGATATCTCGCTTGCCGAGGCATCCAACGCCGCGATCATCGGCTTCAACGTTCGCGCCAACGCACAGGCACGTACGGCTTCCGAACGCGCCGGCATCGAGATCCGCTACTACAACATCATCTACGATCTGGTGGATGACGTGAAGGCAGCGATGTCGGGCCTGCTTTCGCCGGAGCGTCGCGAGACCTTCCTCGGCAACGCGGAAATCCTCGAAGTGTTCAACATCACCAAGGTCGGCAAAGTCGCGGGTTGCCGCGTCGTCGAAGGCAAGGTGGAACGTGGTGCGGGTGTGCGTCTGGTACGCGACAACGTCGTTATCCACGAAGGCAAGCTCAAGACCCTCAAGCGCTTCAAGGACGAAGTGGCAGAAGTGCCGGTCGGTCAGGAATGCGGTATGGCCTTCGAAAACTACGAAGACATCCGCGCCGGCGACACCATCGAGTGCTTCCGCGTCGAGCACATCACCAGAACGCTCTAAGCGTCCGGTTGAAACGTACATAAAAATCGCAATTGGGCGCCGGCAAGCCGGCGCTCGATTCTTTATAGCGCCCTCAATCACTCGAAGCGTGCAAAGGTCGCCGTAACACCAGAGCGCCGCTGGTCGTTTCAAACGCAGTCAGGACGCTCTAACACTTTGAAACTGCGCATCGTTCGCATCGGAAATCGATTTCGATTTTCGGACCTATGCGCTAGATTTGCACACACCCTCCTCGTCCGAAAAAATTGGGGGGAAATGTGCAGGGGCAAAAGAAATGGCAAAAGCAACATCATCGGCTCCTTCGCAGCGTATGCTGCGCGTCGGCGAACAGGTTCGCGCGGCCGTGACGCAAATCCTGCAACGCGGCGAAGTTCGCGACGATCTTATTGAAAAGACCGTCATTTCGATCTCGGAAGTGCGTATGTCGCCCGATTTGAAGATCGCAACGGCCTACGTAACGCCGCTTGGCGTTGCCGATCACACCGGCATCATCGATGCACTCAATCGTCACGCCAAGTTCATGCGCGGCCGCCTCGGGCCCCAGCTTCGGCAGATGAAATACATGCCGGAACTGCGTTTCCGCGACGATACGAGTTTCGACAATTACCAGAAGATCGACGCACTCCTGCGGTCACCGGAGGTGCAGCGCGATCTTGGACCTTCAAACGAAAAAGACGACGAACAGAACTGAAGCATGTCCAAACCACGCAAACAGCAGAACCGCAAACCCAAGGGCCGTCCGATTTCCGGTTGGCTCATTCTCGACAAGCCGCTGGATTTCGGCTCCACCGAGGCCGTTTCTAAGATAAAGTGGCTGTTCAATGCCCAGAAGGCGGGCCATGCCGGCACGCTCGATCCGCTGGCCTCGGGCATGCTGCCAATCGCGCTTGGCGACGCCACCAAGACCGTGCCCTACGTGATGGACGGCCGGAAAATCTACGAGTTTACCGTCACCTGGGGCGAGCAGCGCTCGACCGACGATCTGGAAGGCGAGGTGGTCGAATCCTCCGACCTGCGCCCGGACGAACAGGCAATCCGCGATATCCTGCCCAATTATACCGGCGTGATCCTCCAGACACCGCCGCAATTTTCCGCCATCAAGATCGCCGGCGAGCGCGCCTACGATCTGGCGCGCGACGGCGAGACGGTGGAAATTCCCGCGCGCGAGGTGGAAATCCATCGCCTGACGCTGCTTGCCTGTCCGGACGCCGATACCGCCCACTTCGAAGTGGAATGCGGCAAGGGTACTTATGTACGGGCGCTGGCGCGCGACATGGGCCGCGATCTCGGCTGTTTCGGCCATATTTCGGAACTGCGCCGCACCATGGTCGCCCCCTTCGGCGAAGACATGATGGTGCCGCTCGAAACCTTGACGGCGCTGGAAGCCGTGGAGGATCGCGACGAGCGACTGGAGGCGCTGGATGCCTTCCTGATCGACACGGCCGAGGCGCTTTCCGCCCTTCCCCGCCTCATCATCAACGACGACCAGGCGCACAGGCTTAAAATGGGCAACCCCATCCTGCTGCGCGGGCGCGATGCACCGGCCAATCATCCGGAAGCCTATGCCACCGCGCATGGCAAGCTCGTCGCCATCGGCGAAATCGGCGAAGGCGAATTCCGGCCGAAGCGCGTTTTCGGCTGAAACGGGCTCTATCTATTTGTTTTACGCGTTTCCGTACGGAAAACCGCTTCGCACTTTTCCTGAAAACGCTCAGGGAGGCGCTGTCAATCGCCTCTTTCAATTGCACCCGGAATAGTTTATAGGCAGCGCCAGCTTGGGCTTTGCCTATGCTGCTGAATGGCCAGAGCTGGACGACATCCCGGCTTTAGGCGTCCCATTTTTCCTTAAAACAGAAAGGATCGTCCGATGTCGATTACTGCAGAGCGCAAAGCCGCCCTCATCAAGGAATATGCCACGAAGGAAGGCGACACCGGTTCGCCGGAAGTTCAGGTCGCAATCCTCACCGAGCGGATCAACAACCTGACCGGTCACTTCAAGGACCACAAGAAGGACAACCACTCCCGTCGTGGCCTTCTGACGCTGGTTTCGAGCCGTCGTTCGCTTCTCGACTATCTGAAGAAGAAGGACGAAGCCCGTTACACCAAGCTGATCGGTGCTCTCGGCATTCGCCGCTAATAACTTCTCCGGCGGGTTTCGCAACGATGCCCGCCGGTTTTTATATCCGGCCTTTGAGGCCACAGAAATTTCCGGGCGTTCGCCGCAAATGTGGCCCCGGACGATAAGGGTGACCCGGATGGGCCGGTGCCGCCTTTTTCAACCGCAGACCTGTCATGGGGCAGGATTGCCGGATGCTTCTTTGGGAAGCCTCCCGCTGTCTTGCCCGTGATTGAGTCACAGCGCTGCTTCCGCCGGTACGACGCCGGAGCGGGCAGCCACAACCAAGGACAAGATATGTTCAATCAACACTCCGTGGAAATCGAATGGGCAGGCCGCCCGCTGAAGCTCGAGACCGGCAAGGTTGCCCGTCAGGCTGACGGCGCCGTCATCGCAACCTACGGCGAGACGATGGTTCTCGCGACCGTGGTTTCCGCAAAGTCTCCGAAGCCCGGCCAGGACTTCTTCCCGCTGACCGTCAACTACCAGGAAAAGACCTACGCGGCCGGCAAGATTCCCGGTGGTTACTTCAAGCGCGAAGGCCGTCCGAGCGAAAACGAAACGCTGGTTTCGCGCCTGATCGACCGTCCGATCCGCCCGCTTTTCCCGGAAGGCTACAAGAATGACACGCAGGTCGTCGTCACCGTCATCCAGCACGATCTGGAAAACAACCCCGACATTCTGTCGATGGTCGCCACTTCGGCTGCGCTGACCCTTTCCGGCATTCCGTTCATGGGTCCGATCGGCGGCGCACGCGTTGGCTACATCAACGGTGAATATGTTCTGAACCCGCATCTGGACGAGATGGAAGAATCCACGCTCGACCTGGTTGTCGCCGGTACGTCCGACGCCGTTCTGATGGTTGAATCCGAAGCCAAGGAACTCAACGAAGACATCATGCTCGGCGCCGTCATGTTCGGCCACAAGGGCTTCCAGCCGGTTATCGACGCGATCATCAAGCTCGCCGAAGTTGCCGCCAAGGAACCCCGCGAATTCGAACCGGAAGATTTCTCCGCGCTCGAAAACGAAATGCTGGCGCTCGCCGAAGCCGAACTGCGCGACGCCTACAAGATCACCGAAAAGGCAGCCCGCTACGCCGCCGTTGACGCGGTCAAGGCGAAGGTGAAGGCCCACTTCCTGCCGGAAGAAGGCGAAGCCAAGTACACGCCGGAAGAAATCGGCGCTGTCTTCAAGCACCTTCAGGCGAAGATCGTTCGCTGGAACGTTCTCGACACCAAGAGCCGTATCGATGGCCGCGACCTGTCGACCGTTCGTCCGATCATCTCGGAAGTTGGCCTTCTGCCGCGCACGCACGGTTCGGCACTGTTCACCCGCGGTGAAACCCAGGCGATCGTCGTTGCGACCCTCGGCACCGGCGAAGACGAGCAGTATGTCGACAGCCTCACCGGCATGTACAAGGAACGCTTCCTGCTGCATTACAACTTCCCGCCCTACTCGGTCGGCGAAACAGGCCGCATGGGCTCCCCGGGCCGCCGCGAAATCGGTCACGGCAAGCTCGCATGGCGCGCTATCCGCCCGATGCTGCCGACTGCGGAACAATTCCCCTACACGCTGCGCGTCGTTTCCGAAATCACCGAGTCCAACGGCTCCTCGTCGATGGCAACCGTTTGCGGCACCTCGCTCGCACTGATGGACGCCGGCGTTCCGCTGGCCAAGCCGGTTGCCGGTATCGCCATGGGCCTCATCCTCGAAGGCGAGCGCTTTGCGGTTCTCTCCGATATTCTCGGTGATGAAGACCACCTCGGCGACATGGACTTCAAGGTTGCGGGTACGGCCGACGGCATCACCTCGCTGCAGATGGACATCAAGATCGCCGGTATCACCGAAGAGATCATGAAGATCGCTCTGGAGCAGGCACAGGGTGGCCGCAAGCACATCCTCGGCGAAATGGCCAATGCCATCACCGAGAGCCGCAGCCAGCTCGGCGAATTCGCACCGCGCATCGAAGTGATGAACATTCCGGTCGACAAGATCCGTGAAGTCATCGGTTCGGGCGGCAAGGTCATTCGCGAAATCGTCGAAAAGACCGGCGCAAAGATCAACATCGAAGACGACGGCACCGTCAAGATCGCTTCTTCTTCCGGCAAGGAAATCGAAGCGGCCCGCAAGTGGATCCACTCCATCGTTGCGGAACCGGAAGTCGGCCAGATCTACGAAGGCACGGTTGTGAAGACCGCTGACTTCGGCGCTTTCGTCAACTTCTTCGGCGCCCGTGACGGCCTCGTCCACATCTCGCAGCTCGCTTCCGAGCGTGTCGCCAAGACCTCTGACGTCGTCAAGGAAGGCGACAAGGTCTGGGTGAAGCTGATGGGCTTCGACGAGCGTGGCAAGGTTCGCCTGTCCATGAAGGTTGTCGACCAGGCAACCGGCAAGGAAGTCGCTGCCGACAAGAAGAAGGAAGACGGCGAAGCCGCTGCCGAATAAGGCCGCGCCGCCAGACCCTATCGAGGCGCGGGTTTTGCCCGCGCCTTTTTTTCGTTTTGTTATCGTTTGTCTTTTCGGGAAAACCGGTTTCCACTTTTCCCTGACAAACTCCATCCTACCTCGAGGACGCTCCCATGAGCCGTGACGCCGTGAAAACCCTTTTCCATCCCTTTGCCTCGGACATGCTTGCCATGCCGAAAGAGGGCGAACGCGTTCTGTTTCTGGGAGCGGAAGCCGGTCCCCGGCTTGACGGTTTTGACGCGGAGATCGTCGCGGTTCAGCATCTACGGCCGCTTTATCGTGCTCTGCAGGCTCAGGGCGCAGAGGTGACACCGGATATTTCGGGCGAGGATTACGATGCGGCGTTGCTGCTTTGCGGCAAACATCGCGGCGAGAATGAAAACCGCGTCGCCGAAGCGCTTTCGCGCGTGAAGGCCGGTGGCCTGATCGTCGCGGCCGGATCGAAGGAAGACGGCATCGTAACGCTGCGCAAGACGCTGGCAAAGCTCGGTATCGAAGCGGAATCGACGCCGAAGTATCACGGCGTCGCTCTCTGGTTCAAACGGCCGGACGATATTGCATCTGCCGTCTCGAAGCTCGCCCAGAAGCCCGTCACGGTCGAAGGCCGCTTTACCGCCCTGCCCGGCATGTTCTCCCATGACCGCGTGGATGACGGCTCGGAACTGCTCGCATCGCGCCTGCCGACCGATTTTGACGGCAATGCCGCCGATTTCGGCGCGGGCTGGGGTTATCTCTCCGTCATGCTGGCCGAGAAATCGCCGCGCACGGCCCGTATCGATCTGTTCGAGGCGGACTGGAATGCGCTGGAATTCGCCAAAACCAATCTTCTCGAAAACAATCCACGGCTGACGGCGCGTTTCTTCTGGCAGGATCTGGCAAACGAGCCGCCGAAGGAAAAATACGATCTCATCATCATGAACCCGCCTTTCCATGCGGCGGGACAGGCAGCAGAACCTGCCCTTGGCCAGGCCTTCATCAAGGCCGCCGCCGGCGCACTGCGCAGCGGCGGCAAGCTGCTGATGGTCGCCAATCGCGGCATGCCCTATGAGCCGGTGCTCGCGGCGGAATTCCGCACCAGCACTGAGGTGTGCCGTAACGCCCGCTTCAAGATTCTGAGCGCCCAGAAATAATCAACTCGGCAGAATAATCAGCTCAGCAGCCATGCCCACAGCGACACGGAAAGAACGCCTGTCACCGTGGAAATGCTGATGGTGGAGGCCGCAACGCTGTGGCCGATGCCAAAGCGGTTGGCGATCAACCAGGCATTCACGCCCGTCGGCACGGAAGACGTGAGCACAAGTGCTGCCGTCCATTCCCGGCTGAGGCCGAGAAAGTGACCCATGGCCCAGACGCAGGCCGGGAAAAACAGCAGCTTGAACACCGTCATGGTGACGGCAATGCCGAGATTGCCGCGAATGGTGTATTTCGTCAGCGCCATGCCGAGCGAAATAAGCGCCGCCGGCCCCGCCATGGAGGCGATCTGATCGACCACGGTTTTCAGGATGGGCGTCAGCGCCACGCCGGAAACATTGGTCGAAAGCCCGATGAACAGGCCGATCACCAAAGGATTGGTGATGAGGTTGCGGCCCACCTGCTTGAAGACCGCCGCCATGCTTCGCTTTTCCCCGCCGACCGCCTTGTGCGTGGCGTTTTCCATCAGGATCGTGCCGGCGATCATCATCACCGGCAAGTGGATGGCCAGCAGAATGGAGAGAGCCACCAGCCCCTCATCCCCGACGGAGCGCCCGACTAGCGGCAGGCCGATGAAGATATTGTTCGCAAATGCCGAGGAAATGCCGGCAATGACGGCGATGCGGACATCCTGCTTGAAAACATAACGGGTGACGATATGCCCGATCGTCCAGGTGACGGCCACGCCGGCGAAATAGGTGATCCAGAGCCGGAAGGGTGAAGCACCATGAAAGTTCGCTTCCGCAAGTGTGCGGAAGATCAAGGTCGGCACGGCGATCTTGAACACGAAATCGCTGAGGATATCGCCAGCATCGGCCCTGAACAGACCGGCCTTGACGGTGAGCCAGCCGATCAGGATGAGAATGAAAATCGGGGCGACATTCGCGGCAACGGCAGACATGGAGGGAAAGCTTTCGCGGCTTTTGCGGGAGATACTCCGCTTTAGAGCCTTTTCCACGGGAATGGAATCGCGAAAACGCTCCCACTGTTTGTTTTCGCCAAATGGTGCCCAAGAAGGAGAAGGCCAGTGAGCCGCTTCGGGCAGAAAGCTCATCTTGGCCTGTAAAATCCGCAAGGCCGAACGTTACCCAAAAAGAAAAAGCGGGGTCTCCCCCGCCTTTTATGTCCGTTATATACCGCCAGTACATCCGTGGCAGAGATAACGGTTGAGCCAGAAGACCATCATGTCTTCCATTCCGGTATGCATTCACACACCTTTTGCTCTGACAAATGAAATAGCTTAACCACATTACAGGCAGATGACGCGTTTTCGCTCCTCGTGGAGAACCGCATATTTTCTGTTTGGGCTTTTCTTGCCGCCAGAAATGTTTAAGACCTTTCGAAAAATACGCACACCTCGTGCGAAACGGATAGGGCCTATGACGAAATTCGACGTACTGACTGTCGGCAATGCCATCGTCGACATCATTTCCCGCTGCGACGATCGCTTTCTCAACGACAATGCCATTACCAAAGGCGCGATGAACCTCATCGACGCGGAACGGGCCGAGTTGCTTTACTCGCTGATGGGACCGGCTCTCGAAGCCTCCGGCGGCAGCGCTGGCAACACGGCGGCAGGCGTGGCGAATTTCGGCGGCAAGGCCGCTTATTTCGGCAAGGTGGCTGAAGACCAGCTCGGCGAAATCTTCCAGCACGATATTCGCGCGCAGGGCGTCTATTTCGAAACCAAGCCGGAAGGCACCTTCCCGCCGACTGCGCGTTCGATGATCTTCGTAACCGAAGATGGCGAGCGTTCGATGAATACCTATCTCGGCGCCTGCGTCGATCTCGGTCCTGAAGACGTGGAAGAAGACGTGGTGGCGGATACGAAAGTCACCTACTTCGAGGGTTACCTGTGGGACCCGCCGCGCGCCAAGGACGCCATTCGAGAATGCGCCCGCATTGCCCATGAAAACGGCCGCGAAGTCTCCATGACGCTTTCCGACAGCTTCTGCGTCGGCCGCTATCGCGACGAATTCCTCGACCTGATGCGTTCCGGTACTGTGGACATTGTTTTCGCCAACAAGCAGGAAGCGCTTTCGCTTTACGAAACCGACGATTTCGGGCTTGCGCTGACCAAAATCGCAGCCGACTGCAAGATCGCAGCGGTGACGATGAGCGAGGAAGGCGCCGTCATCCTGCGCGGCACGGAACGTGTGAAGGTCGAAGCCTATCCGGTGCATGACGTGGTCGATACGACGGGCGCCGGCGATCTTTTCGCCGCCGGCTTCCTGTTCGGTTATACGCAGGACCGGTCGCTCGAAGATTGCGGCAAGCTCGGTTGCCTTGCGGCTGCCGCCGTCATTCAGCAGGTCGGGCCGCGCCCGATGTCATCGCTCAAGGCGCTTGGCGAGAAGCACGGCCTTATTTAAAGGCTTCGCCGGGATAAGCACCCCAGATTTCGCCCTGCGAAACCCAGCCCGAGGCCTGGCCGGCCTCGGCGCGGCACCAGTCGCCGTTGCATTCGCCGATGCGGAAGACGACGCCCGGCTCAAGCCGCGCCACGACGGAAGCGCCCGACTGCGCCTCGCGGCGCATGTTCACGTAAACTTCCTTACCCTTGCCACGCATCCACGGAGCCGCAACGGCCGTACGCTCACCGGAAAGCAGAGCCTGGTTGACCCAGCCTTCCGTCCCGTCAGCATCGCGGATGCGCCGCCAGTTTTCATATTCCTGAATGATTTCCACCGGCATTCCCGATTTCAGATACATCCATGACACGGCATAATCCGTGCTCGGTCCGATGCGCATGTTGACGCGCTTGGATTTCAGGCTGACAAAACGTGGCAGCGGCAGACCGCTTGCGCCTTTGGCGGCACCCTGCGCCATGGCGTCGGTTGCCGCACCGAGGAGGCCCAAAGACAATGCAATGCAAACGATAGAAACCACACTGCGCATGCCCATTTCCGTTTCCCGCCTTCTGCAAACCGGATGATATTTAAGGAGGCTCGCTTCCACATGCCTCAAGCTTCAGCGAGTTTTGTTTGTCTTCGCCGGTGGGTCTGGTAGAAACGCCCTGATTGAAAGAAATTATCGCTCTTTCTGGTTAATGACTTCTGAACAAGGCAGCGGCAAACGATGACCCACAAGAAGAGACCGACAGTCTATATCACCCGCAAATTGCCTGACGTCGTCGAAACCAGAATGCGCGAACTCTTCGATGCCGAACTGAATATCGACGATACGCAGCGAAGCGAAGACGAGCTTGTGGCCGCCTTGCAGCGGGTCGACGTTCTGGTACCCACCGTCACCGACCGCATCACCGCCGCGATGATCGAGCAGGCCGGACCGCAGCTGAAGCTGATCGCGAGCTTCTCCAACGGTATCGACCATGTGGATGTGGATGCAGCCGCCCGAAAGGGCATTACCGTCACCAATACGCCCAACGTGCTGACCGAAGATACCGCCGACATTACCATGGCGCTGGCGCTTGCCGTGCCGCGCCGCATGATCGAAGGCACAAGGGTGCTCGCCAATGGTGCGGACGAATGGCTGGGCTGGTCACCGACCTGGATGCTGGGACGGCGCATCTCCGGCAAGCGCATCGGCATTGTCGGCATGGGTCGCATCGGAACGGCGGTGGCGCGACGCGCCAAGGCCTTCGGGCTTTCCATTCATTATCACAACCGCAAGCGCGTCAATCCGGCTACGGAAGCGGAGCTTGAGGCGACCTATTGGGACAGTCTCGACCAGATGCTGGCGCGGGTGGATATCGTCTCCGTCAATTGCCCCTCGACGCCCGCAACCTATCACCTGATTTCAGCGCGGCGGCTGGCGCTGATGCAGCCGACCAGCTACATCGTCAATACGGCACGCGGCGATATCATCGATGAGGCGGCCATGATCCAGTGCCTGCGCGAAGGCAAGATCGCCGGCGCCGGTCTCGATGTCTATGAGAATGAGCCCGCGGTGAATCCCAAGCTCATCAAGCTCGCCAAGGAAGGCAAGGTCGTGCTGCTTCCGCATATGGGCTCTGCGACGATTGAGGGCCGTATCGAAATGGGCGACAAGGTCATCATCAATATCCGCACGCTGTTCGACGGCCACCGTCCGCCGAACCGGGTGCTGCCGGGGCGGAACTGAGCCGGTTCGGGCCGCCATCTTTCGATCATGGAGGGGGAGAATTCAATGGGTATCCGGGCGAAGTTCTTGGCGTTGATTTCCGTTCTGCTCATGCTGGTCGGCGGTCCGGCCTGGGCCGCTTCACCTTCCCCTGAAGAGACTGCGGAACTCTATTATCGCGCCTGGCTGAATTTTGATCGCGCGAGCATGTCCCACCTGAACAGGGAATGGGGAGCTTCGGGCGGCGGCCCGCGCTACACCGATATGGAACTGGTTGCGGACCCGGTCGCGTGGCAGCGCAAGAACAGGGGCATGCATTCACCCAAGGGGACGACAAACGAACAATCGGAGCAGTTCGCAAAGCTCTGGGTGGCGAGTACAGAGCGGGTGCGTTGTAAGGCGGAGCCTGCGCGTCTCGGTGCACAAACGCCCACGGGTGTTGTTGTGGCGCGAATCAAGATGAACTGCTCTCTGCCGGATGTCGCGCCAGCCTTCCAGCGGTTGAAGGCCAGCGCAAATGCGAACGAGACAGGCGATAGAACGCGCATGCCGTCCGCAAGACTGATGAAGCAGATGGTGGAAGCCACGAAGGCGGCTCCTCTCACCCACAAGGTCAGCACGGAAATCCAGCTCTTCAGCGGACCGGACAAAGCTGTGTGGCGGGTTGGGTCGGCAGAAAACCAGCCGCAGACCGGCATTGACCGCGTCTCCTCCATTTTTCTCTCCCAGATGGTGCAATCCGGCCTTTTGCAATAGGCTCTGCGATTGGCGAAGGACACAGTCGGGTCGGCTGAAGGCAATTTTAGCCGAGGAACTTGGTCATCTCGATCGAGGTCGTGCGATCGTAGCCGGCATGGGCGTTTTCAGCCGTCCTGACGAAACCCCAGGCGGCGAATCTGGCATGATTGGCGATGAGTTCGATGCGGGTTTCCAGCCGCAGCGCCGGCAACGCCAGTTCGCGGGCCAGCGCTTCGGATTGCCGCACAAGCATCCGGCCGATGCCCTTTCCCTGTGCTTTCGGCGAAACGCATAACTTGCCTATATAAAGACAGGTCGGCTCCGGCCGGCAAAACAGGCAGCCAACAATCTCATCGCCATCAAGCGTCACGAAAGCGATCTCCACCCTCGCCTTCTCGGCAAGATTTTCCAACGTCAGACGATGGGCCGACGATGGCGGGTCGATGACGCCATCCATATAAGCGAAGGAGGACATGATAAGCGCCAGCAATTCCTGCCAGCGATCGAACTCCTCCCCTATCCTGACGATCTCCATCATGGTTTTTTTCCCGCTGACCGCCGCTTGTATCGCACGGTTTCGAAACGGGCCGAGAGGGCGTCATAGAGGAGCAGGCGGCCGATCAGCGGCTCGCCGGCACCGGTGATAACCTTGATCGCCTCCATGGCCATAAGCGTGCCGATAACCCCGGTCAGCGCGCCGACAATGCCTGTTTCAGCGCAATTGGGAATGAGGCCCTGCGGCGGCGGTTCCGGAAACAGGTCACGATAGCCGGGCAGCAGAGCGCCCTCGGCATTCGTCTCATAGGGTTTCAGCACCGTCACCGAACCATCAAAACGGCCGACAGCCCCCGTTACCAACGGTCTTTTCGCAGCCTCCGCCGCATCGGCGGCCGTATAACGCGTATCGAAATTATCCGAGCCGTCGATCAGGAGATCGAAGGATCGCAGATGGTCATGCGCCCAGACCTGCGAAAAGCGCTCTTCATAAACAAGCGTGCGGACATGCGGATTGAGCCGGGCGATGGCTTTGCGCGCGCTCTCCGTCTTCAGCTCCCCAATCGTACCGGTATCGTGGATAACCTGCCGCTGCAGATTGGACAGGGAAACCACATCGTCATCGATCATGCCGAGCGTGCCGACACCGGCGGCGGCAAGATAATGCAGGACAGGAGCACCGAGGCCGCCGGCCCCGATGACCAGCACACGCGCCGCCTTCAGCCGCTGCTGGCCCACGCCGCCAATTTCCGGCAACAGGATATGGCGCTTGTAGCGCTCGATTTCTTCCGGGCTCAGCGGATCCATGTCGCCCTCCATCTTTTAGCCGTCATGCGGTGATGCTCCCGTGGGATACATTGAAGAATTGCGCCCTGTCGCCAAGGGCAGAGAACATCGCCGTATCCGTTCCGGTCATAAAACTCTGGCCGCCAAGCGCATGAATGAGATCGAACAGAGCCGCCCGCCTGCCCTCATCCAGATGGGCGGCGATCTCGTCCAGCAGCAGCACCGGCGCATGACCCGTCATATTGGCGGTCAGCTGCGCATGTGCAAGCACCAGCCCCACCAGCAGCGCCTTCTGTTCCCCGGTTGAGCAGCGCTCGGCCTCCATGTCCTTTTCCGCATGGCGCACGAAGAGATCGACGCGGTGCGGGCCATCCAGTGTGCGGCCGGCAGCGGCGTCACGATACCGGCCATCGCGCAACATAAGCCTGTATTCATCCTCCAGATCGACGGCGGGACGATTGAGCCCATCGTCCATGAAACCAGAGAGAGAAAGCGCCGCGGAAGGGAAAGCGGCATTGCCCGCCCGCCCCTCTATCAGGCTCTTCAAGAGGCTGAGCATCTCGTAACGGGCGACCGCCATTGAGATGCCGAGTTCGGCCATCTGCTTTTCGATGCCGTCCAGCCAGACCGGATCGAAGCGGCCTTCCGAAAGCAGGCGGTTGCGGCCGCGCATGGCCTTTTCAAAATCACTTGCCCGCCGCCCATGGGCAGGGTCGAGCGACAGCACCAGCCGGTCGAGGAAACGCCGGCGGTCCGAGGACGAGCCGGTAAAGAGGCCATCCATGGCCGGCGTCAGCCACAATACCCGCAGATGGTCAGTCAATTCATCGACGGATTTCACCGGAGTCCCATTCAGTCTCAGGCGACGCGACACCACCTCGCCATCGCCTTCGATTCCCGTACCGATGGCGACTTCGCCATCCATGCCCTCGACATCGGCGAAGATCGAGAAGCCGGTGGCTTCAGCCCCTACCCTCGTCACATCAGACAGGGTGGCGCGGCGCAGGCCCCTTCCGGGTGAAAGAAAGGAGACAGCCTCCAGAAGATTGGTCTTGCCGGAACCATTGTCGCCCGTCAGCACCACATGGCGTTCATCGAGCGTGAGCGCAGCCGCCGCATAATTGCGGAAGTCCGTGAGTTTCAGCCGTAAAAGCGACACCTTGTTCGTCATGTTTACGGCCTAAAACGAAGATGGACGGATAGCAAGGTGGGGAACGTCCGTCCGCACCGAAGACAGCCGCTAGAGTGCAATTCATTCTTCAGTAGCAACTTTTTTAGTCGCCGGTTATTTATGAGCCGGTCCTCATCATCGGTAGCCCATTCATGCGCCTGATCTTTTCTCTGTTTCTCACTCTCGGTCTTCTCTCTTCATGCGCAGGCCGACCGGGGGCGGATGTGCTGGAGGCCGTCAACACCAAGACCCGCGACACGAAAATCGTGACCGCCTTCGTGGCGAGCACGCGGGAGAAAAACACGGACGCGAAAAAGGGCTTCGGCACGGAGCGGGCGATGGAGCCGAACTACGCCAGTTTCGATATTTCCATTCCGCCCACTCATAAAAGCGGAAAAATCGAATGGGCCAGCGGCAAGCCCGACCCGAAAAAGGATTTCGTCGTTACCAGGGCCGATATGCTGACGAAGACGCGCTTTAATGCCGATCTTGGCGACGTAGCCCGCTCCGGCAAGCAGATCGCACTTTTTGTACACGGCTATAATTACAGCTATCAGGAAGCTCTGTTCCGCGCGGCGCAGATGGCGGCAGATGCCAATATGAACGGCGTGCCGCTGGTCTTTTCCTGGCCGTCGCAAGCCTCTGTCGCCGGCTATGTGGCCGACAAGGAGTCCGCGACTTTTTCACGCGATGCGCTCGCCGCAATGTTGATCGATCTCACCCGGCAGACCCCGAAGAAAAGCGTCGTCGTGTTCGGGCACAGCATGGGCGGCTGGCTGGTCATGGAGGCGCTGCGGCAATTGCGCTTCCAGGGCAGGAACGATGTCATCGCCAAGCTGCAGGTGGTGCTGGCTGCGCCCGATATCGATGCCGATGTCTTCCGCAAGCAGATCGAGGTTGTCGGCCGGCTCAGCCCGCCGCTCACCGTTCTCGTTTCCAAGGACGACCGCGCGCTGAAAGCCTCTTCCATCCTCGGTGCCGACGTTACCCGTATCGGCGCGCTGGATGTCACCGATCGCCAAGTGCAGGAAGCCGCTCTCAAGGAGGGCGTGCAATTCGTCGACATCTCCAATCTGAAGGCGTCGGACCCACTCAACCACGACCGCTATGCGGCGCTGGCCTCCATGGTGCCGCAACTTGAGGCAAGCAGGCGCGGGGGTGATATCAACAGTGCCGGAGCCTTTGTTTTCGATGCGATCGGCGCCACTGTCGCCAGCCCATTCCGCCTTGCGAGCCAGGTGGTGAACCCGCAATAGCTTTTGCGGGTCCTGCCGACAAACCGGCCTCAGAAATCCCAGTCTTCGTCTTCGGTCGCAACCGCCTTGCCGATGACATAGGAAGAGCCGGAGCCCGAGAAGAAGTCGTGGTTCTCGTCGGCATTGGGCGAGAGCGCCGAGAGGATCGCCGGATTGACCCGGCAGGCCTCGGCCGGAAACAGAGCCTCATAACCCAGATTCATCAGGGCCTTGTTGGCATTGTAATGCAGGAACTGCTTGACGTCCTCGGTCAGACCAACGCCGTCATACAGGTCTTCGGTATATTTCGCCTCGTTATCGTAAAGTTCGAGCAGGAGATCGAAGGCGAAATCCTTTATCTCGTGTCTCTGCGTTTCGCTGAGACGCTCCACCGCCCTCTGGAATTTGTAGCCGATATAATAGCCATGCACGGCCTCATCGCGGATGATGAGGCGGATCAAATCCGCCGTGTTGGTGAGCTTGGCGCGGCTTGACCAGAACATTGGCAGGTAGAAGCCGGAATAGAACAGGAAACTTTCCAGAAACACGCTGGCGATTTTTTTCTTCAACGGATCGCCGCTGTCATATTCCCGCATGATGAGCGCGGATTTACGCTGCAGAAATTCGTTTTCCTCAGACCAGCGATAGGCGTCGTCAACGTCAGGGGTGAGGCAGAGCGTCGAGAAGATCGACGAATAGGAGCGGGCGTGCACGGCCTCCATGAAGGAAATGTTGGAAAGCACCGCCTCCTCATGCGGCGTTGCCGAATCCTCCATCAGGCGCACGGCGCCGACACCGTTCTGGATCGTGTCGAGCAATGTCAGGCCGGTGAAGACACGGATTGTCAATTTCTGTTCTTCCGGCTTCAGCGTTCCCCAGGAGGGGATGTCGTTGGAGAGCGGCACCTTTTCCGGCAGCCAGAAATTCGAGGTCAGGCGGTTCCAGACTTCGAGGTCTTTGTCGTCCTCGATGCGGTTCCAGTTGACCGCGCGGATGCGGGACACGGGTTTTACGGCGATGTTCATTGTCTTGTCCCTCAATTCAGAGCGTGCAGGAAACGCAGCCCTGAACCTGCGTGCCTTCCAGCGCCATCTGGCGCAAACGGATGTAGTAGATGGTCTTGATGCCCTTCTTCCAGGCATAGATCTGCGCCCGATTGATATCACGCGTCGTCGCCGTATCGCGGAAGAACAGCGTCAGCGACAGGCCCTGATCGACATGCTGGGTCGCGGCCGCATAGGTGTCGATGATCTTTTCCGGGCCGATCTCGTAGGCATCCTGATAATATTCAAGATTATCATTGGAGAGATAGGAAGCCGGGTAATAAACGCGGCCGATCTTGCCCTCTTTGCGGATTTCGATCTTCGAAACGATCGGATGAATGGAGGAGGTGGAGTGGTTGATATAGGAGATCGAGCCTGTCGGTGGCACAGCCTGAAGGTTCTGGTTATAGAGACCGGACGCCATGACGTCCTTCTTCAATACCGCCCAGTCCTCCCGCGTCGGAATGGCGATGCCGGCCTTTTCAAACAGCGCCTTCACCTTTTCCGTCGCAGGCAACCATTCCCGGTCGGTATATTTGTCGAAATAGTCGCCCGAGGCATATTTGGAGTTCTCAAAGCCCTTGAAGCTCTGGCCCCTTTCCACCGCCAGCCGGTTGCTGGCGCGGATAGCGTGATAGGTCACCGTGTAGAAATAGATATTGGTGAAATCGACGCCTTCTTCGGAACCGTAGAAGATGCGCTCACGCGCCAGATAACCGTGCAGGTTCATCTGGCCAAGCCCGATGGCGTGGCTGGCATCATTGCCCTTTTCCACCGAAGGAACGGACGAGATGTGGCTCATGTCCGACACTGCCGTCAGCGCCCGGATGGAGGTCTCGATCGTCTTGCCGAAATCGGCGGAATCCATCGCCGAAGCAATATTGAGCGAGCCGAGATTGCAGGAAATATCCTTGCCCATATGGCTATAGGACAGATCGGCGTTGAACTCGCTCGCTTCGCTGACCTGCAGGATTTCCGAGCAGAGATTGCTCATGCTGATGCGGCCGGCAACCGGATTGGCGCGGTTCACCGTATCCTCGAACATGATATAGGGGTAACCGCTCTCGAACTGGATTTCGGCGATCACCTGGAAGAATTCGCGCGCCTTGATCTTCTTCTTGCGGATGCGGCTGTCGGCAACCATTTCATGATATTTTTCGCTGACCGAAATCTCGGTCAACGGCACGCCATAGACACGCTCCAAGTCATAGGGCGAGAACAGATACATATCCTCATTGTTGCGGGCGAGTTCGAAAGTGATGTCGGGGATCACCACGCCGAGCGACAGGGTTTTGATGCGGATTTTTTCGTCGGCGTTTTCGCGCTTGGTATCGAGGAAGCGCATGATATCCGGGTGGTGGGCATGCAGATAGACCGCGCCGGCACCCTGGCGCGCGCCAAGCTGGTTGGCATAGGAAAAAGAATCTTCCAGCAGCTTCATGACGGGAATAACGCCGGAAGACTGGTTTTCGATCTGTTTGATCGGCGCTCCGAATTCGCGAATATTGGTTAAGGACAGCGCCACGCCGCCACCGCGCTTGGAAAGCTGCAGCGCCGAATTGATAGAGCGACCAATGCTTTCCATATTGTCTTCCACACGCAGCAGAAAACACGAGACCAGCTCACCACGGCTCTTCTTGCCGGCGTTGAGGAAGGTCGGCGTTGCCGGCTGGAAGCGGCCTGAAATGATTTCATCGACCAGATTGCGGGCAAGCTGCTCATCGCCACGCGCAAGGGCCAGCGCCACCATGCAGACGCGATCCTCGTAACGCTCCAGATAACGTTTTCCGTCGAAGGTCTTCAGTGTGTAGGAAGTGTAATATTTGAAGGCGCCGAGAAAGGTCGGGAAGCGGAACTTCCGGGCATAGGCTTCGTCATAGAGGTCACGGACGAAATTGAAGGAATACTGATCCAGCACTTCCTGTTCGTAATATCCCTCAGTCACCAGATAATCGAGCTTTTCCCTGAGGTTATGGAAAAAGACGGTATTCTGGTTGACGTGCTGGAGGAAATATTGCCGGGCGGCCAGGCGATCCTTGTCGAGCTGGATCTTTCCGTTCTCGTCGTAAAGGTTCAGCATCGCGTTCAGCGCGTGGTAGTCCAGAGCCGCATCGAGCGGTTTCTGGGTTGCGGCTGCCGGCTGTTTGGCGTCCTTGCGCATGGCGCTCGAGGTCAGCGTGTCCAAAATCGTTCCAATCCATGTTTGACGTTGGCGACATCTTCCTCCGTGCCGAGAAGCTCGAAGCGATAGAGAAACGGCACGGCGCATTTGCGCGAGACGATATCTCCGGCGGATGCGAAAGCTGCGCCAAAATTCGTGTTTCCCGCCGCGATGACGCCGCGAATAAGATTTCGGTTGGAGGGCTGGTTCAAAAACCGGATGACCGGTTTCGGCACGGCACCTTTCGTCCCGCCGCCCCCATAGGTGGGGGTGACGAGCACATAGGGCTCAGACACATGGGGAACATCTTCCTCCGCGCCGAGCGGCAGGCGAAACAGACGCCGTCCCAGTTTCAGAAGGAAACGATGGGTGTTTTCAGAGCGGCTGGAATAATAGACGATCAGGCCCATCGCCCCGCCGCCTCAGCTGATAGAGCCGATCATATCCGGCCGGAAACCCGCCCAATGGCGTTCGCCGGCAACGACCACCGGAACCTGCATGTAACCGAGACCGCGGACATGATCGAGCGCATCCGCATCTTCGGAAATATCGACAATCTCATAGGGGACGCCGATGCGGTCGAGAGCGCGATAGGTGGCGGTGCATTGGACGCAGGCGGGCTTGCTGTAAACGGTGACGGTCATGATTTCCTCTTTCGAAGCCGGTTTCGGACACGGCTCAACATTGCCGATTGCAATTACAATCGGGCGGCGATGGATCTGTCATTGGGGTGGGCGTGCGCGGCTTTTAGCCGCGTAAAATCACTCTCTACGCCGACGAGCGCAGCAACTCAAACAAATGAACTGGCATGACTTCACCCCGAAGCTTGTTCTGGAGGGGGCAGAAAAGGGCGCACGCAAATCATTTGCGTCATACACCTTCCTCCGGACACCCCGCCCGTGGACGTTTGCGCTCAAGGCAGGTCTCCTGACTTGCGGGTCACAACATCTATTCCGGCCTTCCCGGAGCTTTTGGCTCCAGTGACCCAAATCGGAACGATGCTCACCGCTTACAGTTGCGGGGGCAGTTTCGGCATTGCTTCACCTTTGATGGCGTTACGCACCGAATTCCCGTCTTAGCTCCCGACTCTTGCGAATCGGAAGAACCTCGAACACCACATATAGTATATGAGGAAATTTTCGCGTCAATGAATAGACACACAAAAGCCCCGCCCTGTGGATCAAAAAGATTCAACACATGGTCAACAAAGGCTTAACAGCACATGCTCGCCGCCGCCCAAAGAGAGAAAAGCGTTAATCTATTCCCAGATATCGATGCGGATATCGGCGGGACGGGCGTTTTCGATCACCCTTTTTCCGTTCGGAAGATCGTTTTCGAAAAGTTTGGCGTGGATCTGGGCCTCGTCGAGACCATAGCCCAGCCACCTTTTCCGCAGCCTCTCCTCAAGCACCACGACGGACGGCCCTACAAAAATGGTGAGGTCGAAGCTTGTGGAAAGAGTTGTCCACGGCGCCTCGTCCAGCAGCAGATAATTGCCTTCAGCAAGGATAAAGCGTGTTTCCGGCGCAACCGCACGAGCAGACGCTATGGCGATTTCACGGGAGCGGTCGAAAACCGGAACAAGCACCTCCTGCTCGCCCTTGCGGACGGCGCAGACGATATCGAGGAAACCGCGCACGTCGAATGTTTCCGGCGCGCCTTTTCGCGGCAGCAGCCCCCGCTCTTCAAGGATGCCATTGTCCATATGGAAGCCATCCATGGGCAGGACGGCGGCCGTTTCGCCCCGTGCCAGCAAAGCATCACAAAGGGCATCCGCCAGCGTGGATTTGCCGGCCCCAGGGGGACCGGCAATGGCGACGATAAAACGGAATTTACCTTCTGCCCGCCGAAGAACGTCTTCGGCGATCGTTTCAAGCTTCAGCGTCATGCGGCAAGCGTTTCCTTCGGCGCTTCCTTGGCGCCAGTCATGAAGGCGACGGCGTCGGACATGGAGTAGTCCTTCGGATTTATGACACACAGGCGCTTGCCGAGCCGGTGGATATGGATGCGATCCGCGACCTCGAAGACATGCGGCATGTTGTGCGAGATGAGGACGATCGGCAGGCCTCTCGAGCGCACATCCAGAATAAGCTCCAGAACACGCCGGCTTTCCTTGACGCCAAGCGCCGCCGTCGGCTCGTCAAGAATGACGACCTTGGAGCCGAAGGCCGCTGCACGCGCCACAGCCACACCCTGACGCTGACCGCCGGAGAGGGTTTCCACCGCCTGGTTGATGTTCTGGATCGTCATCAGGCCGAGTTCCGACAGTTTCTCGCGGGCGAATTTTTCCATGGCCGGGCGGTCCAGCGCCCGGAACAGGCTGCCCTGAATGCCGGGTTTGCGGATTTCACGGCCGAGAAACATATTGTCGGCTATGGAAAGCGCCGGTGACAGGGCGAGGTTCTGATAGACCGTCTCGATGCCGGCCTTGCGCGCCTCTATCGGCGAGCGGAACTGGACGGGCTGGCCTTCCAGCCGGATTTCCCCTTCATCGGGTGTCACCGCACCGGAAATCGCCTTGATGAGAGAGGATTTGCCGGCGCCGTTATCACCGATCACCGCCAGGATTTCGCCCGGATAGAGGTCGAAATCGGCATGGTCGAGGGCGGTCACACGACCGTAGCGCTTGACGAGATTGCGTGCTGTGAGAATGGGTTCTTTTGCCATCAGCCTGCTACCTTTCTGATCCACTGGTCGATTGCGACAGCCATGATGATAAGGACGCCGATCAACAGATAGGTCCATTGCGGGTCTGTTCCGATAAGCCTGAGGCCAAGCGAAAAGACACCGACGATCAGGGCGCCGAAGATCATGCCCATGATAGAGCCACGCCCGCCGAACAGCGACAGGCCGCCGATAACCACCGCAGTGATGGATTCGATATTGGCGAATTGACCGGCGGTCGGCGAAACCGAGCCGATGCGGCCGATCAAGGCCCAGCCAGCGAAGGCGCAGATGAGGCCGGACAGCGTGTAAACGGTGGTCAGCATCCGCGTGACGTTGACACCAGCAAGTTCGGCGGCATCCGGATCGTCACCCACAGCATAAAGGTGGCGACCCCAGGCGGTGCGGTTCAGCACATACCAGAGAAGGGCGACGAGCAGGACCATAGCGATGACGCCATAGGTGAAGACCGCGCTGCCGACTCGGATATTGGCGCCGAAGAATTGCAGGATCGGCGCCTGCTGGGCGATATCCTGGGCGCGGATCGTCTCGTTTGCGGAATAGAGGAAGTTTGTCGCCAGTACGATCTGCCACATGCCGAGCGTGACTATGAAGGGCGGCAGGCGCATGCGCGAGACCAGAATACCGTTGATGAAGCCGCAAAACGCGCCGACGGCAAGGCCGCAGAGAATGGAGAGTTCCGCCGGAAGACCGTAACGGAAGGTGAACTGTCCCATGATGACGGAGGACAGGACCATGATCGCGCCAACCGACAGATCAATGCCCGCCGTCAGGATGACCAGCGACTGCGCCGCCCCGACAATACCGACGATGGCGACCTGCTGCAAAATAAGGGTCAGCGTGAAGGCCGAGAAAAACTTGCCGCCGAGAAGCAGGCCGAAAACAATCAGCGACAGCACCAGAACGATAAGCGGAACGGCCGCCGGGCTGGAGTGGAGAAAGTGCTGTAGTTTTTCCAGCACGCTCTTGTCGTGCGTATCGAAAGCGGCGACCTGCGTCGAACTTCCCGAAAGCACTTTTTCAAATTCATTATGCGGCTGAGCCCGCACCGGCTGATCGCTCATGGATTTTCCTCCCGATCGCTCTATCGCACCAGCCCTGACAACCGGGGTCTATCTCCAAAGAGAATGATGCGTAGATTTCAAAGTGTTGTGAAGCGGCCTATGCCATCCCCGCAGGACGCGTGACGCGCTCGTTTTGTTCCTTTGTCCGATCCCCCGGATCGTGCCCGATATTCATTCTGGTCCAAGGGCGGGGGCACGAATGCCCCCGCGGGTTTCAACGGTGAGGCATCAGCCCCAGCACTTGTTGAGACCTTCCTTCGTATCGATGGAGTCGAGGCCCTTGACCGGCTTGTCGGTTACCAGCGTCACGCCGGTATCGACGAAGTTCTTGCCTTCGGTCGGCTTCGGCTTTTCACCGGTGTCGGCAAACTTCTTGACGGCTTCCACGCCGAGCGCCGCCATCAGCAGCGGATATTGCTGCGAGGTCGCGCCGATCACGCCTTCCGCCACGTTCTTGACGCCCGGGCAACCGCCATCGACGGAAACGATCAGAACATCCTTTTCACGGCCGACCGCCTTCAGAGCCTCATAAGCACCGGCTGCCGCAGGTTCGTTGATGGTGTGGACGACGTTGATGGTCGGGTCCTTCTGCAGCAGATTTTCCATCGCCGCGCGGCCGCCTTCTTCGTTACCATTGGTAACATCATGGCCAACGATGCGCGGATCGTTTTCATCGCCGATCTTGTTGATGTCCTTCACGTCGATGCCAAAGCCCTTCATGAAGCCCTGGTTGCGCAGCACATCCACCGTCGGCTGGGAGGGGGTCAGGTTGAGGAAGGCGATTTTCGCATCCTTGGCCTTGTCGCCGAGGCTACCGGCAGCCCATTTGCCGATCAGCTCACCAGCCAGAAGATTGTCGGTGGCGAAGGTGGAATCAGCGGCATCGACGGGTTCGAGCGGTGTATCGAGGGCAATGACCAGAAGACCGGCATCACGCGCCTTCTGAACGGCCGGAACGATACCCTTGGTGTCCGATGCGGTGATCAGGATACCTTTGGCGCCATCGGCAATGCAGGTCTCGATGGCAGCGACCTGGCTTTCGGAATCGCCGTCGATCTTGCCGGCATAGGATTTCAGCGTCACGCCAAGTTCTTTAGCCTTGGCGGTCGCGCCTTCTTTCATCTTGACGAAAAAGGGATTGGTATCGGTTTTGGTGATGAGGCAAACCGAAGTATCGGCCGCAGACGCAACGGAAGCGAAAGAAACGCCAAGCGCAAGCGCGCCCAGAAGAGCGGAAACAGTGGTCTTCATGAGATCCTCCCAATGGATATTTGAGCACCGTGACGGTTACCCGACGATCCCGTCTCCTCCGAGATCGACGACCGTTGGCTCAGATGGAACCACCAAAGGAAACGCCTGTCAATAAATAAATCCGATTGAATTATTAATTCCCTATGGCATTCTAATATGCGGCAGGGAGGAATATCGCCACGTCGTTTAACGTTGCGATAGCAAGATTGCCATAAAGCCTGCTGTATCGGTCGCGGCGGATAGGGCGGGCGGGAGGATGACACTATGAGACAATCTGTCGAGACGGCGCCGCCGGCGCCGCCCACCACCATGGATATAAGCGGCGGCGCCAACCAGATCGGAGTGCGCGCTTATAATGAGCGGCTCGTGCTGTCTCTCGTTCGCCGTCACGGCGGACTGTCAAAAGCCGAGATATCAAGACTTTGCGGCCTTTCAGCGCAGACCGTCTCGGTCATCATGCGCTCGCTTGAAAAGGACGGGCTTCTCATTCGCGGTGAAAGGCTGCGCGGCAAAGTCGGCCAGCCATCGACGCCGATGCGGCTTAATCCTGACGCCGTCTTTTCTTTCGGTGTGAAGATCGGCCGACGCAGCGTCGATCTCGTGCTGATGGATTTTGTCGGCCGGATCAGGCTCAAGCTGCGCAGAACCTATCCCTACCCTCTTCCGGAATGGATACTACCCTTCGTAATCGACGGCATAACGGAACTGGAATCGAAGCTTTCCCCTGCGGAGCGGGAGAAAATTGCTGGCGTCGGCATCGCCGCTCCATTTGAATTGTGGAACTGGGCCCAGGAAGTGGGTGCTCCACAGATTGAAATGGAGAGATGGCGGGGCGTCGATATCCGGTCGGAAATTGCCGAAAACGTCAGCTATCCGGTTTTTCTGCAGAACGACGCGACCAGCGCCTGCGGCGCCGAACTGGTTTTTGGCGCAGGCCAGCACTATCCGGATTTTCTTTACGTCTTCATCGGTTCCTTCATAGGCGGCGGCGTCGTTTTGAATTCGGCGCTATTTTCCGGAAAGACGGGAACGGCCGGCGCCATCGGCCCCCTGCCGGTGCAGGGGCAGGATGGCAATACCGTCCAACTTCTGAAAATCGCGTCGATCTTCGTTCTGGAAAACATGCTGCGCGAAAAGGGTATCGATCCGCGCCCCCTGTGGTTTTCTCCGGACGAGTGGATCGATTTCGGCGAGCCGCTGGAAAGCTGGATCAGGAAAACCGCCGCGGCGCTGGCGCAGGCCGTCATTGCCGCCGCCTCCATCATCGATTTTTCGAGCGTCATCATCGATGGCGGTTTTCCCGATTGGGTCAGAACCAGAATCGTCGCCGCCACCCGCCTAGCCCTTAAACACCACGATCTGCAGGGTGTCACAGTGCCTGACATCATCGAAGGTGCGGTCGGTAGCCAGGCGCGGGCAATCGGCGGCGCGAGCCTGCCCCTGTTTTCGCGCTATCTCATCGATCAGAACGTACTGTTCAAGGACACGACCGGCTGAGCCTTCGCAACGCTCTGCGGTTTTATTATTCGGCTATTAATTTGGATATCTGCCGATCACTCGCCAGCGGCGTGCTGCATGATCGCCGCCAGAAAGGCAGGTCCGTAGCGCTCGAGCTTGGTATCTCCGACGCCGGGAATCTCGGCCATTTCCTTCGCCGAGGCTGGTTTTATCGTCGCAAGTTCGATGAGGGTCTTGTCGTGGAAAATCACGTAGGGCGGAACGTTCTGTGCCCGGGCAATTTCCATGCGCTTCGCACGCAGCGCCTCAAAAAGACTGCGATCGGATTCCGGCAAGACCGTCGATACCGTGTTGCGCGGCGTCTGTTGCCTTGCAGAACGGGGAGCGGATGGTATCCTCAGCATCAATGCCGGTTTTTCGCGCAGGAACCGCCGTCCATCCTCGGAGATGGACAGGCCGCCATGTCCCGACAGATCCACTTCAATCATGCGTAACGCAACCAGCTGACGCAGGATGGCGCGCCATGTGCGGTTGTCATGCTCCTTGCCTATCCCGTAGGTGGTGATTTGATCATGTCCGAAGCGGGAAATCCGCTCGTCCTCGACACCCAGCAATACGCGAATGACATAGGCCTGGCCAAAACGTTCACCCGTGCGATAAATACAGGACAGAAGTTTCTGCGCGGCGATGGCCCCATCAAACAGGTCCGGCGGCTCGGCGCAGGTATCGCAATTGCCGCAGGGCTCGCACCGATCGCCGAAATAGGAGAGCAGAACCTGCCGGCGGCAACCGGCCGTTTCTGCGAGGCCGAGCAGCGCATCGAGCTTCTGGCGCTCCATATATTTGCGTTGGTCCGCGGCATCAGATTCTTCGATGAAACGATTGCGCAGGGCAATATCTTCGTAGCCGTAGAGCATGAGCACGTCCGACGGCAGACCATCACGACCGGCTCGGCCCGTTTCCTGATAATAGGCCTCGATGCTGCCGGGCAGGTCGATATGAACCACGAAGCGTACATCCGGCTTGTCTATGCCCATGCCGAAAGCGACGGTCGCGACAATGATGACCGCCTCGCCGTGCTGGAAACGCGTCTGGTTCTCCTCGCGGGCAGCCTTGTCCATGCCAGCATGATAGGGTAGCGCATCGCGACCCTCCTCCCGCAGCCATGCCGCCGTTTCGTCCACCTTGCGTTTAGAAAGGCAATAGACGATACCGCTCTCACCGTCGCGGTCCTTCAGAAAGCGCTTCAGCTGCGCGCGCGGATTATCCTTTTCCATGATCGCATAGCGGATATTAGGACGGTCGAACCCGGCAATGAAGGCATCGTGCTCTTCAATCCCCAAGTGACCGAGAATTTCGGCGCGCGTGGGCTCGTCAGCCGTCGCCGTCAGCGCCATGCGCGGCGTATCGGGAAAACGCTCGATCAGCGTGTCTAGCTGGCGGTAGGGCGGCCGGAAATCATGCCCCCATTGGGACAGGCAATGAGCCTCGTCGACCGCGATCAGCGACAGGTCGATGGGTTGCAACGCATCGAGGACATCAGGCTTGAGCAGGGTTTCCGGCGCGGCATAAAGAATATCGACCTTGCCGGCCCGCATATCCCGCCAAAGCGCGCGCCGCTCTTCCGGGGAAAGATCGGAATTAAGAGCTTCGGCCCGCACACCGGCCTGACGCAGAGCAGCGACCTGATCGACCATCAGTGCGATGAGCGGCGAGACGATCAACCCCATGCCATTACGAGCAAGCGCCGGGATCTGGTAACAAAGCGACTTTCCACCGCCCGTCGGCATCAAAACGAAGGCATTGTTTCCCGCCATTACATGCCGAATGATGTCAGCCTGCCGCCCGCGAAACGCATCGTAGCCATAGACGGTCTTGAGGATATGCAAGGGATCAGCGGTCACGGCGTTTTTTGTCCGAAGGGGAATGATTGTGCATCATCACGGTTTTGTGGTGCATGGCAATGCCGAAGATGGAGTTGGCCGTGGCGTAGGTAGGGTGATTGATGTCGTGAGCAACCACAGCGAATGCAAAAAGGGCTCCGCGTTGTTTCGGAGCCCTTTGACAGTCTTGAAGATATTTGGTTGCGGGGGCCTGATTCTATGGAGACTTGCAAATTCAGCTAGTTAATAAGCGCATCTGCGGAAATCATTTCCACTTGGTCCATTGTGCCCCAACTCGGACATCCACCTCAAGTGACGAACTGACCGATTTGGTGCCAGTTTACCCGCGCACGAGATTTCCCCTTTGCTAAGTCTATCCTTTCACTGTTAACGGGCGAGCAACTGGATCATCACTGAAATGAAGGATTATGTGATCGTTTTCCTCGTCCAGATTCCTTGGCGCCAATTCCGCACCTGAGATTGTCAGGCCCTTGTCGAGCCAATTGGCGAGGAAATTTTTTTCACCATTTCTTTCACCGAGGAAGTACCGAAACTGTGCCTCGGTGATGCGTCCCGCCATAAGATCCAAGAACATCCGTGCAGGAATTCTCACGCTTTCCTGTCGCCCGCTATTCGGATCATTCCTATCTCGAAGTTTACTCTCCATGCTTAGCCCCAGATACCATCCCATTGCCTTCGGTGAAAAACAGCCCTGACGGAATAACGACCTAGCCTGATACCCAGCGAAGCGTGGAAGTGGCAAAGCCTCAAGGATTTTCGCAAACGCCACACACGCATTTTCGCCGGCCTCGGTATAGAAGCCCCGAGCTACCCATTTTCGTTCGCTACTCCCCATTCGCAGCTCCTTTCTCGGACTCAATGCCACGACGCCGTCAATCTTCCGGCTGTGTAATTGGACAAAGCGGTGAATGATCTGCCGCGCGGAAAAATTTCGTCCCCCCGGATCATTTTCCCCGATCTTACCCATGCGGTTCAAAAGGGTCGATCCAACATCAGCGACGACGATGATGCGGACTGTTCCTGTTGTCGCCGCGCGGAGTTGATCTGCCTTTCGGCGAAGAAGCGCGAAAAGCGGGTTCTCTTCGAGCGAATAAGCCTGGGGCGGCAAGGATGTCCAGATGTTATGGTATCGGATCTGGCGATAGCTTTTCCATTCCACCTCCACCAAAAGCCCTGGCTCACTTAGAGTGATTTTCTCTGACTTAAATCGATCTTCGCGTACCCATTCCCTCAACCTCTTCCCCAGCTCTTCACTCAACTGAAAATCAGAAGGAGCCAGAACTTGTCGAAAGCTTCGTCCCTCGAGGCGTTTTGTGGTCTCGCCGAAACGAAAATAGAAGTGATCACCTGCTCCCTTCGACAGCCGGTTGCAGAACTCAGTAATGGAAAGAGCAACGCGATCCATCGCCTCTTCTGGCGAAATCGAATTATCCGTGGCCGCCGCGATTTCAACAGCAACCTGCGTGCCCAACACAATGGTCTCGGAGACAGCATCCGGCCGCCGGTTGTCACCCCACCACTCCGGCTCGATGACGATGTCGCCGGTGTTCGAAATCGCCCACAATATCGCCAATTCCATTTCGCCTGGCAGCGCCTGATCGACTTTCTTCGATTCGAGCCTCTGAACGAGATCGCGGGCTTTTTCTTGATCGAGATAAGCCGAAAGATCATCAAGCATCTGCTGGAGACGCCGCCGAGAGAATACAGGCATCAAGAGAACCCTTGAGATAAGTAACGCTTATGGCCATGCAACTCCACCTATTGGGCATCGACGACCTTTTTATTCGTAAATGATTGGAAAAAGCTTGCCCCTTGCGACTTACAACCTGACACGTGCATCTGCCAGTATCAATGATGGCAGGGAGGCCTTCAACCGAATGTGCCAGAACAGCAGATCGTGAGGGCTGCTCGGTCCATGTCGAACTGGAACTCGGAGCGGAGCTGGTTTTCTCCAAGTTGACTGCCTTACGGCCTGCGGTGTCGGAGACAGTGACAGCGGTCCCGTTCGATCATTACAAGATATCTGTCTTTGATCCGTCAGGCATGCTGATCCAGTTCGAGGAGCATTCGCTTCTTCTCCGTATCGGTCTCAACATGTCTGCGATGGGACCAACGCTCGCTATCAACGACCCGTTGACTCGCTCGGCGCAGGGACTCGGATCGGAATTGCAAGACCGCGCATCTAAAGTTCGGACGCGATCCACGAACCGATCGATGATCGGCGCGGAAAACGATACGGCCTTCGAGATCCACCGAACCACCATGCGGGCGCTTACGCATAGGCTAGTGCCCCCATCAGGCAGCGACCGCTGGTTTCAACGAGGCATTTCAGAGGAAGTCGGCGTCATCGCTCACTTCAATAGTTTGCTGGATGGCGCGCGCGTTAGCGCCGGCACGATCGTCGATCCTTACTTCGGGATCGATACGCTGAAGCGGGTCATTTTACGGCTCGAGAGTCTGGACATCGATCTGACCGTCGTCACAAGTCTGCTCACATCCGACCCGGAAACAAACGAACCAAATCCAGACCTGCTCAATGAACTGCAAACGGTGCTGCGAGACCTTCGAAGCGACGGCATTCCCAATGCCGCCCGTCGCCTAACGGTCCTCAACCTGGTCGATGGACCGCGACAGGCATTCCATGACCGTTATCTTCTGCTTACGCCTCACGAGGGCGAACGTGAGGTCTATCTACTTTCCAACAGCCTGAACCGTATGGCAGGCAAATGGCCGTTCTGCATATCGAGGCTGGAGGGGGCTGCGGCGCGTGACGCAGCGCTCTACATCGATGGACTTACCAAAGGGCGGGACATTTCCGGGTCAACCCATGACGGACGATAGAGCCGATCCAAAGCTCGCGCCCGGTGTCCTCAGAGCCGTCGCTTGGCTGATGGGACGCGAAGGCACGGGAGACGCCAACCATCTACAGCGAGCTTATGTTACAGGACTGCTGCGAAAAGGCGGAGCCGGAGGGCTCTGGAAGAGCGATGGCTCGGTTCTGACGCGCCTTGTCAGGTATCGTGTGCGTTCGGGCAAATTGCCAGAGCATGGCGCTGTTCTGATCGGTATCGGCGAGATGATTGCGTGCAGCCATTCGAATGAGGATGAGATCGAGAGCATCTTGGGTCGGTTGTTTCGGCGCGCTTATCCGGAAACGACCCGACTGCGCTTCCTTCGGCAAGCGCTCGATGCCGTCAGTCCGAAGAAAACTGTACCGCAATCATCGTCGTCAACTGTCTACGAGAAGGATGGCCGGCATGGGGTCGCGAGGAGAATGTCCACTCCTGTCCCATGAGCCATCGAAGCGGACATCATCCTTCGAAAAGAACGACCTGCCTGCTTGCGAGACGGTCATTGTGCAAC